>NZ_JBLHOE010000025.1:0-42842 GCF_047622445.1 Sulfurimonas sp.
ATAGAGTTATCTAAAGTTCTACGAGTAAAAATGCAGAAGTTAAAGAAAAATTACGAGGGTGTTGATTTTAACTTTTACAAAGATAGCTCTAAGCCTGTAGAGAGCCGTTTAAATACAGTAGTGTCAAATCTTATGTTTGGACTCATCTTAGTGTTCTTATCTATGTTTATCTTGATAAATCTTCGTATAGCATTTATAGTTGCACTTGGAATTCCCTTTTCTTTTATTATAGGGCTTTTATTTATCTACTATATGGGATATTCCATAAATATTGTATCTCTTTTAGGGGCTTTGATCGTTATTGGGATTGTAGTTGATGATGCGATTGTTGTCGGGGAGAATATTCAGCGTCATATAGATGAAGGTATGGATAATCATGAAGCAGCCATCGTAGGTGTTAAAGAGATGATTTTACCTGTATCTCTAGCGACGGTCACTACGGCTGCAGCTTTTTTACCTATGTTTATGATGCAAGGGGAAATAGCATTATTTTTAATTTTAGTTCCTATTGTTGTTGTAATGATTTTGATTGGTTCCTTGTTAGAGAGTTTCTTATTCTTACCATTACACGCGAGTGAATTTTTAAAAAAGAGCAACAACTTTGTAAATTGGGCACCATTTCAAAACTTATATGAAAAGCTTTTACATTTCAACATTACATATAAAAAGACTTTTGTACTTTTGTTTTTAATATTAATCCCAATTTTTACAGTGATGACTGCAAAGTCTATGAAGTTTCAGTTTTTTCCAAATTTCGATGGAAACAATCTTTATATTTCAGGTAAGCTAGACATAAATACTCCCATAGAAGAGACATTTAAAATAGCAGCAGAGGTAGAGAGTGCATTAAAGGAGCACACTGACGAGTTCTCTATTAAAACAATATCTACTACTACTGGGTATAGAAGAAGCTTAGCTGGGGAGACAGAGTTAAACAACAGTGTATTCTTTATTACCATAGAATTATATGACAGGATTGAAGAAGGATGGATAAATCAATACATAAATCCGATCCTTAATTTTAGTTTTGATTTTGAGAGAGCAGATGCAAGAAGAGAAGATAGAACTTTTATACTTGCACCTCGTGCTGAAGAAATTATTGAGCCATTTAGAGAAAAATATAATATGGTTGAATTAGGCGTTCAAGAAGATAAGCCTGGACTTATTAGAAGTGATATCCAGATTAATTTATCTGGAAGTGATAATCTGGCTCTTGAAGTTGCTATTAAAAAGATTTCAGAAGATATTTCAAAGGTTAAAGGTGTTGTGAACTTTAGCGATAATATCCGTTATGGAAAGATGGAGTATAAAATAAAAGTGAATTCATATGGTGAATTCTTAGGTCTTAGTGAAGCTTCTGTGTCTAGAGTGTTAAGTGATTATTTTTTACAAAAAAGACAAACTACTACATTTAATAAAAATGGTGTTATGGAGATAAAAACAGAGGATATCAATAAAGATAAAACTGCGACACTTCTTGATTTTAATCTTCCTGTGGGAGATGGAACATTTGTAAAACTTACAGAAGTAGCAGAAATAATCAAAATAAGAGATTATGAAAAAATCAATAAACTCAATGGAAATATTGTAAAAATTATTTATGCAAAAGTAGATAAAAGAGTAATTACTCCTGATGAAGTTTTAGATCAAATACAAGATACCCTCTTAGTAGTAGAAAAATCAGGTATAGAAGTTGATTTACTCGGTGAAAAAGAAAAAAATAAACAGCTTAAATCTGACATGAAAAACACAGTTGTTTTAGCAGTTTTTTTAATTTTCCTAACACTTCTATTGATTTTCTCAAAAATAAAATATGTACTTATGGTTATGAGTGTAATCCCACTCTCAGTTTTAGGTGCATTTTTAGGCCATAAGCTTTTAGGAATCAATCTTACTATGCCGTCAATGATTGGTATACTTGGGCTTGCTGGTGTTGTCATAAATGATGGAATAATTATGCTTGATTTCCTTCATGGAACGCGTAACGCAGAAGAGTTTTTTAAACGAGCTAAACTGAGACTTCGTCCTATTATTATTACCTCAGTGACAACATTTTTAGGTTTATTTACATTGATTTTTTATGCAAGTGGACAAGCAGTTATTTTACAGCCTATCGCAATTTCTATTGGTTTTGGTTTGATTTGGGGGACAGTACTTAATCTTGTGTATTTACCAACGCTTTATGCATTAGTAAATGGAATCAGTGTAACTCAAAAAGAGAAGGCTTAAAGCTCTCCTAGAACCTTAAATAACTTTTTAGAGTTTGCTTCGGCTTTAGTAAATGCTTCTATCATCTGTATAGCATTTTTCGTTGACCCATCTTTGATACAACCGGGAATACACCTAATAGCATCATGAACAGCTTTATGTGGAGTGTCTATTTTTGCAAAAGCAGGACTAGCGTGGAATCTTTCTTTTCCTTTACCTGCTTTCCATTTTCCGAATCTACATTCAGTATGAGTAGGGAAGCTCAGATCATCATTATCTGCAAATACACTCTGATAACCTCCTAGTTTAAATACGACATGATCTATTTTGGCAAGATTTAAGAACATTCTACTAGATATCTCTAGATTCTCTTCTTTAATACTATGTGCACTCTCTACTAACTGGTGAAGATTAGTATTAAAGTTATCGAGCTTATCAAGTGAAGAGGTAATTTCAGTGTCCATTTGTTCTGAAAATTCTTGCATTGCAGAAGAATTTTGTTTAAGTAGATTAATGTTAACTTCAACCTCACTTGTAGCCTTTTGCGTTCTCTCAGCAAGTTTACGTACTTCATCAGCTACCACAGCGAATCCACGTCCATGTTCTCCAGCACGAGCCGCTTCAATAGCAGCATTTAATGCTAAGAGGTTTGTTTGATCAGAAATATCTTTGATGAGTGATATAACATTTGTAATCTCATTTACACTTGTGTTAAGTTGGTTTGAGTTTTCTCTGCTATCATTCATTTTATGAGAGATAGTATTGAGTGAATCTCCCATTTCGGCAGTAGATATTTCCACTTCACCCACAATCTTTTCTGTTTGTGTATTCTTTTCATTTATAATATCTACTGCATCCATATTTTGCAACATTCCATCTTGAACAAGTGATAATCCAGAATTAGCACCTTCACTAAGCAGTGCTGTAAGCTTGAGCGTTAAAGTATTTCTCTCTAGTTGTTCTTGACTTTGGCTTGCATGTTCATTTGATTGCTCTAGTGCTTGTGTAGCATTTTGTATTGCTTCATGTGCAGCATGGATTGTATGGTTTGCAGAATGAACAATAGAACCCAGTTCATCTGTTGCCTGACAAGCAATAGGTTGGCTGAAATCATTTGTTGTAACGATATTGTCTAGTGCCTCTTTAAATAAAGATATGCGCTTAATTAAGCCTCTCGCTACAGTAGTTCCAAAACCAATAATTAAGATGATTAGTACGATACCTTCTATGATACTAATCATCATCTCAGAACTTGCTTTATCTTTGAGTGTTTCTACTTGAGTAAGAATACCACCAGATAGATGATCTTCAACTTGTTTAAGTAGGTTGATTTTTGCAGTAATGGTCTTGAACCAATACGCTGCATCAATTTCAAAGTTTCCATTTATGTGTGAAAGTGCAATGCCTCTCATTCTCTGGACTTCTTCAACAGGTTTACCTATAAGGGTTTTTTTATAAAATTGCTTATTTTGTAGGGAATCTAAAAATAAAAATCTTTTCATATATGTCTCTTGCTGACTCATAAGTTTTACAAACTTTGCATAAAAGCCTGTAGGAAAAGAATCTTTTGCAAATGTTCCTGTCATTACTGCACGCTCAACTCCAGCTCTTTCTTTTGAGTAAAGATAATTTGTAAAAGCAGTTAAAGAAGTTGTCATTTGTTTGTCTGAACTCATTTTGGCAATATATGCGATAGTATCAAGAAAAGAACCATTGAGAGGAGTGTAGTAAGCAACTGTTTGTGGTACATTAAAATTAAGAGAACTGATGTTTGATCTCTTTGAAGAAAGTTGAGAGAGACGGTGCATTGCATCATCCATTTGTTTTTGCATCTCTTTAGGGTAGAGCGTAAAATCCATACTTTTATAAAAGGACTCCATTTCAGCTTTTGTAGCATCTGTATCTTTTCTAATATTTGGAAGAGTATCTATAAACTTCTTACCCTTAGAACCGACAAAACCTGCAGATGCACCACGTTCTTTTTGTGTGTTGTGTACCATAGCACTTATTTTAGAGGCTAAAATAGTGGCTTGTTCAATTTTTTGTAGTTCATCTAGGTGGGAACTACTTTTATACGTTTGTATACCTAGGAGTATAGAAATAACTAAAGCGGGTATAAACACCATTAAAGTAAGTTTTAACTTAATAGAAAGATTATCTAACATTGGTAGATCCTTTGTAATATCTAAATTATTTTAGCATAAGTATATATGTATTAGGTAATTATTATGAATTTTTATTAAATTTTATACAAAAGAAAAAAAGTTATTTTACAAATAGCAGGTATAAGGCTCCCCAAAGTAAAAAGATAAAAAAGCCTAAGATACTAAAAGTTATAACAATTCTTAGTGTTAAGTAGAAGAGAAATTTTAACCAAGTTGGCATTATTTAAAAGGTACTAAACCTATGTCAGTCATTTTCATTTGATGAATCATAATCCCACCCGTAACATTGGTTACTTGATAGTTGTATGTATCTGAAAGAAAGGTTGCTACCATTTTAGTTCTGCTTCCCGTTCTACATATGAGAGCGAAAGGTTTACTAGTATCAACTTTAGTGTTGAGTTTTGCAAGAAATGAAGGGATATCGTAAGTGCCTTTTTCAGTGAAAAATTCTATAGGGATAGAGTTTTTAACAATTCCTGTTTCTTTCCATTCTCCAACAGTTCTAATGTCAACCATAGGAATTTTTGAATCGAGTAATTTTTTACTTAGATATTCGTTTTTTAATTCCGCTATAAGTGATGAAGCTAAAATAAGTAATGTTAAAAGTATTTTTTTCAATTATTCTCCAAGTTTTTAGTGATATAATTTTGTAAGTATATCAAATAAAATAGGGTTACAATGGCAGCATCACAAAAAGTTATAGATAGTTCCAATAGACTTCGGTACATCAGAGCCTTGGAGAGATTTCATAAAAGTATACTTTCTTATCTAAACAACACGCCTGAATTATCAACAAAAGGCTTTAGTAAAAAGATAGACAATGCTTTAAAACTTTTAAATAGAATTGATGAAATAGACCTTTACAAAGGTGAATTAAAAGATTTACAAACATTAGTAAAGAAAATTGTATCTCTCAAAGAGTCTGAAAAAAGTATAGAAGATATTAAAGATGAGATTCTTCATGAGACAAATCAACTAGATAAAAATAAAAATGCTCGTCGATATAAAAAAGACAAGCATGCTAACTCGAAATATGATGATGGAAATTAATACTCTAAGATCTTGACTCTAGAAGCATACTATCCATAAGTTCAAATAACTCATTTGAAGCATATTCCATTTTATCGAAGTTCTCTAGTATTTCATCCGCATGTTCTAATGTTGCATTCGTAGCATCATTATCTAAATATGACAGATTGTGATTTGCATTTTTATGCACCATGTTATGTGGATCTTGTATTTTAGAATATGCCTTAGTTTTAGAAAATCTTTCTTGACCTTCATTATCATACCAAATACCAAGCCGACACTCATGAGGAGTTTGTGTTTGAAGTAAAACTTCAAGTGACATAACAGAATTATATGCACGAGACTTATATAAAATATGATCTAGTTTTGCAAGAACAACAAAGATACTATTTTCCATTCCGTAAGAGTATGTAACAATCTGTGAAGAATTATTACTTAATTCTTCTAATGTACTCTCAAAACCATTGATTTTTTCTGTTGAAGATTCAACAGAATTTCTCATAAGACTAGAACTTCCTTGAATCTCACTCATCCCTTGCTGTAAAGATTTAATTGAGATAGATATTTCACCAGTTGCCTTATGTGTACGTTCTGCTAGTTTACGTACTTCATCAGCAACAACAGCAAATCCACGACCATGTTCACCGGCACGTGCCGCTTCAATGGCAGCATTTAAAGCAAGTAAGTTTGTTTGATCAGCTATATCTGTAATAAGTTCTATAACAGATGTAATTTGATTTGTTTGGTCAGCGAGTTCGGATATATTTGAATTATTAGAATTTACTTGCCCATTTAAGTCATTTAATTCAGCCACTATTTCAGATATTTGCTCTTTTGAATTAGTAGATAAGTCAGAAGCAGTTTGCGTAGCTTTAGTTACTTCTTTTAAATCTCCAATGTTTTCTTTTAAGTTAGCAATAATAATAGATAATGATTCTGAAACATTAGTATTTTTTGAACTAAGTTGTGAGTTGAATTGATCTCTTTGTACTTTTAAGCTTTGCTCTTTCATATAGTCAATACTTTTAGACACAGTATCAATTGCATGAACAAATTCACCTTCCATCCCAGTCGAAGATATTTGTTTAGTAAACACTCCTTTTGAGGCATCTGTAATGGTAGAGTTAATTTCACCAATAAGCATTTTTACACTTGTCATTAGTTTTGAGAGTTGAGAACCTAGTATACCAAGTTCAGTTGTACTTTCACAGTTTTGACATTCATGGTTAAAGTCTCCTGCTGCAACAAGCTTAATGAGGTCTGAAAAATCAGATATACCTTTAATAATTGATTTACGTGTTAATGTCGCTATAACAAATACAATAATAGCAACACTAAATCCGAGAATAAAAACAAAGTTTTTGTAAAAGTTCATTTGCCATGCAAATGATTCTGAGTCTTCTTTTAATTCTTTACTTTTGATTGTAAGCAGCTTTTTAAAAGAGGTTCTTGAAGCATTCGCTAAAGGGGTTAAATTACTTTTATAGTCTTTGTAAATTTGTATAGTCTTATTTTGAATATCATCCGTATTTAAAGCATTCATCATACTCAAAGAGCTATTTAAAAACTTCATAGTGGAGAATTTAGCTTCTGTGACTATAGCAAGGGATGTATCTTGTGCCATGATTTTTTCTAAAGATAGAAATCGTTTTTCTATAGTACTAATTGATTCTTTGAGTTTAGTGATATTTTTATTGTAATCTCCACCAAGGATGATATCTCTTGTTGTACGACTAATGTAGTTTAGGTTCTTTTCAATTTCAAGTGTTTGAAGTTCAGAATCCATAGAGTTCTTCGACAAATGCGCATACTCACTCTCAAGATGTGTCATATACACATAGACAAATATTGTCGCGCCAAGCACTGCTAAAGTTGCTACAGCAACCAAATAGTTCATTTTTTTGTAAATACTTAGATTTGTAAACATAGGTAAGCCTTATAGTTGGTAAAATATTCTATCATAAAAATCACAAATTTATGATAAATACATTGCTTGAGATAAGAAAATAATAATAATAACGAGTAAAAAAGGAAAGGTATGTCTTTTAAATATCCATGGATTGATACCAAATAATTTTTGATTTACACCTCGAAAACCAAGCCATAACCCCAAAAATGCTTTGATACTAAGTGTAATCTGAAAATAACTCATACCATCTTCACTTATTTTACCGAAAACATTTAAAAACATGTAAATTCCACTTGCAACTGCAACCATAAGGGCGTAAGGTACAACCTTTCTTACATGTATCATGATAGCCTCACGAGCGACTTTATGTTCTTCTTCTGAGAGAGTTTGTTTCATTTTAGATAAAAATAAAATATCCACAAAGAGAAAACCACCGTAAATAAAAACTGAAAATATATGAATTGTATGAATAATTGTGTATGTCATATGCTGCCTTTACATATGATTTTATCATATTATTAGTATTTTATAGTACTATTTTGATAATAAATTAAACATAAAGATTATGGAGTATAAATGAAACAAAAGAAAATAGACAAAACACCCGCAAGGCTAGATTTTATTCAAAGTTCAACGGGATTAATTTTAGCAATTTTTATTATGGGACATATTCTTTTTGAAGCGTCAATCCTTATATCCAATGAAGCAATGTATAAGATGACAATTATGTTTGAGGGTTATTATTTCTTCGGTGAAACATATCCTGGAATTATTTCATTCCTCGCAGCAAGTATATTTATCATTTTTATACTCCATGCAGCAACCGCAATGAGAAAATTTCCATCAGACTACAAAAGATATAAACTTATGAAAGAACATGTATCTACAATGAAGCATGAAGACACATCTTTATGGATGGTTCAGATGCTTACGGGTTTTATAATGTTTTTCGCAGGTTCTATTCACCTCTATATTATGATGACGCAACCATCAAATATAGGACCATTCGCAAGTTCATCAAGAATTGTTGATGAGTTTATGGGTCCTTTATATTTTGTACTTCTCATTTCTGTTGTTGTTCATGCTTTTGTTGGTCTGTATAGACTTGCATTAAAGTGGGGCTTTATGGAAGGAAAAAATACGAAAGTCTCACGTGCTAGATTTAAACTCTTTATGAAATTTATGATTGTTGCGTACATCTTAATTGGTTTAGCATCTTTAGCAAAATATACCTATATAGGTATCAACCATGATTTTTCTGATGGTGTGAAATATAAATCTGAGACGATACACTTGGAGAAACATTAATGAAAATAAAATATACAGATGTTTTAATCATTGGAGGAGGTCTTGCAGGTCTTCGTGTAGCGACTGGAGTAAAGCAAAGAGGTCATGATGCAGTAGTCCTTACTTTAGTTCCACCAAAACGTTCACACTCTGCAGCTGCTCAAGGTGGAATGCAGGCATCTTTAGCAAATTCTAACATGGGTGAAGGCGATAATGAAGATGTGCATTTTTCTGACACAATTAAAGGAAGTGATTGGGGAGCTGACCAAGAAGTAGCTCGAATGTTTGTTCATTGTGCACCAAAAGCAATTCGAGAATTAGCTCATTGGGGAGTTCCTTGGAGTCGAGTTCAGAGTGGAGATAGGTCGGCTATTATCAATGCCCAAAAAGTGACAATTACCGAAAAAGATGAAGCACATGGACTCATTACAGCACGTGATTTTGGTGGTACAAAGAAATGGCGTACTTGTTATACATCTGATGGAACAGGCCACTCTATGCTTTATGCGATGGACAACAAGGCTAAGCAAGAAAAAGTTGTAATCCATGAACGTCAAGAAGCGATTTCACTCATTACTGATGAAGGTCGTTGTTATGGAGCCATTTCTAGAAATTTAAGAACTGGGGAGCTAACTGCTTATGTTTCAAAAGCTACTACTATCGCCACTGGTGGATATGGTCGTATCTATAGTGTTTCTACAAATGCAATTATTTGTCAGGGGATTGGTCAAGCTTTAGCACTTGAGACGGGTATCGCAACACTTGGAAATATGGAAGCAATACAGTTTCATCCAACTGCTATTGTTCCAGTAGGAATTTTAACAACTGAAGGTTGTCGAGGTGATGGTGGACTTTTATTAGATAAAGACGGTTACAGATTTATGCCAGACTATGAACCAGATAAGAAAGAGCTGGCATCTCGTGATGTAGTAAGCCGTAGAATGACAGAACATATGCGAAAAGGTAAGGGTGTAAAATCTCGTTATGGAGATCACCTTTGGTTAGATATTACGATTTTAGGTCGTGATCATATTGAAAAGAATCTTCGTGAAGTAAAAGAGATTTGTGAGCATTTTTTAGGAATTGATCCTGCTGTAGATTGGATTCCAGTTCGTCCTACGCAACACTATTCTATGGGTGGAATTAGAACTAAATATACTGGCGAATCACAAACTCTCAAAGGTCTTTACTCATGTGGAGAAGCTGCATGCTGGGATTTACATGGATTTAACCGTCTTGGTGGAAATTCTGTAAGTGAAACAGTTGTTTCAGGCATGATGGTAGCAGAATATATAGCAGACTTTTGTGATTCTCATGAGAGTTCTATGCATATACACTCTTTAAAGATTGAAGAAGCTCTCAAGACACAAAAAGAAAGATTAGAAGCCTTATTAACAAAAGAAAATGGTGAAGATGCTTATGTTCTTCGTCGTCGTATGGAAGAAATTATGATGGATAAAGTTGGAATCTTTAGAAATGGTAAAGATCTCCAAGAAGCAGTGGATGAACTAGAAGAACTTTATAAACGTTCTAAAAATATAGAAGTATTTCGTTGTAAGTCTCGTGCGGCAAACCCAGCTTTGGTAAATGCTTATAGAACACAAATGATGATTAAAGTTGCTCTTACAGTTGCTTTGGGAGCATTACAAAGAACTGAAAGTCGTGGTGCTCACTCACGTGAGGACTACCCAAAACGTGATGATGAAAATTGGTTAAATAGAACTATAACTTCATGGCCAGAGGAAGGTCAAACACTTCCAACTGTGAGTTATGAAGAAATACCTATAGAAAATATGGAGTTACCACCAGGCTTCCGTGGTTATGGAAAAGATTTAACAGAACATCATCCAGATACAAAGGCAAGACAAGATACAGTCGATGCAATCACAGAAAAACTAAAAGCTTCGGGTTCGAATCGTTTTGAAATCCAAAATGCTTTAATGCCATACTTAGATAAATTACCACCAAAATACCAAGGTGTAAATGAAAGATTAGGGGAAAATATATGAACCATGATACAAAACCAAGAATATTAAAAATTAGTATCTTAAGGTTTGATCCTAATGATCCCGAAGATTTCCCACACATGGAGACGTTTGAAGTAGAAGAAGCCCATGGTATGACTCTGTATATTGTACTTAATGAGATACGTGAACATCAAGATAATGCCTTAATGTTTGACTTTGTATGTCGTGCGGGTATTTGTGGGTCATGTTCTATGTTAGTCAATGGAAGACCAACATTGGCATGTCGTACTTTAACTTCAAAACTTGATACAAATATTACACTTGCTCCTTTACCTCTTTTTGAACTTATAAAAGATTTGTCTATATATACAGGTAAATGGATGGAGGGATTAAATGACCGACTTGAGACTTGGATACATGAAAAAGAAGAAACATTAAATGCAGATAAACTAGAAGAGAGAATGGAACCAGCTTTAGCAGATGAGATTTATGAATTGGATCGTTGTGTAGAGTGTGGATGTTGTGTAGCCGGATGTGGAAATATACAAATGAACAATGATTTTGTTGGAGCAGTAGGTTTAAATAAAGTAGCAAGATTTCATTTAGATCCAAGAGATAACCGTACAGATGAAGATTATTATAGTCTTATTGGTAATGAAGATGGTGTATTTGGTTGTATGACACTTTTAGGTTGTGAAGATGTATGTCCAAAAGATTTGCCTCTACAGAGTAAAATCGCTTATTTACGTAGAATGATGGTGAGTACTGCACTAAAGTAAGGTTTTACGCAGAAGAAGAGGGAAAGTTCCCTCTAGTTACTAATTAGTCTTTTTTAGAATTTCTAGTCTTCTTTTTAGATTTAGCTTTTTTCTTTTCTTGTTTCTTTTTGTCAAGTTTAACTCTTAGCTTTTTTTGTGCTTCTTTTTTAGCTTTGTTTTTTTTAACTTTTTGTTTTTGTGCTTTTTTCTTATCTTGTTTTTTAGCTAATTTTTTAGCTGCCTTAATCTCTTCGTTTGATACTTCTTTTTTAGTTTTTTTAGCCATGTTAGGACTCCTTTTTTTCATATATTACTATTGTACTATAAATCCGTTTATTATTTATAACTAAGTTATATGATTTACTCTAAAAATATAAGAAATTACTTGAAATGGGAAGCATAATAGTAACAATAAGAGCATACTAATATAATAGTTATAGGTATTGTAACAGTATCGTAACACAATAATAGTATCATAAGTTAAACTGTAAAATAAAGTGAGTACAATGAACGATTCTCTTCTTTTAGCTTCTTTTATGATAGCTGCTTTGGTAATACTTTTACCTCTACTTTTTCATCTTACAAAATATTTAGGTGTCTCAAGTGATAATGTTAGAAAAAATGAACCTGTTGAAGGTGGAATTCGTTTGACACATAAGGATTCTTCGGATGGCTTTAATGTTAAATTTTTTCTTGTTGGAATTGTTTTTCTCATTTTTGATGTAGAAGTACTTTTTATGTTTCCATGGGCTTTAAATCTTCGTGAATTAGGTTTATTTGCTTTGTTTGAAATGTTTATTTTTATGGGTCTTCTTATTGGTGGACTTGTGTATGTATATAAATCAGGGATATTAAAATGGACGTAAGTAACACACATATGTTAGATGACGCGGTTGTAACTACAACGATAGATGCAGTTATAAACTGGGGTAGGGAAGCTTCTCTATGGCCTTTTGTTTTTGGAACAGCTTGCTGTGCAATTGAGTTTATGTCAACTGCAGCGAGCCGTTATGATATTTCTCGTTTTGGTGCTGAGGTTTTACGATTTTCACCACGTCATGCGGATTTACTGGTTGTAGCGGGAACTGTTAGTTATAAACAAGCTCCCATACTCAAGCAAATTTATGATCAAATGCCAGAACCTAAATGGGTTATAGCAGTTGGTGCATGTGCTTCAACAGGTGGCTTTTATGACAACTATACAACGCTTCAAGGCATAGATGAGATAGTACCAGTAGATGTTTATGTCGCTGGTTGTCCTCCTCGTCCTGAAGCTATTATAGATGCAATACTAGATATTCAAAGACAGCTTAAACGTGAAGCTAAGTTTGAAGTACGAAATACTGAATTTAAAGGTAAGTTAGATGACGTCTAGTATAGTGCTTGAAGCAGATATACTTTATGAAACTATTAAAGAAGCTAAAGAAGAAAAAGGTTTTACTCTTTTACTTGATATTACATGTGTAGACAATCTAAATAAAGCATATCCTCAAGCAACACGATTTGAACTAGTATATATTTTACGCCATTATAAATTTAAAGATACGATTGTCTATAAAGTCTTTGTAAAAGATGAAGAAATAGGTGTAGATACTATTTCACCACTTTTTAACGCAGCAGACTGGGCTGAGAGAGAAGTATATGATCAATACGGTATACACTTTAAAAACCACCCAATGCTCAAACGTCTTCTTAATCATAATGAATTTGTTGGACATCCTTTACGTAAAGATTATGGGATTACTAAAGGACAATATTGTACAAGTTCTCAAGATTTGATGGATGAGATGAAACCACTTCTCCAAGAGCGAAAGCTCGATATGAATAGAGATGATTTGATGATAGTAAATCTTGGACCATCACATCCTGCAAGTCATGGAACTATTAGAACACTTGCTGCTCTTGATGGCGAAAAGATAGTTGCAGCAGCTGCTGAAATTGGTTATCTTCACCGTGGCTTTGAGAAAAGTTGTGAAAATCATAACTACAATCAAATTATTCCTTATACAGATAGACTCAATTATTGTTCTGCAATTATGAACAACATTGCTTTTGCTAAAACGGTTGAAGAGATGATGGAAATCACTTTACCTGAGCGTGGAATATATATTCGGGTAATTGTTGGTGAACTCTCTCGTGTAATTGATCATCTTGTGTGTCTAGCAGCGGGACTGCTAGACATGGGTGGACAAACGAACTACTGGTATCTTTATAACCCTAGGGATAATGCTTATGATTTTCTTTCTAAACTTACAGGTGCAAGACTGACAAACTCTTATATGAGAATCGGTGGAATGACACATGATTTATATGATGGTTGGGAAAGTGATTTAGCAGATGTTCTTACAAAGATAGATTTTGGAATCTCAGAATCTCTGAAGATGATTACACACAACAGAATTTATAATGATCGTATACAAAATGTTTCACCAGTATCTGCAGCTCAAGCGATAGACTATGGCTTCACCGGTCCAAATCTTCGAGCATCTGGTGTTGCGTATGACTTGAGATTTGCAAAGCCTTACTATGGATACGAAACGTATGACTTTGCTATGGTTGTTGGAAGTGTTGGTGATACCTATGACAGAATGATGGTTCGTTTTGATGAGATGAATGAGAGCTTAAAAATTATCCGCCAAGCGGTGAAGCGGATCCCTGATGGACCTGTAAGTGTTGAAGATAAACGCATTACAATGCCAAGTAAATCTTGTGTATATGGTGGAATTGAAGGGATGATGAATCAATTTAAACTCGTGATTGATGGAGTAAATGTTCCAGAGGGTGAATACTATGGAGCGTATGAGGCTGCGAATGGTGAACTTGGGTTTTACATCGTAAGTGATGGAAGTGGAACACCATATAAGGTAAAAGTACGACCACCTAGTTTTTATCATATGTCAGCGTATCCAAAAATTATAGAAAACTATCAAGTAGCGGATGCGATTATGACACTTGGAAGTCTAAATATTATAGCAGGGGAGATGGACAGATAGTGTTTACATTTACGAAAGAAAATTTATTAAAAATAGAAGAATTAAAAAAACAATATCCAAATCCAAATGCTTTAAATTTACCATGTCTCTGGATGGCACAATACCAAGAGGGGTATATCTCCATAGATGCAATTGACGCAATAGCTAAAACTATACATATGTCTCCAATGGAAGTATATAAGGTTGCAACTTTTTATACGATGTTTCACCTCGAACCTTTAGAAAAACTCAATGTACAAGTATGTAAAACACTTTCTTGTAAACTTTGTAGAAGTGACGATATTTTAGAACATTTAAAATCTAAGGATGTACGAATCCAGCATGTTGAGTGTTTAGGTTCTTGTGGTACGGCACCGGTTATGCAAATAAATGATGTTTTTTATGAAAACCTGACAAATGAGAAGGTAGATAGAATTTTAAAGGAGCTTATATGAGAGATTGTAGATTAGTATCTCGTAAGTTTCATTTAGACTTTTCTCATACTATAGAAGTTGCAAAAGCTTATGGGGGATATGAAAGTTTATCAAAGATGGATGAGTATTCATCAACTGATATTATTGATATTATTAAAGAGTCTAACTTAAGAGGAAAAGGTGGAGGTGGAGCACCTGCTGGAGATAAATGGGCTTTAATGCCTCAGGATTCTAAGCAACCTTCTTTTTTAGCGGTGAACTGTGATGAGAGTGAACCTGGAACTTTTAAAGATAGACAAATCATTTCAAAGGATCCTCATCTTTTAATAGAAGGAATAATACTTACATGTTACGCCATTAAAGCAAAACATGCTTATATTTATATTCGTGGCGAATATAAACAGTTTCAAGATATTTTACAGACGGCTATAGATGAAGCCTATGAAGCCGGACTTTTAAAAGAGTGCAAGATAATACTTCACCGTGGAGCTGGTGCGTATATTTGTGGTGAAAAATCAGCTTTACTTGAATCTATGGAAGGTAAACGTGGTCATCCTCGCCTTAAACCAAAACAAAAAGAACCAGAATGGTTTTTTGATAATCCAACACTTGTAAATAATGTTGAGACTATAGCTTCGGTTCCTTTTATCGTACAAAATGGTGCGTCAGCATATAGAGAGTATGGAACGAAGCAAAGTCCAGGAACACTCCTTTTCGCGATGAGTGGTCATGTGGAAAAACCAGGAGTGTATGAAGCTGAATTTGGAACTTCTATGCTTGAGTACATTAATCATTTTGGTGGCGGTATTAAAAATGGTAAAAAACTCAAAGCTGTAATTCCTGGTGGTGCATCAACAGATGTATTAACAGCTGATGAGGTTGAAAAAGTCACATTGGATTATGAGACATTAAAATCTATGCGAAGTGCTTTAGGAACTGGTGGAATGATTGTCATGGATGAAGATACTTGTATGGTAGGAGCTTTGAAAAATCTTTTAGAGTTTTACCATGAAGAATCTTGTGGACAATGTACCCCATGTCGAGAAGGAACTGGTTGGACTGATAAACTTGTTGGTAAGATTTTAGATAAACGAGGAAGTAAAGAAGACATAGATAAACTACTTGATATCGCAGGAACTATGAATGGAAAAACTATTTGTGTTTTTGCTCCGGCTGTTTCTACTGTGATTAACTCTTTTGTTAGAAAGTTTAGAGATGAATTTGAGATGAAAATAGAGAGACACTCAATATGAATATAACAAAAAAACAAGGCAGTAATAAATATGCTCAATGAGATAGTTACTACTGATAATCATAATGATATAAAAAGTAAAATTAATACTATCCGTGGTATGCAGGTTATGTTAGATAGAGATTTAGCAGAACTTTATGGGGTTGAGACAAAAAGAATTAATGAAGCAGTAAAAAATAACCGAGATAAATTTCCAAATGATTTTTATTTTGAACTTATAGATACTGAACTTGAAGATTTGCGGTCGAAAGTTTCGACCGCAAATTTTTCAAAAACAAGAATCAATCCAAAAGTTTTTACGGAACAAGGTATTTATATGTTAGCAACTATACTTAAAAGTAAAGTTGCATCTGAAATAACTGTATCAATTATCAGAACATTTGCTACTATGAGAAAAGTAATACAATCAAATCTAGATATGTTCCAAAGATTTGAAAGAATAGAGCAAAGATTATCTAAACATGATGATAATTTCAGCCAACTATTTTATGCTCTTGAATCTAAATCACTAAAACCAAAACAAGGAATTTTCTACAACGGGCAAGTTTTTGATGCTTATACATTTGTAGCGGATTTGATAAGAGATGCAAAAGTTTCTATAACTCTCATAGATAACTATATAGACGACACAACCCTCACACTCTTTTCTAAGAATCAAGATATAACTGTAATTATTTACACACAAGCCATATCTAAACAACTGAAATTAGATTTAGAAAAATACAACTCTCAGTATAAAAATATAAGTATAAAAACATTCAAAGATTCTCATGATAGATTTATGATAATCGATAAGAAAGAGGTGTATCATATAGGTGCTTCTTTGAAAGATTTAGGCAAAAAATGGTTTGCTTTTAGCCGTTTTGATGTTGGAGCTTTTGGCTTGATGGAGAGGTTGAAGTGATGGCTAAGTGTTCTGTATGTAATGAGATAGATGTTTACGAACAAGATAAATGTATTTTACATTGTAAAAAAACAGAAGAGAATGGATGGTATAAATTTAAAGATGATGGTTCTAAAGATTGGAAGAAGAGCGAATATAAAATAAAGGAATTTTGGGAAAAGATTCAAGATGAGATTGATAATGTTACAAGCCAGAAAAATGATCTGAAAAAATCTGGCAAAGAAATGAAGGATGAATTTAATTATGAGATGTTTACATATGAGTATAAACGAGTAATATTTCCAGTTTCTATTATTAATGATCTTAATCATAAATCTTTTTATAACTTAGATAAAGATATAAACATTAATTTTGATAGCTGTAGATTTTTAGGAAAAACTGATTTTAGTTTAATTCAAAAAGCTAAGAATATATCTTTTCAAAAATGTTTATTTTGTGATTATTTCGAATTAAAAGGTAGTCAATTTAATAATTTATTTTTATTTGAGAATTGTAAACTTTATAAAAAAGCAACTTTTCAAAATATTATTTTTAATGGCACAACCTCATTTATTAAAACAACATTTTATGATAATATAAATTTTATACATACAAAATTTGAAAGTTTGGCATTATTTAATAATGTTAAAGGAAATAAACTTAATTTCGATAATACATTTTTTAAAGATGAAGCTAATTTTTTAAACATAAAAAATAAAGATGGAAAAAAATTAGAATCTAAAAATATAGAAAATCGTGAAACAGCAAGAATCATAAAACACTCTTTTGAAAAGTTAGATAATATCATCGAAGCAAATAAGTTTTATGCTTTAGAGATGGAAAAAAGAGAAGAAGAACTTGATGTTAAAAATTTTGCTGAATGGTTAGTTTTTAAATTTCATAAAATATCTTCAAACCATTCTCAGGATTGGTTGTTACCAATTTTATGGATGTTTTCCATTAGCTTTTTTTATATAGCACTTTTTCAAATAAATGATATGTCCCATAGTTTGGGAGATTTTCTCTCTTATCATATTATAAATGTTATGTTGCTTTTATTTTTACTACATGATTTTAAATTATTTTATAAATATTTATATTTAATAATTCCGTTATGGTTTGTGAATTTAGTATCTTTTTGCAATTTTGGAGAAATTTTCAATACATTAGCGGACAAAATAAATCCATTTTCAATTATGACAAGTAAAGACCCTATGACTTTTCATTTGTTACTATATAAAATAATAATTGCATATCTAATCTATCAATTCATAATATCAATTAGACAAAACACAAGAAGAAAATAATGATGAAAAAAAGGGGTTCAGAAAAATGATTGACATTATAATTGATGGCAGAAGCCATCAGGCAGAAGAAGGTTCACTTTTAATAGATGTACTTATAAAAGAAGATATTAAAGTTCCATACTTTTGTTATCATGAATCTTTAGGTGCTGATGGAAATTGTAGAATGTGTATGGTTGGGATAGAAGGGCAAAAACGTCCTCAAATTGCTTGTGATACATTAATTACAAAAGATATGGTGGTCGATACAAAAAATGACACCATTAAAAAAATTCGTACGGATATCTTAGAACTTGAACTCATTAACCATCCTGTGGATTGTCCTACGTGTGATCAAGCAGGCGAATGTTCACTCCAAGATTATTATATGGACTATGGACTTCATAATACTAAGGTTACAATTCAAGAGAAGGTAAAACACGCTAAGCATGTAGATCTAGGTTCAAGTGTTATGCTCGATCAAGAGCGATGTGTTTTATGTGCGCGTTGTACAAGATTTACAGATAAGATTACATCGACTCATGAACTTGGGATTATAGGTCGTGGAGATGAGGCTAAAGTAAGTACGATGCCTGGAAGAAAACTTGATAATCCGTATGCTATGAATGTTGTAGATTTATGTCCGGTTGGAGCATTAACAAGTAAAGATTTTAGATTTTCTCAAAGAGTGTGGCTCTTACAAACTGTAGATTCTATTTGTCATGGCTGTGCGAAGGGATGTAATATTTATATTGATCATAATAAAATCAAGTATAAAGATGATGCAATTTATAGATTCCGTCCTCGTAGAAATGATGCTGTAAATGGGTTCTTTATGTGTGATGAGGGGAGACTTTCTTATAAAGAACTTCAGGAAAACACTCAAGAAACTGCTGGTTTAAACGGTGAAGACATATCGGATGATGAGGCGATGCAAAAAGCAAAATCTTTAATAGAAAAACATAAAAATAATACGGCTATCATAATTGACGCAAATCTTTACACCGAAGAGATCGAAGCTATCTTAGTATTTGCTTTAGATATAAATGCAAAAGTTTATTCACCATTAGCTGTTTATAGAGATGAAACTTTTAAAGATGATATGCTCAGGTCTGCAAATAGAGCTGCTAATTCTTATACAATAGAAAGATTGAAAATCAATTCATCTGAGCCAAGTGAAAATGCACTTGTGATTAATTTTAACCATCCTCAAAATTTTAATGCACAATCTCAGATAAATTTCTTCACACATAAAAGAAACAATACTGGACTTACTTTGCCTCTTGCTACTTTTAGTGAAAGCTCTGGAACATTAACTAATGAAGATGGTATTACACAAAAATGTGAACAAGCAATAGATAAGAACAATCCAATTCCTAGTGTGATTGAATACATACAAAGGCTCAGAGGATGAGTACTGCAGCACTTTTAGTAGCTTTGGTTTCTTTTGTCTTAGGTGCATTACTAGCACTTTTAACCATTCCCGTCTTGGTGTGGTTGGAGCGTAGAGTCGCTGGTTTAGTACAAGATAGACTTGGACCAAACAGAACAAATGTATTTGGCTTTCGTCTTGGTGGAGTTGTTCAATCTTTCGCTGATGTGGTGAAGCTTTTATTAAAAGAAGAATACTATCCATCTCATATAAAAAATGGAAAATGGCTTTTTATGCTAGCTCCGGTCATAACTTTTGTTGCTGCATTGTTGGCTTTTATGGCTATACCTTTTGCTGATACTTTAGTTATAGATGGACAAAGTTTACGTGTGCAACCTTTACCAATTGACTATGGAGTGTTTTGGTATATGGCTATAAGTGCTATAGGTGTTCTTGGGGTTATTTTTGGTGGATGGCTTTCTCACAACAAGTACTCACTACTTGGTGCTGCTCGTGCAGGGTCTATGGTAATTAGTTATGAATTACCTTTGGGCCTTAGTATTTTAGCTTTTATTATTACATATGACACTATTGATTTTAACGCAATGGTACAGTGGCAAAGTGGAACTTTCTTTGGCTTCCTTCCAGCATGGGGAATTTTAGTCCAGCCATTGGCCGCGATTATTCTCATAGTCTCACTTTTTGCTGAAACAAACCGTAACCCTTTTACCGTTGCAGAAGGTGAAAGTGAGATTGTTGCTGGTTTTATGACAGAGTATACAGCAATGAAATTTGCAATGTATTTTATGGGCGAATATGTAGCTATGAATACAGCAAGTGCTGTGATAATTACTATGATTTTTGGTGGTTACCAGGTTCCATGGGTCTCAACCGAGATGCTACATGCCAACTTCTCTATTTTTGCATATAGCATAATGATAGTGATGCCTATAATTGTTTTTATCCTCATTAAATGGATGCGTAAAAACAACACTGTTCGTCCTAGTGTTTCAACCGATGATGGAAGAAACTTTGAAACGAAGGTTTTAACTATTGTAATGATAGCAATGACTCTGTTCGTTGAGGCAATTTTAGTGTATCTTGTTTATCTTGCAGATAATTCACTTGTAAACTCTTTAGCTATTACCCTTTTCCAAATTGTAGTATTTGTGGTGAAGTTAATGATGTTTAACATCTTTTTTATTCTTATAAGATGGACTGTACCAAGATTTCGTTATGACCAAGTGCAAAAATTAGGTTGGTACTATTTACTTCCTCTTGCACTTTTAAATATTTTTATAACAGCCTTAGTGGTTGTGGGAGTTTCTTTATGAATATTAAAGTCACACAAAGACATGGGAGTAGTTTTAAAGACAAACTCTACTTACCTGCTATTTTTGATGGAGTAAAGGTTACTTTTAAACACCTTTTTAAGAATGTTACAGATATCAATGCCGTGGATACTCTCAGGTATCCAGAAGAACAACCTACAGATATAACAGACCGTTGGCGTGGACTTCACCGCTTAACACATAGGCCAGACAATTCTATTGCTTGTGTAGCATGTTTTATGTGCTCAACAGCTTGCCCTTCAAATTGTATCTTTATAGAAGCAACTGAGAGAGAAGATGGACATGATGAGAAAATGCCGGAGAGTTTTTTTATAGATACGCTTGAGTGTATATTTTGTGGTTACTGTGTAGAAGCTTGTCCTTGTGACGCGATTCGTATGGACACAGGTATTTTTTCACTCACAGGAAATAATAGAGAGGACTTTGTAATGGATAAAGAGCAGTTGTTATCCCATAAGGGTGCTTTTGGAGAGGAGGATAGTTGTGCTAGAGATTAGTATATTCTCAATTTTAGCCTTGTTTATGCTTGGTGGAAGTATAGCTATGATTACAAACAAGCAAACTATATTTTCTGCCTTTGGTTTTTTAGTAGCGATGATAGGATTAGCTGGGATGTTCGCATTACTCGATAGCCGATTTTTAGCAATAGCCCAAATTATGGTATCTGTTGGAGCAGTTGTTGTTTTAAGTATGCTCACAATTTTAACTATAAATGCAAAAGAGGAAAACTTACCTCATGAACCAAACAAGTATAAGTGGATTGTCTTTAGCGTTATCTTAGTTTCGCCTATAACGCTATTAATATATAAGAGTATGAGTGATATGTATACTCATTTTTCGAAGATTGAACCAGTTACTTCTAAAGTTGTTGGCTCTCTTTTATTTAGTGAATGGGTACTTCCTTTTGAAATAGTTTCTATTTTACTTTTAACAGCTATGGTTGGCGCTATTGTTATTGCCAGAAAAGATGATAAAAAACTTAAGGATCATTTATGAGTCCAAACTTATTTTTTCTCCTCTGTTCCGTACTGTTTAGTATAGGACTAGTGGGGCTTGTTAGTAGAAGAAATCTTTTTGTGATTTATATGTCTATCGAGTTGATGCTTAGTTCTGTAAATCTTTTACTCGCAACTTTTTCTAAAGTCTTAGGAAATCCTGATGGGTCTGTTATAGCACTTCTTATGATAGCAGTTATTGCATCAGAAGCTGCATTGTTTTTAGCGATGATTGTACAAATCTTTAGAACGAGAAGAACTATTGATAGTGATGATTTTGATGCACTAGCACAAGGAAAAGAATAATGCTTAGTTTAATAGTCCTTTTACCTTTTTTATCAGCACTCCTCATAGCTTTAGTTTATCTTGGAAATACTAAAGCAAACCGATACTTTTTTTATACATTTATTGGTGTAGGTACACCGTTACTTATTACGGTTTTATCTTTTATGGTAGGAGCAGAACTTTTAAATGGGAGTGATACTCTTCATCATAGTCTTATAAAATGGATAGATGTTGGTGAACTTCATATAGAAGTAGCATTTATGGCAGACAGACTTAGTGTGGTTATGATCTCTTTTATTACTTTTATTGGTACGCTTATTCATATCTACGCAGCGGGATATATGAAAGGGGATATTGCTTATGGAAAGTTTTTTTCTTACTTTAATCTTTTTATGGGAAGTATGCTTCTCTTAATCTTAGCGGATAATCCTATTATGATGTTTATAGGTTGGGAATTAGTTGGGCTTTCTTCTTATTTACTTATTGGTTTTTATCATACGAAATCATCAAATATTACGGCTGCAAATAAAGCTTTTATACTGAACCGTGTAGGAGATTTTGGTTTTATTATGGGTATCTCATTGTTGTTTATCTCTTTGGAGGGAACAGGATTTACCTTTGATAGCATAGCAGCAAATATATCCCAAGTTGAACATGAAATGTTAAGCCTTATAGGTGTACTTCTTTTCATAGGAGCTATGGGAAAATCAGCGCAAATACCACTTTATGTGTGGTTGCCAGATGCAATGGCGGGACCAACTCCAGTTTCAGCTCTTATACACGCTGCAACAATGGTTACAGCTGGTGTATATATGGTTGCAAGATACAGTTTTCTTTATGTAGAAATTCCGAATATAGGACTTTTTATTGCAAGCATTGGGGCGGCATCTGCACTATTTGCAGCAATACTTGCTTCGTACCAAAGTGACATAAAAAAGATTCTTGCGTACTCAACAATGAGTCAATTAGGTTATATGTTTATAGCTGTTGGACTAGGAGCATACAGTAGTGGTGTTTTTCATGTTTTCACCCATGCTTTTTTTAAAGCACTTTTATTTATGGGAGCAGGAGCTATAATTATTGCACTTCATCATGAGCAAAATATTTTTAAAATGGGAAAACTCAAAGAGCGCTTACCCTTAGTCTATATAACTATGTTTATTGCAACCTTGGCAATTAGTGGAATCCCACCGTTTGCAGGTTTCTTTTCTAAAGACGCCATTTTAGTAGCAGCTTTTGCCTCTGAGCATTATGTCATTTGGGGTATTGGTTCGCTTACGGCAATGTTAACAGCTTTTTATATGTTTAGACTTCTTTTTACAGTGTTTCATGCAAAGTCAAACGATGAAAAAGAGCTTGCAATAATTCCAGGTTCTATGACAAAACCTTTAGTCGTTTTAGCTTTAGGAAGTGCGAGTGTTGGATTTTTAGGTCTTAATGAAGCTTATGGAGGAACTTCTTGGTTTAATAGTTTTTTAGCTCTGCCAGATAGTCAATTTCATATTTCACATTCTATAGAGTATATGATTGGTGGTCTCAATGTAACTCTAGGCTTAATGGGAATGTTCATAGCATATAAAATGTTTGCAGTTGAGATGCGAGAGGTTAAAGAAGATAGGCTTTATAAAAAACTCATCATTAACAAATTTTACATTGATGAGATATATGAGTTCTTTACTGTGAAACCACTTTTATTTTTAAGTGATTTTATAGTTACTGTTATGGACCCTAAGATCTTTGATGGAATTATCAACTTTAATATTTGGTCCTATAAAAAATTTGCTATGATTTTTGCAAAACTTCAAAATGGGAAAGTAAGATATTATTCTCTTTATATTTTGATAGGAGCTTCGGCCATGTCTTATTATATGATATTTAAATTAGGAATGATGTAATGATGGATAATATTTTAACAAACATTATATTTTTACCGCTTTTTATTGCTGTAGTTCTTGGAATTTTTAGAGCCAATGCAAAGTATTTAAAGATAGGTGCAATGTTTTCATCGGTGGCAACTTTATTTCTGGTAGCACTACTTACCTATAATTTTGATCCATCTGGAAGCATGCAGTTTACGAAAAATTTAGCATGGATTCAAAATGCAGGAATCAGTTATTTTGTTGGAGTAGATGCTTTGTCTTTAGTTATATTACTTCTCATTAGTTTGTTGATGCCACCTTTGTATATTTATATGTACCATGAAAATAGAAAAGGTTACTGGTATAACATGATGTTACTCCAAACAGGTGTTACTGGAGCTGTTTTATCGTTAGACCTAATGTTATTTTATCTCTTTTGGGAGACTATGCTTTTACCAATTTTTGTAATGATAGGAAAATATGGAAACGGCCATCATCAGTATAATTCAATGAAAATATTACTTATGACGGTACTAGGCTCGATGAGTATGTTGTTCTCAATTTTATATATTGGGTATGTTTATTTTGAAACTTTTGGAGCGTGGAGCTTTTCATTACATGATTTAGCAAGTATAGATTTTGATGCAAAAACTTCTATTTTGTTAGCTTCAGGATTTTTACTTGCATTTGCTATTAAAATACCCCTTGTAGGTTTTCACACTTGGATGGCTCCAGCCTATGGATCAGCTCCAACACCGGCAGTTGTAATTATGTCATCAATTATGGCTAAACTTGGAATTTATGGTATTTGGAGGTTCGGATATGGACTTTTTGATAATACACTACAGTTTTATGCTCCAACAATTATAACTTTAGCTCTTATTGGGCTTCTTTATTATGCTATTCGTGCAATTACTGAACCAAACCTTAGAAAAATGTTCGCGTACTCTTCTGGTTCACACCTTTCTCTTATCGCTTTAGGTTTATTTTTGACAAATATTTATGCATGGAGTGGTAGTTTATACTTTATAGCTACACATGCTCTTGCTTCAGCGGGTATGTTTATTGTAATAGGTTTAACATATAAAAGATTTGGCACGGTTTATATAGGCTCTTTAGGTGGTATAGCATCTAAGGCTCCTAAATTTACTTTCTTTTTTGCATTTTTTGCCCTCGCAATTGCTGGACTTCCAGGAACTGGCGGGTTTGTAGCAGAATTACTCATTATAATTGGTGCTTTTAAATTTAATTTTTGGATTGGAGTGTTTACAGCGACAACAATGCTCTCAGCTATGGTTTATATCTTTTGGATGATTCAAAGAGTACTTTTTGGTAAAGCAAATAATGACTGTGAATATAAGGATTTAAGTGTGAGGGAGACTGTTATGTTAGCTCCTTTAGTCATTTTATTACTCGCGACAGGAATCTTTCCATCGTATTTTATGCAAATGTTTGACCCTCATCTAACGAGTACTTTAGAGATGTTAATAAGTAATACTGGAGGCTTAAAATGATAGAACAACTTTTCTTAGCTTTACCTATGGCAATTATAGTGATTGGAGCATTTATTTTACTTTTACTTAGTCATTCAAAAAGATTCAATCTTGATAGGCTCAATCTTATTGCAGTATTTTTCTTAGTACTCTCATTTTTACTACAATTGGCAGTATTTGAAAACCAAAATTCTAAATATTTATTTGAAGCGATTTTTGGAGATACTTTTATATTAGATGAGTTTTCTAAAATATTTGATTTTATGTTCACTGTAGGGGCTATTTTAACGCTTCTTATCAATCATGACTATTTTAAAAGTAGACATTACTTTAATGGTGAATATTTTGCCCTAATTTTATTTAGTGTATTTGGTATGATGATGCTCTCTCATGCACATGAGCTTGTGACTGCTTTCATAGGACTTGAGATTGCATCACTCAGTATATATGCATTAGTTGGATATCATAAAAATAATCGTGTAAGTTCTGAAGCAATGTTGAAATATATGGTCTTAGGATCAATGACTGGAGGCTTTTTTATCTTGGGTACTGCTATGATTTATGGAGTAGTAGGCTCAACACATTTAAATGAAATAGCGATGTTTGTTTCGGGCAAAGAGATTAGTGAACTTACTCTTTTAATTGTAGGTGCAAGTTTTATTAGTATAACAATTATGTTTAAGATAGGTGCTGTTCCATTCCACTCATGGGTAGTTGATGTGTATCACGGTGCACCTTACCCTATCACCATGTTTATGGCTTCAACATTTAAAATCGCAATATTTGCAATAGCTCTTCGTTTGTATATTGTGAATTTTTCTCAGATAAATATTTTTTGGTCAGAGATGCTTCAAGTTATAACTATTCTTACTCTCCTTGGTGGTTCATGGCTCGCCATTAGTCAGACACTTGTAAAAAGAATGCTAGCTGGTTCTTCTATTGTTCACAGTGGGTACTTACTTATTGGTATATCTTCTCTTGGTTTGGGTTCTGAGGTAGCGGGTTCAGCAATTATGTTTTATCTTATTGCATACTTTATTAGTTCAGTTGGGTCTTTTGGAATTCTTAGTTTTATGGCATCTCAAAGTAAAAGACAAATGAGATATGAGGACTTTAAAGGCTTTGCTTCTCGACGACCTTATATGGCTCTTATGATGAGTATCTTTATGCTCTCTTTAGCTGGGTTTCCATCAACTATTGGATTTTTAGGAAAATTTTATATATTTTCTTCAGCTATAGAATCTGGACAAATTCTACTTGCAGGCCTTGGAATTTTGACGGCTTTTATATCGGTGTATTATTACTTCAAGCTGATTGCAATGATGTACTTTTATGAGTCAGATGAAGAACAAAAAAAACTTCCTATAGATATAAGTACAATTCTAATATTTGCAATGGCACTTATCGTGATTTGGGGAGGTATAGGTACTTCACTCATTCCATTTATCCCTGGGGCAGATGGATTGATAGATATAGCAAAAGAAGCAATTAACTCTTTATCGTAAAAATATTCTTACTTTAGTCTTGGTATTAATATTAGTATAATATAATAGAGAATATTAATAAACTAGGAATATTGAATGGGCATAGCCGAAGAAGAAATAAAAAAATTTGAAAATGGAAATTGTGCTGAGAACTCTGTGTTCTTTCAAGCAATGGAAGAGGTTATATATTCAATTGCACCGCTTTTAGAGTCTGATGAAAAGTACAAAAGACATGCAATTCTTGAGAGACTAATAGTACCAGATAGAGTTATAAAATTTAAAGTAACATGGATGGATGATAATCAGAAGATTCAAGTAAACACAGGTTTCCGTGTGCAGTTTAACAATGCTCTTGGGCCATACAAAGGTGGACTTCGTTTTCACCCAAGTGTAAATGAAGGTATTTTAAAGTTTTTAGGCTTTGAGCAAATTTTAAAGAATGCATTAACTGGTTTACCTATTGGTGGAGGTAAGGGTGGAAGTGACTTTAATCCTAAGGGAAAAAGTGATTTTGAAGTAATGAAGTTTTGTTCAGCATTTATGACAGAACTTCATAAGTATATTGGCCCTCGTATGGATATTCCAGCTGGCGACATAGGTGTTGGTGGTCGTGAAATTGGATACCTTTTTGGTGAATATAAAAAAATTACTTCTACATATGAAGGTATTCTTACTGGAAAACCTTTTATGTTTGGTGGATCTTTAATGAGACCAGAAGCTACAGGGTATGGTGTTGTATACTTTACAGAAACTATGCTTGAGATGGAAGGAAAAGAGTCTTTAGAGGGTAAAACTTGTATTGTAAGTGGTGCTGGAAACGTTGCTCTACATGCGATAGAAAAATTACAACAAATTGGGGCTATACCAGTAACATGTACAGACTCTAAAGGTACGGTACATGACAGTAGAGGTGTAGACTTAGCGCTCTTAAAAGAATTAAAACTTGAGCGTAGAGTTTCTCTTGAAGAGTATGTAACAGTACACCCTGAAGCTAAGTACATTCCAGTTGAGGAATATCCAGAGGGAGCTCACGCTGTTTGGGATATCCCATGTTATGCAGCTTTTCCATGTGCTACGCAAAATGAGTTAACTGATATAGATGCACAAAACTTAATTGTAAATGGTGTTGTAAGTGTAAGTGAGGGTGCAAACATGCCATCAACTCCAAAAGCTATCAATGACTTTTTATCACACAAAATTTGTTTTGCTCCTGCAAAAGCAGCAAATGCTGGTGGAGTTGCTGTAAGTGAATTTGAGATGGCTCAAAATGCATCTATGAGTCGATGGAGTTTTGAAGAGGTTGATGATAGGCTTAAACTTACAATGCAACAAATTGCAAAAAGGGTAGCATTGACTGCAAAAGATTATGGCGTTGAAGGTAACTATGTAGATGGTGCGAATATTGCTGGATTTAAAAAAGTTGCTGATGCTATGATTGCTGAAGGAATCTAAGATTAAAAACTTACTGCTTATATTTTCACTTTTGTTTTGGGTAACTCTTAGTGCTGAGGTTCGGTATGATCCTTTTATCTCAGGGCAGATACAGTATATAGATCGGCTAGGCTCTGTTGATGTAACACAAGAAGAAATCAAACGTATTTTGTTACAACAAAAAAAGAGTTATGCTGATGGTTTAGAAGATATCATGAGTAAAAAACAAGCCTATATAGACAAAATGGGAATATATGACAGTAAGATCTTTGCTCTTGAAAAAATTATAAAGATTAATAAAAGAGCAGGAAATAAATATGCGGTACTCAGAGATGAGGTACAAGTAAAATCTTTTAAAATTTTAACAAATCAAAAGAATATGATGCGAACTATTTTGAGTGCTCTTGATGATACAAGTAGTGTAGAGTTTTCTAAAAAATTAGATAAACTCATAGCAAAGAATATTCTTGATAATAGACACTTAGTTAAAGACGATTATCAAAATATACTCAATGTTAAGTCTACTTCAAAAGCACTTGCAAGAGCAAAAGAAAATATCGAAGATTTTTACGCTATTATTGATATTAATACAGATGTTTTAAACTACTTGCGTATATCTGAAAATAAAATGTATCGTTTAAATAAATATTCAAAATATAATCTTATTGGACTTGCTTTATTGGTTCAAAAATCAAGAGTTGCTGACACAATAAACCCTATCTTAGCAGAGTATGGTTTAGATGTTGTAAAACTTATGATGATTGTCTTTTTAATACTTATTATTTACATTACAAGAAAATTCATTTATATTATTGTTGAAAGAAAAGTAGCAAATATAGAGTCAGATAAAGAATATGCTAAAGAGATTTTACATAGCATTCGAAAACATGTTGAGAGATTAATTTTAGTATTGAATCTTAATATGATTGTTTATGTCTTTAGTGACTTCAATACACAAGATGTAATGGTTAAACTTTTTAATATGCTTTACAGTGGAATATTTGCACTTATGATTTACAAGATACTTAATGTTGTAGCAAAAATAAAAATTAACAACTTAGATTCACATAATTCTAAAGTGAAAAATGATGTGATTAATGTTGGAATAAAAATTGTAAACTTCATGGTTTTAATTATGGGTTTAATGTTGGTACTTCATTTTGCTGGTGCGAATCTTACGGCTATTTTATCTGGTCTTGGTATCGGTGGTTTAGCCGTTGCACTTGCTGCAAAAGATTCTCTTGCTAATTTCTTTGGAACGCTTTCAATTCTTTTTTCTGATGTATTATCGCAAGGTGATTGGATTGAAGTTCATGGTGAACAAGGTGTAGTTGTCGAGATAGGGACAAGGGTAACAACGTTAAGAACTTTTGATAATGCCCTTGTAGCTATACCAAATGCAATACTCGCAAATGAAGATGTTAAAAATTGGAACAAAAGAAGTCTTGGTCGTCGAATAAAGATGGACTTAGGGATAAAGTATGACTCTAAAAGTGAAGATATAAAGAATACTATTTATGAAATACGTGAAATGCTTGATAAGCATCATGCAATAGCAACAGAAAATACAGAGCATACATATAGACAAAGGTCCGGTCCAAGATTAGTGTCTCAGGATGATGCGCAGGGAATCAAAAAGACACTGTTAGTGTATCTTGATGAGTTTACAGATTCTAGTATAAATATTTTAGTATACTGCTTTACTAAAAGTGTTGATTGGGAGGATTGGCTTGCTACAAAAGAAGATATTATGCATAAAATTATGGCCATTTTTGAGAAGAACAACATAGAATTTGCCTTTCCGTCTTTGTCAATTTATAATGAACAAATGAAGTAGTTGAGGGCACTAACCCTAGTTTTATTTTTTTTAGATAAAATCTTCTTTTAAAAATTAAATAATAAAGAATTTTACTTATGCAAAACACTCAAGCTAGATCAAATATTTACGCACTACTATCTCGTATCTTACTTCAAGAGTTAGATATTGAGATTCTTCAAACAATTAAAAAAGATGAAAATATTTTAGAATTCTTACCAACTTTAAGAGACTGGAAAGAACTTCACGAAGTGGATGATAAAAAACTTTTAGAAGAATATTTTAATCCAGATTTTGTAAATCTTTCAGTTCTCCACCTTATCCCTTATGAAACATTTTATACTCGTGAAGATCAAATGATTGAAACGGGTGGGGCTAATCCTGTTACAGATATGTATAGTGCCTATGATTTTATGGTTGATTTTGAGGCAGCTCGTAGTGTATCGGCTGATCATATTGGTATAGAGTATGAATTTATGCATCACCTGACAAATGCTGAAATTACAGCCTTAGAAAATGATGATGCAGATGCAGTGAAAGAAGTAAGAGAAGTGCAACATGAATTTTTAAACAAACATTTACTTCAGTGGGCACCAATGTACTTAATAAACATGAAGTATGAAGCAAGAACGCCACTTTATTATGACACAGCTGAAATGGCTTTAGAGTTCATTTTGAGTGACAATGAATACTTAACACAGGAAACAAAATAACAGATGTCAATTTTACATCTTGACACTAGTGCTTGTGTCCGTTCTTTAAGTGTAGATAGTGAATGTAATAAGTGTGAAGTTATATGTCCAACAGATGCTATTGTGTTTGGGGAGAAACCTCTTCCTTCTATAAACTTTTCATTATGTGTGGGTTGTGGAGGTTGTGGAGGTGTTTGTCCTACTGAAGCGTTTGGTTTAGAAGATTTTTCTGTAACTGATTTCTTTTTTGATTTTCTTGAAGAAGAGGAGAATCTTATTTCCTGTAAAAAGAATGTTCCATGTCTCTCCGCCTTGAGTGTAGAACATTTAATCTCTTTGGCAGTTTTAAAAAAAGAAATGATTCTTGATATTGGGCATTGTTCAACGTGTGAGATAGCGCATACTTGCCATAAACAAATAATGGATAATGTTGAAGAAGCAACATATCTTTTGGAAGCTATGGAAAATGAAGCAGAGATTAAACTTGAAAGTATCTCTTATGAAAAAGAAGAGAAAACTGACAGAAGAGGGTTTCTCTCTACAATCAATCTTAAAACATTTGCAAAAACAAAACAAAATTTTGAAAACGAAGTAGAACGTGCAAGTGATGAATTAACGGAACATACTTTAGCTAAAACAGATATAGCACTTTTAAAAAAGAAAAAACTTCCAGAGAAAAGAAAACTTTTTTACACTGCGATAAAACGTGTTGAAAAACCATCACAGTTTCATATAGTTGAAGGTGCCGAGGTTTCATTTACATCCCAAAAACTAATGGATACAGAAGCTTGTACGGCATGTCAAATGTGTTATAGAGTATGTCCGACTGGAGCATTAACTTCAGACATTAAAAATTCTAAGATTGATTTTGATCCATTTATGTGCGTGAAGTGTAATATCTGTCATGATGTTTGTGAGCCAAATGCAATTACAAAATCTCCTTCATATAATGTGAAAGAATTTTTTGAACCAACGGTACAAAATTTAATTGCATTTAAAGTTAGAAGGTGTAATGAGTGTAATGTTATTTTTTCCACAAACACGAAAGATAAACTGTGTTACAGATGTAAGGCAGAAGAAGAAGAAGCAAGAGAACTGTGGGGTATAGAAGATGATGAATAATGACAATCAAATATCCAAGCAAACAACTTTATTTGGGTATATAGGGGAACATGCAGGCGCAAGTAGATTTTCTGCTATTTGTAACAAGAGTTTTAAAAAGAATTCTGATGACGTTATGATGATTCCAATGAATATACGTGAAGACGATTTTTTCTTCACTGTGAGTAATATGAAAAAATCTCATGTAGATGGTGCGATTATATCAAATGAATATGTTACAAAAACGGTAGAAATTTTAGATAATAGTTCTGATTTAGTTAATAGAGCTGGAATGTGTGATATTGTTTTTAAAGAAGGGGAAACTCTCCGTGGTGATATATTTGTTACACGTGTACTTTTAGAAAAATTAAAAGATTTAGGTGTGAGTAAAGTAGCTATGATTGGTACATCAGCACATGCAAAAGCATTTTCACTTATGGCATGTGGATTTAGCGTGAGTTATTTTTATGATGACTTAGAAGAGTTGATTCTGTTTACCCAAGAGATGGAATTAGACAATGTAGATGTCAATAGAATTGCATATGGCATGGAAGTAGACTTTAGTACGTATGATGCAGTTCTCGATTTTTCTGATTTAGATAACTTAGATATGGTGGTGAAGTTAGCATCGTATAATTTTGATATGAAAAATACAAAAGAGTATTCAAACTTAAAAACGAGAGCAAATAAGCTAGATGCTACGTATATCGGTTATGATGACATGATAGAAGAACTTACAACGCAAGCCTACAGATTAATAGTAAAAGGAAATAATTAATATGAATCCAAATGATTTAAGTGATTTAAGAGCAGAATTTGATAAATTTGTAAAAGATAAATGTTCAACAGAAGGTGAAGGTAATACAGATCCTGATGCTGGAGATAAAATAGATGAAGAGCCAGTACCACAATTTGTGGATGCACTTACAGCAAAGCTTCTTTCGCCGGAACAAAGTGGTGTATACCTTTCACGTTTAGATATTAAAAGGATAGCAGAAGCTATTGATGAATCTCTTCCTATTAAAGAGCGAGTAAAGATGGTTAGAGCGCTTTTTAGACATACAACAACACGTAAATATCTTGTAGATGCATTTTCTGAAGTAGATAAGCATATACATGGTCGTATCCTAATTTATAAAGAACTTGGTGAAACTTTTCCAGCGTCAAAAGATATTTTTGATACATATACAACAAAAGCGAAAAAAACTATGAAAATGTTTCAAACGATAATTACAGATTTTGAAGAGATAGATCCAACAGAAGAACCAATCTTCGTTTAGGCTCTTTTGACACTTATCTGTTAAAATTAAAATAGCGACGTATTGCACGACATTCCATTTAGTGAAATGCTACGTGAGGTCTTAGCCTAGATTCACGTTGCTACGCTCATCACGTATATTTGTATATTTCTTCACTAAGCGCCTTGAAACTACATCACTCTTTTCATTTTGTTGGCATTATTTTTAATAAGTTACGAAACATATTTTTCTATTGAATTATTGAGTCGATTTAGGGATTTAGCGTAGCGGGGTACAAAATCTTTCAGAATATCATACTTTCTAAAGACTAAAAGTTTCAGAACTTCTACTGTAAGAAGATTTAAATCTTGTGCTCCTATAGATGCACTTAATCCTCGAATATCCAAACAAAGCATTCTTAATTGCTCATACCTAAAATCTTCAACTAATTTTGTAAAAATTTGATCACTATCTCCATAGGCATCTTTAAATTCACAGAGAATTTCTTGATAAAAGAATTCATTAGTATTAGAGTTTTGTATGCCTATTTTTATATTTAGTCCATCTAGTTTAAGTACTCTCTCTTCGTAGCGTACATCTTTACGTCTATCATCTTTTTTATCAAGAATGAACATACTTAGAGCCGAAAAAAGTTTTTCTTTTTTAAGTGGTTTGGCTAAATAAGCATTCATCCCTGATTCAAACATAGACTCTATTTCTTGTGGTGAAGTAAGAGCAGTGAGTGCAACGATAGGTAGGGTGTCAAACTTTTGATCATTACGTATATGTTGACTTGCAGTGTAACCATCCATCACAGGCATGTTTATGTCCATAAGAACAAGATGAAATTTTGTATCTTGCTTGAGCATATCTAAAGCTTCTTGACCATGATTTGCTACTTCTATATTTATCCCTGATTTACTTAGTATTCCAAGAAGAACTTTTTGGTTTATAAAATTATCCTCAACCAATAAAATATTTGTTTCTCTAAATTTTGAAAATTGGTGAAGTGTTATATCTGGAGTATCTTTAAATATACTCTTATATATTGGAATATTTACTGGATGGTTTTTGTCGTTAGAATTTGGAGTACTATAAATACTTGTGATTGTATTTTCTACATGCTTTTTTGTAAGTGGGTTTTTTAATACTTTAGGCTTAAGTTCTCTCATGTTTTCATTATGTGTGTTGCCAAATAAGTTGGATAAACAAATCAGCTTATTTGAGCGAGAGAGTTGCTTGAGTACTGATTCTACACAAAGCTTTTCACCTAATACAATAATATTAAATTGAGAGAAGTTAGGGAGTGTATCAAAAGTATTTTTTACTTGGAGAGATGTAACTCTATGTCCTAATGTATGAAAAATATTTTTTGCACAAAGTATCGATTCTTTAGAGAAGTCTACAATAAGTATATTTTTACAAGAAATTGAATGTGAAGTACTGTCATTTTCACTTTCTTTGTAGCCAATATCAAATATAAATTCTAAGTTACCTTGTCTATCATTTCTAGCAATAAGTTCTCCACCCATAAGTGAACACAATTCTCTTGCAATAAAGAGGCCTAAACTTTTATATGTATCTGTCTCTTCATTGTACTGGGAACTAAAAATTTGATGAGGATCTTCAATATCTACTTTTAGATCTGTTTCGATTCTAAAAAATAGATTATTTTCTTTTGAGTATGCATTGGTATTGGATATATATACAAGAACCTTCGAGGCATTGTTTTGTACACTATAAAGTATAATATTACTAAGAATTTTACTAAGATTGAGTGTATCTGCATAAATATTTTCATTTAAGTTATCTTTCAAGATGTAATGAAGCTCTAATGGGGTTTCTTTGATTATCTCTTTTATAGTCCCTGAGATATCATTTAAAAGGTTTGAAAAAGAGAATTCTTCTTGATGAATTGTAACTTTATGAGATTTAAGACGTAAAAATTCTATAAGGTTTGTACTAATGGAGAGAAGTTTATTCTCAGATTTATTAATCGTTTTTAGCTCTTGGTTAGTATCATTAGCTTGGGCTAATTTTTTTGCAATGTCGACATTTGTACTGGCAAGGTCTTGAATGTTTTCACTCATATTAGTTAGGATTTGATTTTCTTGTATATCAATATCCTCTTGAATACGATTTTCATTTTCATTTTTTTTCTTAAGTCGACGTATTTGTTCGGATGAGAAGAAGAGTGCCAGCATTGCTAGAAGGGCAAGAGAAAATAAGGCAATCCATAAGCTAAAACTTTCATCTTTAATGTCAATATTTTGAAGGTTAAAGTTTACTGTTGCACAAAGACTTATAGTAAGTAAAATAAGAAGAAAAATGATTTTTTGCATGTTTAAGACTTATGTATTGGATTATTAGTCTTAATTATACATGCATTAACTTAGGAAAAACAAAAAACTTATAATAATTGTGTGATACCTTGCCAGATAAGGGCACTTGAGATTCCAGCCGCAAAACCTGCGATAATATCATCACCCATTACACCAAGTCCACCTGCTACTTCCCGATCAATTCTACCTATGATAGATGGTTTAGCGATATCGAAGTATCTAAATAATATAAATGATAAAATAGATTGTATTAAAAATCCATTATCCCAGATAAGTACGTCACTAGCAGCAATTGTAATAGCTGGTGCAATACTTAGTGCAAACCACATTCCAGCTAACTCGTCAATCACAATACGCTTATCATCATGTATACCTGTTTTTTCTTCATATCTATTAATTGCTTTAATAGCAATGATGCTGATTAAAGCAGTAGCTAAAAAAAGTGTTTGAGAACCAAAGTACATAAGAACTAGCATACCAAGTGGTAAAGATACTAAAGTCCCAACTGTGCCAGGCGCTTTAGGTGCTAAACCACTGTATCCCAGTGTAATAAAAAAGTAATTCATATATATTTTCCTTATGTAAGCGAGGTTGTTTGGTAAAGTTTCATGAGCTCTATGTAAAAGTCACTTTCCGTATGCTCTCGTAGTAAACCTTCAACAGGCAGGATATCGGAGTAGAGTTTTTCAAGATTCTTAAAACGATTAGGAAAAAGTTTAGAAAGTAAAAAGGCTGATATCTCTTTTCTGATGAGTATAGTCGGAGGTAAAAGACCTAATTCTAAAAGTTCAAGAATTGAATCTGAATGGTAAGAGATTTGATGGTGCTGGCCATGGGGACATGTATGTTTACCAACAAGTGTTGTACATTGATTACAGTACACATATTCACTCTCAAGTTTAACTTCTATATCAATCCCTACTAGGTTATCTATAATAGACTTACCTGCATTCTCATCATAAAAAATTCCAAGACCAGTATGATCTCTACTGATTGTTAATCTATCACATCCATAATTTTGTGCAACAATGGCATTAACTATGAGTTCATTATATCCGGCAAAAATATAGCTGTTTTCTAATGGAACTATAACTACTCTATTTTTTGGTAGAAAGTTATTAACAAAAAATTCTAAAGCCTCATGTCTGAGGTCGTATTTTAAATTCTTTTCCTCATATGGTTTTAGTAAAAAGATTATAAGAAGATCTGTTGTATCTATTGCTTGTCGTATTAAACGTTCATGTGCACGATGAAGAGGATTTGCTCCAAGTATTAATGCAGTCGTATGTTTCGCATTTGTAGCTCTTTTTGCGCTACTTATAATCTCTTGATTTATTCTATTTTGATCGAGTTCAGTGTGTACTAGTTCATATGGTCCACACACAGCCCAAGTACCAAGCCTATTTATTGTCGTTTGTACACCTGGATGTGATAAGTCATCAGTACCAAAGATGTGTTTTGTTCTTCTTTGCGGATCTGTTTTAAATGTTTCATCAACAATTAATGTAGCAAATTCTTTTCCCTCACAAAGAATAGTAAGTTCTTCACCCTTTTTCAATGATTTAATAACTTCTTCATTTTTGGCACCAGATGGTCCTAAAATAAGTGGAATAGGGAAGGTCGTATCATTTATTTTACCAGTTTGTATAATTGATTCTTTTTGCTTTTTTGACATCAATTCTGTAAGAGGTTTAAGAAGTCCACATTTAAGTATTTCTAAAGCTGATGCTGCCTCTCTATCTATAAGTAGAGTTTTATTTTTTCTTGATAATGTCATATTTTTTACGTCTTTCCCAAAGACTTTTTCTACTAATACCTAATTTTTTAGAAAGTTCGGTATCTGGAAATTTATGTTGGTAACTAAGTACTATAAACTTGACATAATCCTCAATTGGAAGGATGTCCCCTTGCGCAAATACATTGTTTTCACTTTTAATTGTTATAATATTATGTGCCACATCCTCTACGCTATCTGTACTTGAAACGATTACATTTTTACCTGCAATAAGATCACAAAATATTTTTTTCTCTGTTTTTTTAAGTGTTTGATAGTCAATGGCATAAATAATAGTATTATCTTGAAGAGATTCTATTGTAGCAAGAGCCTTTGGATTACTCAATGAGATAAATTTAATTGGTTTGTTTTTAACTGATGCATGCTCAAAAGCAAAAGCATCTGCATATTTTTGAAAACTTGATGAGATATATACAGGAAGTTCTATTTCTTTATGTTTATGTTCTTGCGTAACAGATGCAAAAGTATGTTTTAAGTATGTTTCATAAGCTCCATTCTTTGCTTTTAGCTTTTCATAGTCCTGATAATGATCAATCTTGCGGATAAGCTCCTCAATCATAAAAGGTTTTAAAATATAATCTTTTGCCCCAGCTGCTAGAGGTTTAGATACTGTATCGTTACTAATATAAGAAACCATCAATATCACGATTGATTTTTTAAATGTTTCTATTACTGGTAGAAAGTCTTGACCATTAATGTTGGTTGATAGTAGAACTACATCGTAGTTGTTACTTTTTATCGCATCTTTAGTTGATGTACACATTTCACATATATGACCTAGTTCGCCTAGTTTTGTAGCAATACTTTGCGCTAAATATATTTCATTTTCTATAATAAGTATCTTCAATTCTTTGTCCAATCGTAGTATTTTAAATTTGCATTTGCTATAACACCAACACCTTCAGCTCGACCTATAAAGCCAAGCTTTTCTGTTGTTGTAGCCTTTATGTTTACTCTACTCGCATCGATATGTAAAATATTTGCAAGTGTTTTTCTCATCGCTAGTTTATATTGTCCAACTCTAGGCTTTTGAGCAGCTATAGTTAAATCAATATTCACAATGATAAATCCAAAGTTGTTTAGTTTAGTAACAACTGTTTGTAATAATTCTTTAGAGTCAATTCCTTTATAAGCGTTATCGCTATCTGGAAATATCATTCCAATATCTCCCATTCCTGCAGCTCCTAAAAGTGCATCGATAAGAGCGTGTATAGCCACATCTCCATCACTATGTGCTTTAAAAGAAAGTTCAGATTCTATCTTTACTCCACCAAGCCACATTACACCACCATCTTCAAATGCATGCACATCAAAACCAGTACCACTCAAGGTATCGCTTGAGGGTTTTTCTAAACACGAAAGATTGTTTAAATCTTTAGTATACGTAATTTTATGTGCATCATCTTCACCTAAAATAAATTCTCTACTTCCACCATTAGCAACGATTGCACTACTTTCATCTGTAAATTCTTGAGTCGTTTGAAGTGCATCTTGAAGGGTTTTAGTACGAGAGAGTTGGGGTGTTTGAATTCTTTTGACCTTATCTCTGTCAATAGTTTCATTATCATAGACTACAGTATCTGTTACTTTTAGATACGGGACAATGCAATCAGCATTACTTTGCGCAGAAATAATCCGAGATAAAAAATCTTTACTAATGCAAGACCTTGCAATATCACTAACGAGTACAAATTCACTACTTACTTGGGCTAAAGCATTGTTTAGCGATTCTTGACGTGTAGATCCCCCACTTACTATTGTATAGTCTGAGTAGTTTTGCATGAATGCACAATCGTCTTTTGGTGAAGTAATAATTATTTGAGAGAAAAAATTAGTTTTTTGTAATCTATCTGCTACAAATTGCCACAAAGGTTTGTGATCTATACGTAACCATTGTTTTTTTACATCTAATTCAAATCTACTAGAAGTACCAGCAGCAAGTAGTATAAGTGTCAATTGAGACAATAAGACCCCTTGAAGTTCTAAAGTGTTACGAAATTATACACTTTGAAGCTTTTTTTTATCTTTATTTGTAAAAAGCTTTATGAAATATCTCAAATATTTAGCTTATTAAAAGCAATTCAGTATTTCATTTTATCTTAGATTAACTTTATTTGATTATATTGCCATTATATAAACTTAATTATTTTAGGAGAAGTTATGAGATCTTTATGGGTAGATAAAAGAAAAGATGATGCTGTTCGTACGCAAATGTATTATGCAAAGAAGGGTATTATCACTGAAGAGATGGAGTATATAGCCGGGTTAGAAGATTTAAAACCTGAGTTAATTCGTTCAGAAATTGCTCGTGGTAGATTAATTATCCCTGCAAATGTAAACCATACAGCACTAGAGCCAATGGCTATTGGTATTGCTGTTACCTGTAAAATCAATGCAAATATAGGTTCTTCTGCAATTGCATCGGATGTTTTAGGTGAAGTTGAAAAGATGGAAGTATCTCAGCACTATAAAGCTGATACTGCAATGGACCTTTCAACAGGTGGCGATTTAGATGAGATTAGAAAAGCTGTAATTGGAGCATCTAAGATTCCTATTGGAACTGTGCCTATTTATCAAATTCTACATGATGTTGGAAACAAAATTGAAGACTTAACTATTGAAGTTATGTTAGATGTTTTAGAACGTCAAGCAAAGCAAGGTGTTTCTTACTTTACAATTCACGCAGGTTTCTTACTTGAGACTATGCCTAAAATTGCAAAAAGAAAAATGGGTATTGTTTCTCGTGGTGGTTCTTTAATGGCTGCATGGATGATGCATTACCATAGAGAAAATCCTTTTTATACTGCATTTGATGAGATCTTAGAAATCTGTGCTAAGTATGATGTTTCTCTTTCTCTTGGAGATTCTCTTCGTCCAGGTTGTTTAGCTGATGCTTCTGATGATGCACAGTTAGGAGAACTTAAAGTTCTTGGTGAGCTTACATTAAGAGCATGGGAAAAAGATGTTCAAGTTATGATTGAAGGTCCAGGTCACGTTCCATTAAATCAAATTGAACGTAACATGAAACTACAACGTGAACTTTGCCATGAAGCGCCATTTTATATCTTAGGGCCATTAGTTACTGATATTGCAGCTGGATATGATCATATCTCTTCTGCTATTGGTGCAGCTATCGGTGGATGGCATGGAGCTTCAATGCTTTGTTACGTTACGCCAAAAGAACATTTAGGTTTACCAAATGCTGATGATGTTCGTGAAGGTATCATTGCTTATAAAATTGCAGCTCATGCTGCTGACATTGCTAGAGGCCGTAAAGGTGCGAGAGATATTGATGATGCAATGAGTGATGCAAGATACGCATTTGACTGGGAAAAACAATTTGAACTTTCACTTGATAGTGAAAGAGCTCGTGAGTACCATGATGAAACTCTTCCTCAAGATGTATTTAAAGAAGCAGAGTTTTGTTCTATGTGTGGACCAAAATTTTGTTCTTATAAAATAACACAAGAGATCATGGACAATCCTGAAGGGATTGAAAGAATTATCCGTGAGTCAAAAGAGAAAGAAGAAGCTGCTGAAGCTGCAGAAGCTTTAGCTACAGCTTAAGAATTTTCACTCCAAATCTAAATAAGACAAAATTTGTCTTATTTAGATACTATTTAAAATATAAAAACTCATACAATAAATTATAAGGAAAAACAGATGACAGAAGAGATTGTAAAATCAGCACTTTCAAAAGTTATGTATCCAGGGTTTACGAAAGATATCGTAACTTTTGGTTTTGTAAAAGATATATCTATTAAAGGGACAGATGTCCACTTTACTGTAGATATTACATCAAGTGCTCCAGAAGTGGGACAACAAATTACAGATGAAGCTACGCAAGAATTAACAAGAGTTGGTGCTACAAATGTAGCTATCAATATTCAAGCACCAAAAATGCCAAGAGAGTCTTCGTCTAAAGGTAAAAATCTTGCTCCTCAAGTGAAAAACTTCCTTATGGTAAGTTCAGGGAAAGGTGGAGTTGGAAAATCAACTACATCAGTGAATATTGCTATTGCCCTTGCAGCTGAAGGTAAAAAAGTAGGACTTTTAGATGCAGATATCTATGGTCCAAATATCCCTCGTATGATGGGTTTACAAGGTATTAAACCAGAAGTAAATGGAAATAAAGTTCTTCCACTTAAGGCATATGGCATTGAAGTAATGTCAATGGGTGCACTTATGGAAGAAGGTCAGTCATTAATCTGGCGTGGTGCTATGATTATGAAAGCAATTGAGCAATTCTTACGTGATATCTTATGGTCTGAATTAGATGTATTAGTTATTGATATGCCTCCAGGAACTGGTGATGCACAACTTACTCTAGCGCAAGCTGTTCCTGTAACTATTGGTTTAACTGTTACAACACCACAAAGTGTATCTTTAGATGACTCACGTCGTTCGTTAGATATGTTTAAAAAGTTTAATATTCCTATCGCTGGAATTATCGAAAACATGAGTGGATTTATTGCACCAGATACTGGTGTTGAGTATGATATCTTTGGTAAAGGAACATCTGGACCAATGGCAGAAGAATTCAATACAAAAATTCTTGCAGAAATTCCAATTGAACCATCGATTAGAACAGGTGGAGATGAAGGTAAACCAATTACTTTTGTTAATCCAACTTCAGAATCTTCTAAAAGATATGTAGCAGCAGCACAATCTATAATCGCTCAGATCGATGAGATTAACGCTACTGGTGGTGTTGATAATGCAGCAATGCAACCAAATACACCTCCAGGTGTAAGTGCATGTTCAACAGCAGCTGCACCAAAGAAAGCAGCACCAGCGTCAGAAGGTGAGTCTTGTGGTACGGGTTGTGGTTGTCACTAGTCACTAACTAACATTAAAATAGCGACGTATTGCACGACATTTCATCTAGTGAAATGCTGTGTCAGGCTTTAGTTTAGAGCTTCGTCGCTACTCTCAATTTTTAAACTTCTTTACTTGAATAGTTAAAGAATTAATATTTTTGAATTTACTTGTACTAAATTACACTTCCGAACTAAGCTTCTTGCTACTATATCACTCTTTTGATTTTATTACAATGTAAGAATATATTTTCTTTATCTAACATCTTTACCTTCTGACATATCTGCTGTATATGTTACAATTTTGTTTCTACCAGTAGTTTTTGCTTTATAAAGAGCTGTGTCAGCTAACTTAATACATTTCCAGATAGTATCACCATCTTTAGGAAAGTTTGCTATACCTATACTCATAGTTTTTTGCATTGTTTCGCCTGCTCCAACTTCAAATATAAGACTAGCAAACTTTTCATGTAATTCCTTTGCCACTTTCATTGTTCCAGTTTCATGAGCATTATGAAGCATTACAACAAACTCTTCTCCACCATAACGAATAGCAAGATCAGCTTCACGGATATTATCTTTTAAAAGTTTTCCAATCTCCACAATGACCTTATCTCCTATAT
>NZ_JBLHOE010000026.1:0-42138 GCF_047622445.1 Sulfurimonas sp.
GACTCATACTAAATTATGGACTAGTGTACTAGTACCTTGCTTCTTGTTTCTACCTATTACTCTTGATCTACTCTTCTTAATTTTTATAGGGGCTACACTTTTTACTTGAATTAGCGAAAGTAGTGTTTTCATTTACCAATCAATGATTTATTATCAATAAGTTAACATTAGAATAAATGTGATAAGAATGTTACAATATTACCCACTAGTACATATTTAAATAATTTGATAAATTAATTATAATATAATATAAATAAATAATAAAATTCATTGATACTCTTTATATTATATATACTTATGTTTAGATTCTATTATGATAAGTTTTAATTATAATTAATCCCTATATCATATAAATATAGTGGAGAACTATCACTTTATTGTAATGTTATCTAAGCTAAAATTAAAAAAACTAATACTAGACTATGTTTATCAAATAAATCACAAAAATTTGATTTATAACAAAAAGGAATTTTATATGAATAAAACTATCAAGTTAGCAGTAGTAGCTGCTTTAGCTTTAGGTGCGACATCTGCGTTTGCTACAAATGGTTCTACAATGATTGGTATGGGAGCTAAGACTAGAGGTATGGCAGGAATTGGTATTGGTATGGGTCATGGAGCTGAATCTACATTATCTAATCCGGCATTTATTGCAAATATTAAAAATGGTACTGAAATTTCGTTTGGTGGTACTTTATTTATGCCAGATGTGGAAAACGCTAATACTGTTATGACTCAAAATGGTGCATATACAGGACCAACTGCAAGTAGTGACGCTGATACATTTGTTATCCCATCTGTATCTATTGCGCATAAAGTTAACGATAATTTTTATGTTGGTATTGGTATGTGGGGAACAGGTGGACTTGGTGTTGATTATAGAGATGCGTCAGCTGCAGCAGGTAGTACACAAATGGAAATGGTAACATCACTGCAGTTAATGCAATTTGGTGTTCCTTTAGTATATAAAGCAAATAACTTTAGCTTAGGTCTTACTCCGATTATTCAGTATGGTACTTTAGATATTAATTATTTTGCGGATACTAATCAAAATGGAACTTCAACAACTCATGGTGCAGGAATAGGTAGTGATATATCCCTTGGATACAACATTGGACTTGCTTATGAAACAGGTGGTATAACTCTAGGGGCAGTTTATAAATCAAAAATTGATATGGACTATGATGGCCAACTTGAAGCAGCTGTTGGAGACATGAATGGGGGACAGTATTCTAATAATACATTATCAACTCCTGCTGAATATGGTGTTGGTATAAGTTACTCTGCGAGCGGGCATACAATAGCATTAGATTATAAAAATATTGACTGGGAAGGTGCTGAAGGATATAAAGATTTTGGATGGGAATCTCAAGATGTGATTATTATAGGTTACCAGTATGCTACTGATGACTGGGCTGTTCGTATTGGTTATTCCGATACAGATAGTGCAGTTCAAGATAATGCAGGTAAAGGTTTACCATTAGATTCAACAATACCAGTACCTCCAGGAGGTTTAACAAACACTTTCAATGCTTTAGGTTTCCCTGGTAATATTGAAACTCACTATGCACTTGGTGGTACATATAATCTAAGTAAAACAGTTTCTATGGACTTAGCATATGTATATGCTCCTGAAGTTACAACATCAATCAATAACTTTATGGGACAAAATATTACAACTAATCATTCTGAAACTAGTTATAGTTTTCAAGTTAATTTAGCTTTCTAAAATTATTTAGAAAACTACCTCGTTTCAAGATGTCACTATTTAGAGTGGCATCTTATTTTTACACTAAAGCAAACTTTTTTGACAAACATATGTAAATTAGCCAAAGATAAAACAAATTATGCTACAATTATTTCCGATTTACGTGACTATTTTGTGATGAATAGTTCTAATTATAAGAAAAGGAAATATAGATGTTTAACAAAATAGTAAAGACAACAGTTGCCCTTACGCTAGTAGCAACAGTGGTATTTGGTGCGAATAGTGCTAGATTTAATGTAATAGAAGGTGATGCTAGTAAAAAATATGCAGATCTAATTGAAAATGATTTAAATAGTATAGATTTTGAAGTATCAGAAGCAAGAGATAGAGTTGATAGCGTTTATGCTGCACGTTATGGTAATCCAGATGATCCAGATTATGATAAGAATTGGGCTAAGAACTTAGATAATTTAAGTTTTTTCTCCATATCAAATGATAAGGTTTTGCACGAATTATTAAAGACTAATCCAGAAGTGGCAGGTTTTGCCCCTTTTAATGAATTAATTTATAAAAAGGCTTCTGAAGATAAAACTTATGTAGGACATCTAGACCCTACTACAATGTTAGATATTGTGGGAACTAAAAATGCAAACGTAAGAAAAGCTTTTATTGCAATGTATGATCCATTAGATGATTTGGTAAACAAAAGACTTGGTGGAAAAGTTGAGATAAAAACATTTGCAGCTCTTCCTGCAAAATCGATGATGAAGTTTGAGGTACCAGTTGATAGAGCGGGTGAATTAAGTGATTTTATTGATGCATTTCAAGAAAAATACGAGGCAGCATTTGAAGATAAAAAGTATATAATAGCGGGTTTTAAAAACTTTAAAGAAACATATGAAGAAGACTTAGGAATGGAATTTGCAGAATATGATGCATTTTTTGTATACTCTCTATGTCACTTTACATTTTCTTATAATGTATTTAACAAAGGTCGCCCAGATGGTGGTGTTTTTGCACCATGTTCAATGTATTCATACATTAAAAAAGATTCCAATACTATGGTAATTGGTATGCCTACACTTTCAAATTGGACTGCTTTACTAAATATTACAGATCCTGTAAAACAAGAATGGGTTAAAAAAATTGATGCTGAAATCATTTCGATTATGAAATCGATGGGTGCTAAAGAAATATAGTCAATAGGACGTAATAAACATACGACTCCTATTGTACTTTTACAACAAGGGGTTGTTGAATGAGAAATTTATTATTGTCGTTATTGGTAATGTTAGGAGCTTCGGCTTCTACTGTAAATGCAGAAGATATTAGTGCTTATTTAGTTGGTGAACATATGGATGTTAAAAGTGCAAGAAAAGCACTTAAAGGTGTAGGATATAAAATTCTTGCAACTTATGACTCTGTTAAAGATGGTCAAACAATAGTGTTTACAAATGACACTTTAATTGCTCAAGCAACAAAAGAAAAGCGTGCTCACGCTGCTGTCCTCCGCCTATTTGTAGATAATCAAGAAAAAATAATTAGTATTACAAATCCTGTCTATTTTGGTCGTGCATTTATGCAAGACGATTACAATGATAATGTATTTAATGCAGAACTCGAAAAAATTAGTGGGGCATTTCCTAATTTAGTTGGTTCTGAAGATAAGCTTGAAGATGATGATATTGCTGGATATCATTATATGATGAGTCGTCCTTATTATGAAGATAATGAAGAGCTAGGTGAAGGTTCACAATCTGAATTAGTTGCAAAAGCAAAAAATTACCAAAATGCTAAGTCTGTTATTTTTGAATTAAAATTATCAGATACTAGTACACTTTTTGGTTATGAGCTTGGGGAAGAGACAAAGAAGTTTGTGGAAAAAATAGGTCGTGCTAATGCTGCAGTTCTTCCTTATACTATTTCTATAGAAAATGGTACTGCAACCAGCTTGCATGGAGAGTACTACTTAGCGTTAAGTTATCCTCTTTTAAGTATGGGTACATTTATGAGTATATCAGATGTTCCAGATAAAATTACAGAAGATTTAAAGAAGGCTTTTAAGTAGACTTTTAAAGAAGTGATTACAGATCACTTCTTATCGCGAAAAGCAGTCATGATTTGTTCACTGCTTACTTCTCCCTCCTTCAATAATTTTACTAATTAAATAAGCATCAGTACTCGCTAAATATCTATTATAGTAACTAATAGTATCATTATATATAAAAAATATTACTATCAGTAAAAATACTATATTATAAATATATTTAATGATATATTGCTATAAAATATTAAAGGAATTTAAAATGAAATTTAAAACTATTTATTTAATTAGTAGTGCTTTGATATTATTATCTGGTTGTGCTACGATGCAAAAAACTGAGCTAAATGATGTTCTAGTGGTAAAGCAAGTTGAAACTACTAAAGTACAGGAAGCAAAGAAAAATGAGCTAAATGGTTTAAAACGTAAAGTTGCCATTGGAAGATTTACAAATGAAACGAGACATGGGCAAAGTTTTTTTCTAGATAAAAATAATGATAGAATTGGAAAACAAGCTATGGATATATTATCTGCAAAACTCTTTGAATCTGATAGGTTTATTTTGCTTGAACGTGCAGACTTGTCTAAAATAGAAGATGAACTTAAAATAGGGAAGCGTAAAAGTTTAGATAATTCTGCAGATTTTTTAATACTAGGTTCAATAACAGAATTTGGTCGTAAAGAAACTAGCGATGTCGGAATTTTTAGTCGTGTTAAAAAGCAAGAAACATTTGCAAAGGTTCATATTCGGATAGTAGACGTTAGTTCTGGACTTATCATTTATTCAGAGGAAGGAAAAGGAAGTGCTTTTAGTGAAGCTGGTAGTGTATTTGGTGTTGGTTCAAAAGCTGGATATAACAGTCAATTAAATGATAAAGCAATAGATGCAGCAATATCAGATTTAACTTCTAACATAATAGAAAATATGCTTGATAAACCTTGGAAAGGTTATATATTAGGATATGAAGATGGAAGCTTAATAATTTCAGGTGGTAAAAGTCAAAAGATTAAAGTAAACGATAAGTTTGATGTATACAAAAAGGGTAAGCAAGTTAAAAATCCTCAATCGAATATGATGATTAACTTACCAAGTAAAAAGATAGGAAAAATTCAAGTAGACGCTACTATAGGGAATACAATTGATACTGAAGTGTCCTTATGTAGTCTAATAGAAGGTAATTTAAAATCCTTCATAGATAGTAAAGATTATTCACAACTATATATTCAAGTAGGAGATAAATAATGAAAATAATAATATCTATAATGGCTTTAATTAGCATGTTATTCTTATCGGGGTGTGGCTACAAAGAAGGCGTTATATCAGTAGAAGGAAAGTCATATGTATATTTTACTGGCTATACAAATGATATTGAGGTGTCTATAGATGGTGGGGGGCCTTTTAAAGTTAAAAATGGCAAAAATAATCAGTATGTACTCAAGCCAGGTAAACATTTAATTGAAGTATTTAGAAATAACTCCACCATTGTAAAAAGAGAAATCTATCTAGGTAATGAAGTAGGAAAAGAAATAGGAGTCAATTAATGATAAAGAATCTAGGTATTAGTTTATTAAGTTTTACCATGCTTGGATTAGTATTCTCAGGATGTGCATCTCAACCTAAACCTTTATATAACTATGGAGATTATAGTACATCATATTACCACTCAAAACAAGAGGTAGGTCCAGAAACAGCTTTAACGTTACAAAAATCAATAGAAAATGCAATTGAAAATTCTTCTGATAGTTTATCTGGAAGAGTTGCTCCAGGTATGTATGCAAACCTTGGTTATATTTATCTTAAATCAGGTAACTACAGTAAAGCAGTTGAAAACTTTAATAATGAAAAGCGCATATATCCTGAATCTGTATATTTTATGAATAGAATGTTGAAAAAAATTAAAGTTGTTCAAGAAGAAAACAAATGATTAGAAAAAAATTGATAACAAGCTCATTTTTAATAGTATCAATATTTTTTCTTACTGGATGTGGTCCAGCTGTTATTACTAAAGATGCAGCATTTCCTAAAATGTATGAACAGCAACCTCGTTCTATACTAATATTACCACCAATGAATGAAAGTACTGATGCTGAAGCAAAAGATTATTATATGACAACCACAGAAGCACCATTCGCATTGATGGGTTATTATACATTTCCAACGGAGATGGTAGCAGATATTATGAAGCAAGAAGGTGTGTATGACACCGAGATACTATATGATATGCCATTAAATAAGTTTTATGAGTACTTTGGAGCAGATACAGTTTTAATGACTAAAATTAAAAAATGGGATCTTTCCTATATGGTTATCGCATCACATTTAACAATTCAGATTGAGGCTCAAATACTTTCAACTAGAACTTCGGAAGAATTATGGAAATATACAGGAACTGTAGTTATAGATTTAGGTGGTGGAGATGGTGGAGGAAGTTTGGTTGGTCTGATTGTTTCAGCAATAGCAACTGCTGTTAATACTGCTGCAGCAGATTATGTTGATTATGCACACCTTGCAAACAAGAGAATTATATCTACCCTTCCAGCTGGTCCATACAGTAGTAAATATATGCAAGACCAGAGTATGCAGTTAATTGATCAAAGCAAAAAATGATTTGTTAGGCGAGAAGTAGTCATGATTTTATATCATGACTGCTTTACGCTCTCCTACAACAACTTCACCAATTAAGTAACCATCAGTAGATGCTAGGATTTTTTCTACATTTGATTCTTCAACTACTAAAATCATTCCTACGCCCATATTAAATGCTCTAAACATTTCATCTCTATCTACATGTTCTGACATCAATTCAAATATAGGGAGTACTTTAATAGAATCTTTTTTAACTTCTGCTTTTAAATTTTCTGGAAGAACACGTGGAAGATTCTCAATGATACCACCACCAGTAATATGAGCCATTGCTACAATCTCATTTCTTAAGGCTTTAAAAGTTTTTACATAAATGTTTGTTGGTTCTAATAAAGTTTCAATTAAAGGTTTCCCGTTAAAGTCATCGTCAAACTTCATTTCCATTTTTTCAAATAAAACTTTACGAGCTAATGAGAAACCATTTGAATGAAGTCCTGAACTTGGAAGTGCTATAAGTTTGTGTCCAGCACGTACTAATGAAACTCTATCCATTTCAGATTTTTCAGCTACACCAACTGCAAAACCAGCTAAGTCATAATCATCCTCTGAATACATTCCTGGCATCTCAGCAGTTTCACCACCAATAAGTGCACATTCACTTCTGATACAACCCTCAGCTATCCCTGCAACTACATTCGTAGCTACATTAACATCTAGTTTTCCAGTTGCATAGTAATCTAAAAAGAAAGAAGGAGTTCCAAAGTTACAAAGTAAGTCATTTACACACATAGCAACTAAGTCAATACCAACCGTATTATGAATACCTGAATCGATTGCAAGCTTAAGTTTAGTACCAACACCATCAGTTGCTGCTAGCATTACAGGCTCTTTAAACCCAGTTGGAAGTTCAAACGCTCCAGCAAAAGAACCTATTCCACCCATTACGCCAGGTATTTTAGTAGATTTTACGAGGGGTTTGATATTTTCAACGAAACTGTTACCTGCATCTATATCAACACCGGCATCTTTGTAACTAATTTGGCTCATTATGAACTCCATTTATAAAGTATGAAATTATATCTTAGTTGAGTTTAGATAAGTGTTAAGAAAGAGAAGTTATATTTACTAAGTCTTCTCTCTTAAAAGAAAAGACTTAGTATAAGTGTAGAGAAGTTTACGCGTTTGATTTTGGTTCTGGTATATCACATTGTTTTGTGATAAGACATAGTGGGCAAAAGTTTACAAGTCCTGCGATTAATGGAATTGCACCTAAGAACCAAAGGTAATTTGCGGGTGTTTCAGGAGTCGCATTTAAAACATAATATGCACCAACACCAATAAGTGCTAAACCAACAACAATACGAACTACTCTACAAACTTTTCTAATTTTATTTACATTCATTTTATTTCCTTATTATTTTTTAAAGATGAAATTATATCAATATTAGAATAAAAAAATAAGTAAATATGAATTACTCCTTAAATATATGGAAAAATTAAGCTTTTTAACACTTATAAAGACAAATATGCTAAAATCGGTTTTAATTATATATTAGGAATAAAATAAATGAAAAATTTTATCTACAACGAAATGATGGTTCATGTACCAGTGTGCACAAGTAAAGCTCCAGAAAATGTATTAATCATCAGTGATGACACGTCTGCTCTAGAAATAGAGATGCAAAAACATACTGGTATCGCTTTTAAATCAGTACAATGTGGACTGGATGCTATTAGAGAAGAAGCAGATGCATCGTATGATGTTGTTATATGTGAATCAGGTGAAGATGCCGCTGTAATGGCACATATTTCTCGTGTTTTAAAAGAAGATGGTCTCGTAACAATGACGCATCCATCTTTAGATAAGACAACTGAAAATAAATCAATGATGCATATTCTTGGAAAATACTTTAAAGTAATAATGCCATATAACTTAGGTAATGGCTCAACTGCACTTTTATCTTCAAAAGAGTACCATCCAACTGCAGATATCAACCTTCACCGTGCTGATATGCTTGATGGCTTAGAGTATTACAACTGCGATATTCATCCAGCGTCGTTTGCAATGGGTAACAATGTTCGTAAAGAATACTTAGGCATAATTAAAAACTAATGGCATTTTCGTATGCTATAGCTCTAACGGGTGGTATTGCGACAGGTAAAAGTACGGTTGCATCACTTATGTCACTCAATGGTATGCGTGTGATAGATGCAGATACTATTTCACATCAGATTCTAGATAGCTCATTTAATTGGGTGGAAGAAACATTTGGTAAAGAGTATGTAAAAAATTCCAAGGTTGATAGAACTTCACTTGGAACGATGATATTTTCAAATCCTGAGAAAAAGAAGATTTTAGAAGACTTCCTTCATCCAAAAATTCGTGATGAGATAGAAGAACAAAGTATAAAACAAGATAGTTTTAAATTTCCATACCTCATAGATATTCCTTTGTTTTTTGAAAATGGTGCGTATGATATAACTGATAGTGTAGTAGTTTATACTCCAAGTGATGTGCAGCTAGATAGATTCCTTAAAAGAAATAAGTACTCCAAAGAAGAATCTTTAAAACGTATTTCTTCACAAATGCCAATAGATGAAAAAAAAGAAAAAGCAACATGGATAATTGATAATTCTAAAAATTTAAAACATTTACAGCAAGAAGTGGAAGACTTTGTTACAATTATAAAAGATAAATATCTTAAAAAGGAGAAATAATGACAGTTTCTAAGTACAGTGCTAGTGGAAATGATTTTGTTATATTTCATTCCGAAGTTAAAAAAGATAGAAGCGAATTAGCAAAAGAGCTTTGTCATAGACAAGATGGGATAGGAGCTGATGGATTGATAGTTGTTATTCCAAATGCTACCTATGACTTTCAATGGCAATTTTATAACTCTGATGGTAGTAGTGCTGAGATGTGTGGTAATGGAAGTAGAGCGTGCGCACATTATGCATATTCACACGATCTAGCCCCTGTTAATATGAGTTTTCTCACTGAAGCAGGTGTTATAAAAGCGGAAGTTGATGGCTTAATGGTTCTCAGTGAGCTTACTCCTCCTTCAATACTAGAAAAAGGTATAGAATTTTCTGGCAAAAACTGGTGGAAAATAGATACTGGTGTAGCTCATATGGTTGCTTTTGTTGAAAATATAGAAGCGTTTGATATTTCAGAAGCACGTGAATTACGTCAAAAATATAATGCAAATGTAAACATTGCCTTTCTCGATGGTAAAAACCTTAGAGTGAGAACGTATGAACGTGGTGTTGAAGATGAAACTTTGGCATGTGGAACTGGTATGGCTGCTTGTTTTTATAGAGCACTGCAAGAAGGTTTAGTTAAGGATTCTATAGAGGTATATCCAGCCAGCGGTGAAACATTGTATCTTGGAATGAATGATAGGACTATAACATTTAGAGGTGAAGTGAAAAATACCTTTATAACAGAGTGGAAAACTAACTAACATAATAGTATTAGTTAGTTTGTATTATATAATTATTTAGACCTTTATTTCTTAACGTGAGGCACTCTTGAGTAGCTCACATTTTTAACATTTCCGTGATCATCTATATTTATATATAAACTTTGGTATTTTTTATTTTTTATTTTTGAATTACTAAAGTGTACTATCCAACTAGATGTATCATTGTTTTTTTCAATATTTGATAAAGAAAGAATTTTCCAACTTGTAGAGATTTTTTTTTGTAGTATAAGTCTTCTAACTTCCGCCTTAGCAATATTTACTATAGCCCTTTTGTTAAGCGTTGTATTGATGTCTCCATAGCGGTAGTAGTTTTGAGCATTTTGTGAATGGAGTGTACTAAAACTTACCACGATAGTGATAAGTATTAATGTAAGTAATCTTTTTATAATCCAGCAGCTTCAACAATCTTGGCTTGATGATCTGTAATAAGTGGCTCAACAACTTCATCTAAAAGTCCACCACTCATAATCGCATCAAGTCTGTATAAAGTTAAGTTAATTCTATGATCACTCATTCGATTTTGAGGATAGTTGTATGTACGTATACGACCACTTCTATCTCCCGTTCCAACTTGAGCTGCACGTTCAGCTGCATTTTCTGACTGCTGTTCGTGCATTTGTAGATCATAAAGTCTTGCTTTAAGAACTTTCATAGCTTTTTCACGGTTTTTATGCTGTGATTTTTGATCTTGATTGGTTACAACAAGACCAGATGGCAAGTGAGTAATTCTTACAGCCGAATCGGTCGTATTCACAGATTGACCACCACATCCAGAAGAACGCATTACATCTATTTTTAAATCTTTATCTTCAATAACTACTTCAACATCATCAACTTCAGGCATCACTGCTACTGTGATTGCTGATGTATGAACACGACCTTGAGATTCTGTTTCTGGAACACGTTGAACACGGTGTGTTCCACCTTCATATTTCAACCGACTATAAACCTGTTCACCTTTGATAAGGGCTGTTACTTCTTTGTAACCTCCCGAATCAGATGGTGAAGTACTGATAATCTCAATTTTCCAATTTCTTAAATCTGCATATCTTGTGTAAGCATCAAATAAATCGCCTACAAAGATTGCAGCCTCATCACCACCAGCACCAGCACGCATCTCAACAATGATATTTCTATCGTCATTTGGATCTTTTGGTAAAAGAAGCATTTTAATCTCTTCTTCCATGATTGGTTTTTGTGGTTCAAGCTCTTTAAGTTCTTCTTTTGCCATGTCGCCCATTTCAGAATCAGAAAGCATATCTTTTGTATCAGCAATATCTGAAACTAAGGTTTGGTATTCTTTTGCTTTTTCAACGATTGGTAAAAGGTTTGATTGTTCTCTTGAGAGATCTGTCATACGTTTGATGTCAGAAGTTATATCAGGCGAACTTAGCAAATCGCCAAGTTCGTTATAGCGGGTGATAAACGGTGTGAGTTTATCTGCTAACATAATACGTTAGCCTTATATCGCGTTAACAGCTCTGTGTAAGCGGCTTACTTTTCTAGCGGCAGTTTCTTTTTTAAGAATACCTTTGCTAACAAATTTATGAATTTGTTGGTTAGCTACTTTGAATGTAGCAGCTGCTTCTTCTTTGTTTCCTGCGTCGATTGCTGTACGAACATCTTTTACGATGTTTTTAAGACGAGTTCTGTAAAAACGATTACGCTCTGTACGAACGATTGTTTGACGAATTCTCTTCATTGATGACTTGTGATTTGCCATGTTGAGTCCTTCTTTTTATAAATTAAGTTCGAAATATTAGCTTAAATAGAATTAAAGTTATGTTAAAGACGTAATATATTGTCAAATTCTCTAATTATATATAATTATGTTAGAATTCCTTACATAATTAAAAACAATTTTTCTCGCCATTAGGCGTAGTTTTAGGAGAAATAATGAAACTATTTGGAACAGATGGAGTGCGTGGTGAAGCAGGCTCGTTTTTAACAGCTGGACTTGCTATGAAAGTAGCGATGGCTGCAGGAATCTATTTTAAACAGAATGCAGTGAACAATAAGATTCTGATTGGTAAAGATACACGCATTAGTGGTTATATGATTGAAAATGCAATTGTTGCAGGTCTTACTGCGATTGGTTATGATGTAATTCAGATAGGCCCTATGCCTACCCCAGCAATTGCATTTATTACAGAAAATATGAGATGTGATGCTGGGATAATGATTTCAGCTTCGCATAACTCCTTTGAAGATAATGGGATTAAGTTTTTTGATGGTCATGGAAATAAACTTTCAAGTGAAGTAGAAAAAACTATCGAAGATATTTGCAATAATCAAGAGAGGATAGATGAAGCACAGCTAATAGCTAAAAATATTGGTAAAGCAAAAAGAATTGATGATGTAATTGGTCGCTACATTGTTCAACTTAAAAATTCATTTCCGAGAGATCTCTCTTTACATAAGATGAGAATTGTTTTAGATACTGCCAATGGCGCGGGTTATAAAGTTGGTCCAACTGTTTTAGAAGAACTTGGTGCTGATGTTATAGTGCTGCATGATAATCCTAATGGTTATAATATAAATGAAGGCTGTGGTGCATTACATACTAAAGATTTAAGCGAGAGTGTTATTAAATATCGTGCAGATTTAGGGATAGCTCTAGATGGAGATGCCGATAGACTTGTTGTCGTGGATGAAAAGGGTGAAGTTGTTGATGGGGATCAACTTCTTGGTGCTTTGGGCTCTTACCTAAATAATCAAGGATTACTTAAAGGTGGAGGCATAGTGTCTACTGTTATGAGTAACCAAGGTCTTGATGATTACATGAACTCTCAAAACCTTAAGCTATTTCGTTCAGATGTAGGGGATAAGCATGTTTTAGAAGTAATGAATAAAGAAAATATTAATTTTGGAGGTGAGCAAAGTGGGCATGTAATTATGCATGATTATGCAAAAACTGGAGATGGACTTGTCTCAGCGCTTCAAGTTTTAGCACTCATTATTCACGCAAACAAAAAAGCTTCTCAAGTTTTACGTCCATTCTCTTTGTATCCTCAAAAGCTTACAAATATTAATATAAAAGTGAAAAAAGAATTAGCTGATATTGATGGTTTAGCTAAGAAGTTAGAAGTACTTGAGACTCAAAATATTAGACATCTTATCCGTTACTCTGGGACTGAAAATAAACTACGTATTCTTCTTGAGGGCAAAGATGCAAAACAGATGAATAAAGCTATGGACGATATGGTTGTATTTTTTGAAAAAGCTTTAAATGCATAATCCAGTACTACGATTAAACATAATTCTTTTTTTTACTCTAGTAGGTGTTTTTATAATTGATCAAAATATTAAAATGCTTTTTGTGGATGGTTTTCGTTATTACACAGAGTGTATCGACTTAATATTAGTATATAACAAAGGTGTGGCATTTTCAATGTTCGCATTTTTAGAAGAATGGCTCAAATATATCCAACTTGTTTTAGTGTTTGGTGTGCTTGGATATATCCTCTATATGAAGCAAGTTTGCTACGCCATTCCAGCAGGTTTACTCTTAGGTGGAGCATTTTCAAATGTCTACGATAGGTTTATTCACGAAGGTGTTGTGGATATGGTATATTGGCACTGTGGCTTTAATTTCGCTGTTTTTAACTTTGCGGATGTAATGATAGATGTTGCAGTTGTATGGTTTTTAGTTTTGAACTTTAAACCTAAGTTTTGTAAAAGCTAATTCCAAGCACTTTTTTGGTATTATTGTCCAAAATAATAGTTGCTTTCTTGCAACAAGTATAGAAATAAAGGAAATTGATGGAAATCAAATCAAACAAAATTAATGGTGCAAATGCTGAGATCGAAGCTGTAATCTCTATGGATGAAGTGAATGAAAATGTTGAGAAAATTGCTAAACAACTAGCTAAAACTACAACTATCCAAGGTTTTCGTAAAGGAAAAGTTCCTGTAGCAATCGTAAAGCAACAGTACGGTCGTAAACTTCAAGAAGATGCAGAAGCAGAGGCACTACGTGAAGTACTTGTAAAAGGTTTAGAAGAGCTAAGTATCCCAAATGAATCATTAATCGGCGAACCAAACGTTTCTAGATTTGATAAAAGTGATGACAAAATAGAAGTAACAGTAAAAGTTGCAATGAGACCTCAAATAGAAATGGGTGATTATGCTTCAAAGGTAAAAGAATTTAATAAACCAGTTGTAAGTGATGATGATATTGATGCTAAAGTTACTGAAATAGCGCAAGGTCAAGCTGAATTAGTAGATATTAAAAGAAACCGTAAAATGAAAGATGGCGATACTGCTATAATTGATTTTGAAGGTTTCATAGATGGAAAAGCGTTTGATGGTGGAAAAGCTGAAGACTTCGCTCTTCTTCTTGGTTCTGGTCAATTTATTCCAGGTTTTGAAGATCAACTTATTGGTATAAAAAGAGATGAAGAAGTTACTATTAAGGCAACATTTCCTGAAAATTACGGTGGAGATTTAGCTGGTAAAGAAGCTGAGTTTAAAGTAGCTGTAAAACAAATTAGAGTAAAAGATGATATTGAAATAAATGATGAGTTAGCTAAAAAGTTACTTCAAGGTGAAGAAGATGCATCTGTTGAAAGTTTAAAAGCAGTAGTGAAAACTCAAATTGAAAATGAAGAGTTGTCTAAACTTTATAATGACACAATGAAACCAGAATTACTAGAGAGCTTAGTAACGGGTACTTCATTTGATTTACCAGAATTTGTTGTAGAACAAGAGATTGATATGGCGCTAAACAAAGCAGCTTCGTCAATGAGTGAAGATGAGATTAAAGAGCTTCGTGAAAATGCAGATAAATTAACAGAACTTCGTGAAACATTCCGTGGGGATGCTGAGAGAAGTGTAAGAGCTACTTTTATTATCGATACACTAGCAATGGCAGAAAACATTAAAGTTGATGAAAATGAAGTTATGCAAACTATCTACTATGAAGCGATGCAAACAGGTCAAGATCCTCAAAAAGCATATGAGCATTATAAAGAAGCTGGATATATTCCTGCAATTCAAATGTCAATGGTAGAAGATAGAGTTCTAAGTACAATCTTAAACTCAAGAATAAAAGAGGCCTAGTTAATGAGCTATATCCCATATGTAGTTGAAAAGACAGGACGTGGAGAGCGATCTTATGATATTTACTCACGTTTACTTAAAGATAGAATTGTAATGCTTAGTGGTGAAGTAAACGATCAAGTCGCTTCTACTATAGTTGCACAGTTCTTATTTCTAGAAGCTGAAGATCCAGAAAAAGATATCTTTTTTTATATCAATTCCCCAGGTGGTGTTGTGACTGCCGGTATGGCTATTTTTGATACTATGAATTATATTCGTCCAGATGTTGCTACTATCTGTATAGGTCAAGCGGCATCTATGGGTGCTTTTTTACTTTGTAGTGGCGAAAAAGGTAAGCGTTACGCTCTTCCTCATGCTCGGATAATGATCCACCAACCTCTAGGTGGTGCACAAGGTCAGGCATCTGATATCGCTATTCAAGCCGAAGAGATTCTTAGAATGAAAAAAGAATTAAATACTATTATGGCAAAAAATACAGGGCAAAGTCTGAAAACTTTAGAAAAAGATACAGATAGAGATAATTTTTTAAGTTCTAAAGAAGCATTAGACTATGGTCTTATCGATGAAGTTTTAGTTAAAAACGATAAAGACTAAAAGGAAATAAAGATGGCGGGTACACTCAGAAGTAGAAATAGACGTAATCTAAATACTGATGAGCAACCTTCCTTATCAAGTAGCTCACATAATTCGGAGAAGTTACTTGGTATGGATAACCAATTAAGTGATATTGAAACATATTCTAAAGAAGTTTTAGCATCACTTATTGCAGATAATACACCTCCTACACCAAATAATTTTTCTCTTTACTTTGATAGACTTTTAGAAGATAGAGATGAAAACTTTAGAAAACAAGTATCTTCAATGTTGGAACTTGAAGAAAGTAATGATGCGGAGAGTACATTAGAACTTGAACATAGTTTAAAAAAAGGCTTTTCCTCAATAAAAAGTATTTTAGGCACTACTGCTAATTTATATAAAAATATGTCTTTAATGACGAAAATCCTTGAAAAAAGAATGAAAGAACTTGAGCTTGATAGTGATAAACAATCTACAATAAGTGTCGCTTCTACCCTAGGCAATGACATCAAAAAGTTAAATACAATCGTAAAAAAACAAAGCGGACAGATGAAGGTTTTGTATGATGAGACAGCCACTATTGTAAAAAATGTTGAAAATGAAACTATTTTTGATAATAAATTTGGTGTGTATAATAAACGTTATCTTATGAGTAAAATAGAGAGTGAAACTGGGTTAATAAAAGAGTTTAAACATAAAAGCTCACTTATTATGATAGAACTTTCTCGTGATTTAAAAGATAGCGTAGGGAATGAAAAAGCTTTGCTTCTTATGACAAGAACAATTGCAAGGTTGCTTTTAAAAACATCAAGACGTAGTGACACAGTAGCGCATTATGGTAATGGAGTCTTTGTTATGCTTTTAAAACATACTGATATAGAGAGTGCAAAAAAAGCAAGTGAGAGACTAATATATCTAGTGTCTAATTCAAACTTCTTTTTAGCAGATAGAGAAATTAAACTACAAATCTCGATAGGTATTACAAATATAGATCCAGATTATTCTGTGGAAGAAACAGTAGTTAGCGTTATGAACGGTGTTGAAAAAGCGTATAAAGATGAGTCATCTGATTATGCAGTAGTACTTATGAATGGAGATGACAACTAAGTATGAATCTAAGTATTGTAGAATATCCAGACAAAAGATTACGAGAGAAATCTCTTAGAGTTGAAAAATTTGATCTAAAACTTCATGAAATTTTGGATGCAATGTATCCTTTAATGATGCAAACAAATGGCATTGGTCTGGCGGCTATACAAGTAGGTATCGCGCAAGAGATATTGATACTAAATATCCCTGATGATGATGGTGAACAGCCAAAAGAAAATCTTATAGAGATTATTAATCCAGTTTTGAGTAATACAAGAGGGGAAAGTACATACCAAGAAGGTTGTTTAAGTGTACCTTCTTTTTATGAAGATATTAATCGGTTTGAATTTTTAACGCTTAATTATCAAGACAGAGATGGAAATACGCAATATCTTGAAGCTGATGGATTACTTAGTATCGCTATACAGCATGAATATGATCATTTATTAGGGATACTTTTTATAGACAAGCTAACATCATCAAGGCGTCGTAAATTTGAAAAAGAGTATAAAAAAATGCTTAAAGAAAATAAATCTCCTAAATAATATTGCAATACGCAATATAAACTTCCTCTACTTTACAAACTAGATACAATCTTCTTAACTTATATGAAAGGTTTGGAAGATGCAAAGTATAAACTGTGCGACCTATGAAGGTCTTGACGCAAAAGTTGTTCATGTTGAATCTACACTTACCAAAGGCTTACCCTCTTTTAGTATAGTTGGTATGGCTAACCTTTCTATTAATGAGTCTAAAGAAAGGGTTAAATCGGCACTTTTAAGTAATGATTTTTCTTTTCCACCAAAGCGTATAACCCTTTCTTTATCTCCAAGTGATATACGTAAAGAGGGAAGTCACTTCGATTTGAGCATAGCTTTGATGATTGCATTAAATACAATAGATGAAAGTTTTTCTGATTGGTTTGTTTTTGGAGAGTTAGGACTTGATGGCACAGTAAAAGAAAATCTAGGTTTGTATCCTTTAGTATTATCTTTAGCAAATCAAAGGCTTATTCAAAAAATTATTGTCCCAAATGAGGCCTTAGAGAAATTATCTAAAATTCCTAATATTGAACTTTATGGAGTGAAAAATTTAGAAGAAGCTATAGAGTTACTTCGTAATCAAGATACGGCTATTGCTAGTGTAAGTGGAAACAGTATTGAGTATCCATATTATGAAATAGAGTCTGAAAAATACTATTATATAAAAGAATATGAAAATGATTTTAAAGATGTAAAAGGGCAAGTAGTTGCAAAAAGAGCAGCTCTTATTGCTGCGTGTGGTTTTCATAATATTCTTTTTGAGGGTAGTCCCGGATGTGGGAAAAGTATGATTGCTAAAAGACTGCAGTTTATTTTACCACCGATGAACTCGGATGAGATACTTGAAGTAGCTAAGCTTGAAGCCTTAGAAGCGAAAGAACCTAGTTTTAAACCTCATAGGTGTATACGTTCTCCTCATCATTCCTCAACACAAGCAAGTATATTCGGGGGAGGTTCACATAAGGCTCAGATTGGTGAAGTAGGCCTAGCACATAAGGGAATATTATTTTTTGATGAATTGCCTCACTTTTCTAAAAATGTGCTTGAATCACTCCGTGAACCAATGGAAGATAATAAAATATGTATCTCACGAGTACATTCAAAGGTTCAATATCCTGCAGATTTTCTTTTCATAGGAGCTATGAACCCGTGCCCGTGTGGAAATTTACTCAATAGCGCAAAAGAGTGTAGATGCAGTGAGCTTGAAATTAAAAGATATAAAAATAAACTCTCAGATCCTTTTTTAGACCGGATAGATATTAATGTAGTAATGCAAAACGTAAATGCTGAAGACAAATCTAGTTATAGCTCTATGGAGTTACATAAAATGGTAGTAGCATCTCATATATATGCTAAAAAAAGAGGACAGAAAAGTTTTAACGCGAAGTTGAATGATGTAGAGATTGATAGTTTTTGCATACTAGATACTGAAGCTCAAGAAACTTTAAATATAGCGATTGGCAGATTCGATTTATCTTTTAGAAGTATAAAAAAGATTCAAAAAGTTGGACGTACTATCGCTGACTTAGCTTCTAGTGCAATAATTGGGAAAAATCATATACTTGAAGCCTTGAGTTATAGAAGAAGATAGTTAAAATTTGTTTATCTTCTCACTTTTTGCTATACTATAAGATAAAATTATTATTTGAGGCACTGAAGTGGAAAAAGAAAGCATTGTACAAGAACTTAGATCAGCGAAAGTAGCTCACCTCAAATGGGTTCAAAGAGCTAAGTCATTAATTTCTGGTATGCCAATAGAAAAAGAAGCGATACCATTAGATTATACAGACTGTATATTTGGGAAGTGGTTTTATAGTGCGGGACAGGATATAGTTATGATGCCAGGTATGAACGTAATGGAGTCTATCGGAATTAAGCATACAGAATTACATCAGATATATTTTAAGATTTTTCAAGTATATTTTGGTGAAGGCGGAAAGTCTTTTTTTTCCAGATTATTGAAAATCAAGAGAAAAGTCTCTTCTGCAGAGCAAGAAATGGCTGAGAGATATTATGATGAACTAGAAGCAGTTTCCAAAGAGCTTCTAGATTTAATTGGTAAGCTGGAGAGACGTATTGGTGCCTTAGGTGAAGATTTCTTCAGCGTTAAATAATTTTCTTTATTTGAACATACTCGTACTATAATTTATACATTATAGTATGTTGCATTAGGATGGTATACCACTAATGCACTTGTAGATTGTTCAGGATGAATTTGAAAAGTCTCACTCAATTCAATTCCAAATTCCTCAGGCTTTAACAAATCAAACAATGGACGGTTAAGTTCTAGGTCCGGACAAGCTGCATAACCAAAAGAGTATCTGCTTCCTTGGTATTTATTCATCCTAACATCAGACAATTTACTTCCTTCGTTATCACTAATATTTAAATCAAGTCTCACTTGTTTGTGAGCTATCTCTGCTAGAGCCTCTGCTAATTCAACTCCAAGACCATGGAATTGATAATACTCGGTATACTCTCCTGCATCCATAATAAGACGCTCTGCATCACTGATTTTTGCTCCTGCACTTACGCAGGTAAGCGCTATGACATCATCTCTCTCACTGTGAAAAAAGTCACTGAGAGCACGATGTGGTTGTTTACTTTGTCTAGGGAAAGTAAACTCTTTTATTGTTTTTTCTTTTCTCGTCTGTAAAGGTAAGGTATTGATTTCTGAGTCAGAATTATAACCTTCATCTTCATTAAAAATTAGAAGTTTATTATCATCACTTCTACATGGCCAGTAACCATAAATGATAGTGGGCTCAAAAATCTTTTCCTCTAGAAATTGTTTTTTTAGTTTTTCGTAGGCTGGCCATACTACTTCTTCAAGTTGTTTTTCATGCGCTTCTTTAGTCATGCCTTTTGAGCTATATCCCCAGCGAGATTTGAAAAGAATTTTATGGTTTATCCATTCAAAAGCCATCTCAATTTGCTGTTCTGTTAGTTTAACCTCTCTTCTTCCCCAAAATGGAGGGGTCGGAACCCTTACATCTCGAGAAGGCATTTTTAATTCTTTAAATGGAGGGATAATAATCTCTTTTTTTACTTTAACAGCTTTTTCTTCACCATCTTTACCATGTAAATTTGTATCTAAATTACCGGCCTCAATTCTACTCATAGCAGTAACACCATCAAAAGCATCTTTACAATAAAAGATAGGTCCATCATAAAAAGGACGACAAAAATCATCAATAAATGTACGAGTTAAAGCTGCTCCACCTAAAAGAATAGGAATTGTGATACCTTTTTCTTTTAGTAGTTTGAGGTTTGTTTGCATGACTTGTGTTGACTTCACTAAAAGTCCACTCATCCCAAAAGCAGAGATATGACCTTTGTCTAAAGTTTCCAAGAAAGTATCTAGTTCTACTTTTATTCCAAGATTTTGAACTTTATAGCCATTGTTTGAAAGAATAATATCGACAAGGTTTTTACCAACATCATGAACATCTCCTTTGACAGTACCAAGTGCAAGTGTAGTGTCTACAGTTTTTTCAACTTTTGGAAGGTATGGATTAAGATGATCCACCGTTTTTTTCATAGTTTCAGCGGATTGAAGAACAAAAGGAAGTTGCATTTGTCCTGAACCAAAGAGTTCACCAACAACTTTCATCGCATCAATTAAAATTTCATTAACGATTACTTCTGGAGCTATAGTATGGCGAGCCTCTTCAACAAGAGGAATCATACGTTCTTTATCTCCATCCATTAAAAGTTTAGCAATTTTTTCTTCGTTAGTCATGGCTAAATACTCGGCATCATCGACTGAAGTATCTATCGCTTCTTTGGTACTAAAGTGTTCAATGAAAGTAAAGAGTGCTTCACCATTTGGTTTACGGTTAAATATTAAATCATTACAAATAGTTTGATCTTCTTGAGATATTTTGTTTATAGGAATAATATGTTTTACATTAATAATTACAGAAGTAAGTCCAGCTTCTAAACAATGGTGCAGAAACATTGAATTAAGATATGGTCGTGTATCTTTGTCGAGTCCAAATGAGATATTTGAAAGACCTAGTGTCGCTCCAACTTCAGGATGTTTTTTTCTTAATTCTCTAATTGCCTCAATGGTATTAACTCCAGCGTCCCAATACTCTTCATCGCCACTTGCAAGTGTAAAAGTAAGAACATCAAAGATTAAATCTTCTTTTTTTATTCCATGACGATTCGTGGCAAGATCGATGATTCTGTCAGCTACTTCCATTTTGTTGCTAACTGTTTTTGCCATTCCAATTTCATCTATTGTAAGACACACTAAAGAAGCCCCGTACTTTTTAGCTAAAGCACATACGTCATCAAACTTCCCTTCACCATCTTCAAGGTTCACAGAGTTGAGAATTGGTTTTCCCCCAATATTTTTAAGTGCAGTTTCAAGTCCAGTTGTTTGTGTGGAATCGGGCATGAGAGGAAGAGAAATTTTTTGATTGTACATTCCTATCACTGCATTCATATCTTTCGTTTCATCTCGACCAGCAAAACCAACATTTACATCAATTGCGTGAGCACCTGCACGAACTTGTTGTTGTGCAACACTAATCGTACCTTCGTAATCTTCTGCAAGTAAAAGGTCTTTAAATACTTTAGATCCAGTTGCATTACTTCGTTCTCCCATAAGTAAAGGGGCAGGCTTTTGCATAAGCTCTGCTGTGTTAAAAAGTGAAGCGATGGAATTTGGATGGCTTCCTGTCGCTGGTTTTGGTAAAGTAGCATGGACTCTGTCTACTAAAGTACGGATATGTTGCGGGGTAGTTCCACAACAGCCACCCAAAAAGCTAACTCCATCAAATTCTAGAAACTTCTCTTGTTTGTCAGTAAATTCTTCGGGATTCATAGGGTAATATGTATAACCACCGCGATTTTGAGGAAGTCCTGCATTCGAGTGAACACTGATTGGCTTATGCCAAAGTTCACTAAGGGTTCTGAGATGTTTCACAATTTGTTCAGGACCTGTCCCACAATTAAATCCGAGAGATAAAATGTCAAAAGGCTCCATAATAGTAGCAATGGTTTGGGCATCTGTTCCTATGAGCATAGTACCACTAAGCTCAATTGTCACAGAAACCATAATTGGAATCTCTACATTACGTTGTTTATTTGCTTCTTGACAGGCATGAAGGGCTGCTTTTATTTGAAGTGGGTCTTGGCATGTTTCAAGTAAGAAAACATCAACTCCACCATCAATAAGAGCACAACAAAAATCAGTATAGCCTTCAAACATTTCATCATAAGTTATGTGACCTAAAGAGGGAAGTTTAGTACCTGGACCAACAGAACCTAGACAAAATCTTGGATGCTCTGGAGTTGAAAATTTTTCACATTCTTGTTTTACCAGTTGTGCTCCAGCTTTTGTGAGCTCATATGCACGATGACCAATTTGATACTCATCTAAGACCCATGCAAAAGAGCCAAATGTATTTGTTGTGATTAAGTCAGCACCGGAAGTAAGGTATGCATGAAAGATTTCAGTTAAAATTTCAGGACATGTAACATTTAAAAGTTCATTACAGCCTTCATTGTCTTCCCATGCACTCTTTGGAATCTTATCATCGCGTTGTTGAAGTTGTGTACCCATCGCACCATCTATTATAAGAGGGCGTGTTTTAATTGTTTCTAAAATATAGTGTTTTGTTGTCATAGTAAAAAGGCTTCTTTGTGTATTTAATTGTTCTTATTTTACCTAAGGTGAGCATAAAAATTTCTGTGTTTGAGTGAATAACTTTTTAAGGCTTTTTAGAGGTAAGTTTAAAATATAGACAAAATGACGAAAATATACAATATTACTTGACTTTTATCGTCAATAATGACTATAATGACGTATATATTAAATATAAAGAGAGGTTTAACCGCTATTATGGTAACAATTGCATACATAAGACCCGATAAGCATTTCGATGCAGCAGGCGAACAACTCCAAATAATTAATTCTTACGCTATTGCAAATAACATGACAATAGATGAAGAAGTAATTGATCATATCTCACAAAATAAAAGACTCGACGAAAGGTTTCATGTAACTGAAAATTTTCAATCACAAGAAGGTTCGACACTTCTCGTTCAGGATGTTTGGGTTCTAAGTTCTAACATGGAGGATGTAACAGAAATGTTCTCATGTTTGTTGAAAAATAATTTTCATGTTCATTTTATCAAACAGTCTGTTATAATATCACGTGATAGTACGTCTATGTTGATTTTTGCTTTAATAGATCAACTCCGTCAAACACTCAAAGCTAAAGAGAAAAAAGTGATAGGTAGACCAAAGGGCAGTAAATCTAGCTCTAAGTTTGATCAATATATTTCTGATATTATTGGCTTTATAAGAGAGAAAAAAAGTGTTAGTGAAATGGCGAGAAGATTAGAGGTCAGCAGAAGTTCGTTAAAAGATTATATAGAGTCACGTGAGTTGAAGCAAGTTGCTTTTGCTTCATTGTTACCAGAAGTGAGGGAACAATCGCAAGAAGAATTGATAAATTCTATAATTTGTCCAAACGAAACAGGAGCAAACATATGAGTGAAAAAGAACAAAGCTATAAAATCCCAATGAAATGGAGGATTAAACGTTATTATGTTTATTTTATAGCTACAGTATTTATTTTAGTTCTACCATGGATAACAGTAGATGGAAATCATTTTTTTCTACTTAGTTTTGATAAACTAAAACTTCACTTAGCATTTATTCAGTTTGACATGCAAGAACTTTATCTGATGCCGTTCTTGCTCATGTTTATGTTTCTTACCGTCTTTGGAATGACCGTTATGGGTGGTCGTGTATTCTGTGGATGGGTATGTCCTCAAACGGCCTTTCGTGCAATTTATCGTGACTTGATTGAGACTAAAATTTTGGGAATGAGAAGAAGTATTAAGAACAAGCAAAAAGAACCAGATATGTCTTTGACAAAAAATAAAGTTAAAAAAGTAGTAGCTGTAACAATTGCTTTTCTTTCAAGTTACCTGGCTGCAGCTAACTTCCTTTGGTTCTTTGTTCCACCTGAAGACTTCTTTGTGTATTTAGCTGATTATGAAAACCATTGGTCCCTTATAGGAATTATGACAGGAATAGCACTCTTTTTAGTATATGATGTTGTATTTTTAAAAGAAGATTTTTGTGCTTATATATGCCCTTACTCTCGTATTCAATCAGTACTCTATGATGAGCATACCGTTATGTCTCTTTATAATACAAATCGTGGTGGGCATATTTATGATGAAAATCATGATAAGCAACACACTAAGCAAAAAGAAATTCAGGTGGAAGAACCACATGCAGAGTGTACAGCGTGTGAAGCTTGTGTAGTTATTTGTCCTACACATATTGATATTCGCAAAGGTTTACAGTTAGAGTGTATCAACTGCTTAGAATGTGTTGATGCCTGTACGACAGTGATGGGTAAACTTGGGAAACCATCTTTAGTTACTTGGTCAAGTGAATATGAAGTAATTGACAAAAAAGGTAAAACAGAGTTTTTTCGTGGAAAAATTTTAGGATATGTGGGAGTCCTTATAATTCTTATGATCATTCTTGCAATGATGGGAAGCACGAAAGAAAATATGCTTCTTAACATTAACAAAGAAGGGCGTTTATATTCTACCAAAGCAATGCCAGATGGCAATATAAGAGTTGACAATGCTTATGTATTTTTACTACAAAACACGCAAAATGAGAGAATGGACTTTTATTTTGATGTTATTCCTCCTAAAGGAATGGAAGGTAAGATAGTTATTGCTAAACCAAGTAAAAAATTCTCTGCAGTTCCTGGAATAAAAAAGAAAAAAGTTGTAATTCTTAGAACAACAGATGTCCTTGTTGATGATGAGAGAAAAGATACGATTATACCAATTACGATTAAAGCATATGCAATCGGACATGAAGAAAACATTGTCGTATACAGAGATGCGGTGTTTGTATTCCCTCGTGCGGATGAATTAAAAAAGGCTAAATAATAGATATTTAACCCTAAATGAGATAAACTTTAGACAATACAAATGTCTTGGAGTTTATTTTGTTTAAAAAAATTATACTATCACTCATCTTCTTTTATAGCCTTGTAGGCTTTGTCGCTGTTCCCCTTATTTTAAAACCTCAAATTATTGATATTGTTTCAAAAGAGACAAATGCGAAGATAGAGATTGATTCTGTATTTTTCAACCCCTTTGCTTTTTATCTTAACATATCAGGACTAAAGTTACGTTCATTAGATGATAGAGAACTTCTGTTTATAAAAGAAATTTTTATTAACATTGAAGTGTCCTCTCTTATAAATTCTGCTATACATGTGAAAAATTTTATTCTAGAAGAACCTAGAATTTCTCTGGCCTTGGACAAAGACAAAAAAATAAATTTTGCATCCATCCTCAAAGAAACTCCAGTGTCTGTGGAAAAAGATGACTTCAATGAGACAAGTGAAATACCCAGAATCATTCTTGATCGGATTGCTATTGTACAAGGGAGCATGAATTATGAAGATTATTCACAAGGGAAAAAATTTGAACTTAGTTTAGACACAATTGATTTTGAACTAAAAGATATAGATACAAATGATTTAACTTCAAGTGACGCGAAAATTAAGTTTTATACTTCGCTGTCTGATGGTGGCTTTATTAAATTTAATAGTGAAGTCGTAGGTTTTGAACCTCTCATATTCAAGGGTTCCTTCGTGTATGAAGCGAGTAAGCTTTACACGCAATGGCGCTATGTACAAGATATGTTAAATCTAGAAGTAGCAGATGGAAAGCTTTCTCTAGCTGCCGAGTATAATGTAAATATGGAGGATCTCCCATCAGCTACAATATCTCATATAAATATGAATCTTGATAATTTAAGAATAAAACCAAAAGGGAATCATAAAGATGTCCTAACTCTGAAATCTTTTTATCTTCATAATGCCACTATCAAACCTTTAGCGCAAAATGTTCATGTGAGTAAAATGGGCTTAAATAATTTAAATATCCTTGCTTCAAGGGGTAAATCTGGAACAATAGACTGGCTTGAGTATATTAAAGTAAATAAGAAAACTCAAAACATTGAGAAAGAGATGGAAGTAGAGACAGCTGTTGAGGTTGAAGAAGAGTCCAAAAATTGGAGTATTGTTGTAGACACAATCGCATTAGAAAAAATAAAAGCAAACTTTAATGATGATGGAATTAGACCGTCGGTAACAAACACGCTTGATGAATTAAATATTTTTGCTCAAAATGTTACGCTTGAGGGTAAAGAAGCATTTGCATACCAAATGGATTTACGTCTAAATAATCAGTTTAACTGTGTCATTGAAGGTAAAGTAGTACATAAAGTTTTAGATGCATCTGCTTCTTCAAAGTGTAGTGACTTAGATATCACACATTTTCTTCCATATATTGATGATATAGCGAGAAAAGAGTTAAAAGTATACAATGTAAAATTACGAAGTTTGATGGTAGGATTTGATGCTAACCTTACGGCTAAAGATATAAATTCTACAGTTGTAATTAATGTAGATGATGCAAACTTGCATTTAGATAAATTTGCTTTAAATAAAAGAAGTACAAATAAGCGTCTTGCTACGTTTAGCGAGTTTGACGTGCGAGGTATACAGCTCAATACTGCAAATAAAGATGTAAATATTACTGATACTACACTAAAGTACCTAAACATAAGAACAGCAAGACTTGCTGATGGTAGCCTAAGTACAGAAGATTTAATCTTGCCAAAAATTGTCAAAAAAGTTAAAGGTGTAAGAAAATCTAAAAAAGCAAAAAAAGAAGAGCCTTATAGAATACGTGTAAAAAAAGTAGCACTTAAAGGTGCAAAAGTAAGCTTTGAAGACAAAATGCTGTCCCCTAGTGTCAAATCTAAGGTAGATAAAATATATCTAAGTGCCTACAATATTGATTCTAAAAAATATAGCTGGATGAGTTATTATCTCTCAGCGAGAATAAATGATACGGGTCGGTTAAAAACTAAAGGTAGTTTACGACATGCTCCTTTGAAACAAAAGGGGAGCCTTGAGTTAAGTCAGATAGCATTAAAAGACCTTAACCCTTATATTGATGAACACGCTTATGTTTATCTACAAGATGGGCATTTAAGTCTTAAAACTTCAATTAAATATGCTGCTTCGAAAACTTCCCCGGACTTAAGTGTAGACGGAAGTTTCACACTTGATGAGTTGTTTGTGAATGACAGTAGGAATGATTCTACTTTAGTCTCTTTTGGAAAATTAAATTTAAAAAGTTTTACCTTAGAAACAGAACCGAATAGACTCTTTGTAGATGAAGTAGATATAGATTCTTTTTATGTGAAGGCTCTCATAGATGTAAATAAGACAATGAATCTTGCGACATTAGTTAAAGGTAGTGATGACTCCAGTGGAAGTCTTGAGAATAGCACGACACAAGAAGTAGTAGAAGTAACAAATAACATTGAATCAAATACTACAATTGTAATGGATAACATTACGGTAACCCCTGAGCCAAAAGAGGCGTTCCCATATAAAATTATGAAAGTCAATATAAAAGATGGAAGTGCAATATTTGCTGATGCATCTTTACCTATTAACTTTAAAACAAATATTCACGACCTCAATGGTGCGGTACTTGTAATCTCTTCTTCACCTAATGAGACAACCTATGTGGATTTAGTTGGTGAAATAGATGAATATGGTTCTACTAAACTCAAAGGGAGCCTCATTTCTGCAAACCCTAAAGCTTTCACAGATTTAGCCTTTAACTTTAAGAATTTGGATTTATCTGCTATGAGTGGATATAGTGCTACATTCGCAGGACATAAGATTGATGATGGAAAATTATTTTTAAATCTACATTATGATATTAAAGAATCTGAACTACTTGGGGAAAACAGTATTATAATTAAAAATATAAAGCTTGGAGAAGAACTAGAAGTTGAAGGGGGGAGTTCTCTTCCTTTAGGTTTTGTTATTGCACTTCTTGAAGATAGTGATGGTGTTATAGATATAGACATGCCAATACGAGGGAATGTAGATGAACCTGACTTTAAGTATGGAGCTTTAGTTTGGAAAACATTGGGTAACTTAATTTTAAAAGCGGTTGCTTCACCATTTAAGTTCTTAGGCGCTATGCTAGGTATTGGTGGTGAAGAACTTGAGTATGCAGAGTTTGAAGCGGGTTCTTTCATTATACTACCACCAGAGAGAGAAAAATTGGACAATGTAAGTAAGCTACTCACAAAAAGACCAAAAATGAAGTTAAGTATTTATGGTTCATATAATGAAGCAGTAGATCGTGCTTCTATGCAAAAAACTAAACTTGTAAAGGCAGTCTTAAAACGAAGTGGTGCTAAGAATGAAGAAGAACGAATTAATGCGATGAACATTGATTTGCTTGAAGATATTTATGAAGATGCTAGAGATGATGATAAAATCAAAAAAATCGAAGATGCTCTTGAAGAAAAGTATGAGGATGATGCAAAATTTGAACGCGCATACCTTCAAGCTTTAATAAAAGAGTGTTCTCTTATCCAAGTAGTGACTCTTGAAGAAATTCATGCCCTTGCAAAGCAAAGAAGTGCTGCTGTTAAAACGTACTTAGTAGATATTAAAGGGATAGATATTTCTAGAATCCATGAGCTAGAAATATCAGAAGCTCAAGTTGAGGAAACGCAACTCATTAGGTCGAAATTAGAAGTAGTTGTAAAATAGAGACAACTACTCTTTTACACTACTTAGCATTGTAATAAATTAGGCTACGCCTATTCTTTGTAAAAACCATACGACGGAAATAAGGGCAGTAGCAAATGTGACTACTTTGATGACTTTGTCTTTATATTGATAATCTCTTATGAAGTGAAGAGGTATGAGATAGAGAAGTATTACAAATATTTGTCCAAATTCTACCCCAATATTGAAGCCAAAGAGGGCAACTAAAAATGAAGTTGTATCACTTACTTGTCCAACTGTAAGAACATTGGCAAAGCCAAAACCATGCATAAGTCCAAAGAAAAAGACAATTTTATAGTTGACATGAGAATATAATTTAAAAAAGTTCAAAGCCGCCACAATAAAAATACTTAAGGCGATAAAACTCTCAACAAAACTAATATTTGGCGTATACAATCCAAATCCAGAAATAAAGAGCGTAATTGAATGTGCAAGAGAAAACACTGTAATAATCTTTAATAACTGTATATAAGAACTCCTTAGTGCTATAACAGGTATCAAGAGCATAAGTATAAAAAGAAGATGATCTAATCCATCTAAAATATGAACAATCCCTTCTTCTACAAAGACAATCAATCTATCAAGTTGACTCATAGAAGAAGATGAAAACTTATAATACTGTAAATTTTTGCTTAGGACAAAGTCCCCTTTGTTATCATTTAAATGTATGAAAAGTTTATGCGTATCTTCAAGTTCAAAAAATAGGTCATATTTCACTTCCAAATCATGAAGTGAAACTCCTTGGAATGACTTATTAACTTGCATATATGTTTGATCATCGTTTCGATGAATTGTTACATTAGAATCTTTTAGGGATAAGGGTTGGTTCTTGGAGTAAAAAGAAATATGATCGCAAACATAATCAAGGAGAGTTTGTTTATGATTTCTTAATTCTTTGTGAGAAACTATTTCATTTTTATTATCATCCATCAAAGTATACATTTGCTGTAAAAGTCTAGTTTCAACCTCTAGGTTTATATTTAAAATTTCTGTAGTTTGATTGTAGTCAACTTGAAGATAGTTTTCTTTTAATTCATGAGAATAAAGTGAAATCGAGAGAATACTCAGTAAAAGTATATGTTTTAAAAACAACATGTATAAATTCCTGTTTTTGGAATTATATCAAATTCTAAATAAAAATATATACTTTGCTTATGCAATCTACATTTATAATATAGAATACGATATACTTTCATTATTAGAAATAGATATTTTTATTATTATGGAGTGTTATAATGGCATTTAGCCCAGCAAATCGTAAAGGAACTTTAAGCGGTATTATTTTTGTAGCTATTTTTGCTGCAGCTGCAACAATGTTATCAAATATTGAGGTTATTAAATCTTTAGGTATTTCACCACTCGTTATAGGTATTGTTATGGGTATATTTTATGCAAATACATTACATAATAAAATTCCGAGTGAATGGGGAACAGGGATAACTTTTTCTGGAAAAAAGATTCTTAGGTTTGCTATTGTATTTTATGGCTTCCGTATAACATTTCAGCAGATTGCTGAGGTTGGAATGAGTGGATTTATGGTTTCACTTATTATGTTGAGTAGTACCTTTATACTAGGAACATACCTTGGTATAAAAGTCTTTAAAATGGATAGAGATACTTCTATGCTAACTGCATCTGGCGCCTCAGTTTGTGGAGCTGCAGCAGTACTTGCAACAGAACCAGTTTTAAAATCAGAAGAGCATAAAACAGCTATCGCAGTTTCAATGGTTGTCCTTTTTGGAACTATCTCTATGTTCTTATACCCAGTACTGTATGTAACGATTATTGAACCATCGACTGGATTTTTACATATGACTACGCAACAATTTGGTATCTATGTAGGTGGAACTATTCATGAAGTTGCACAAGTTGTAGCGGTTCCTGCTTCTATACAAGGTGCCCCTACCGATATGGCAAATTCTGCTGTAATTGTAAAAATGACACGGGTTATTATGATTGCTCCCTTATTGATTGTGTTAGGAATTTATCTTTCTATGCAAGCCAAAAAAAGTGGTAAAGAGGGGAGTAAAGTTTCTTTAGTTATTCCGTGGTTCGCAGTCTATTTTATTGGTATGGCTGGCTTTAACTCTCTTGGAATTGTTCCTCAAAATGTAGTGAATATCATTAATGAGATAGATACATTCTTGCTTACAATGGCAATGACCGCCCTTGGTATGGGTACAATATTTTCTAAGTTTAGAGGACTCGGACTTGCTCCTATTTATACAGCACTGTCTATGTTTATTTGGTTAGTTATTGGTGGATTTATAGTGACCAAGTTAGTTACAGCGATTTTTTAATAAAACTCTTAAAGTAAAAGGTATATAATAGACATCAGATTAACTTTAGAGGAGTCAAAAGCTGATGTCAAATTTACCAAATACACTCAACTCTTTTTGGCTCTGGCGTGAAGTTTCTAAAAAACTTGGAGTTTCTAATCCTGCATATAAATACTGGAAAAAGACACCAAATTTAAAGTTAAACAATAAGTACATTTTTCTTCAAAAAGAAACATTACCCCAAAAACATGCGCATATAGAAGAAATTTTAACAGACCTCTCCGGACATCTTCCAATTAAGTATGCATCAGACCAATTACATGTTAATGACCATTTGTTTTTAAGTGAAAAAATGAAGCTGCATAAGGAATTTGAATACAAATTTGTAGAAGATGTTAAATTTGTAAATATTAAAAAGTTTTTTCGTGAGAATGGAATTATGGTTACAAAAAATTCTATAGTGCAACTTGGTAAGATTAAAGATTTGGATTTACTTGGTAGCTCTTCTTTTTATAATCTTAAGAATGATTATGGCATTGTAGTGTACGACTAAATTTATGAATATATTTTTCTTAGAGTTTCGCGATCCCCTTTTTTCTATCATTGTCTTTTTTGCTCTTATTTTTATCATCACGTTTCTTTCGTATTGGTGGGGTAGATATAAGCGAAAAGAAGACTATAAACATCTAGACAGGTTTTTAAAACAATTCCGTTCGTTACCAACACAAGATGAGCTTAAAGAACTTGTTTCTCGTGGCGAATTATCCCAAAAATCATGGATGCTTTTAGCTGCGTCATATTCCAAGAGTGGAAACTATGAAAAGAGTATAGATATTTATAATGAGATTTTAAAACAACCAGACAATAAAGAGCAAATAGAGATTATGTACCTACTTGGTAAGACTTACTTTAAAGCAGGTTTTTTAGAACGTTCTAAACAAATATTTTTAGAGATTTTACGTAAAAATCCAAGAACACCTCAGGCGTTAGAAACTCTTTTACTCGTCTACGAATATATGCGAGACTATAAATCAGCTTTAGAAGTTTTAGAACCACTAGATGAATTGAAAAAAGATGTAACATGTGATACTTTATACCTGAAGGCTTTGGAACTTTTAAATAATGCCGCAGTAGATTCTCAAGAAAAAACAGAAAAACTTATTGAGCTTTATCTTAAAAGTAGACGTATGTCATACATGATATTTGAATACTTATTTCGTGTAAATCCAAAACTTGCTTGGGAGCATTTTGACAGTTCAGAGAGTGAAAACTTGGTTGATCTGCTATGGAACCTCCCAACAGATAGTTTAAATATGGATGTAATCTCTTCTAGTTCATACCTTCGAGAGTTATATACTGCGCGTGGAGATATAAATCTTTCTTTAAAAAGTAGTGTATTTGAGTTTGATGCCTTAATAAACTTAAGAGGTAAGACAAACGCAACTTTAAGTTTTGAATATATTTGTTCCTCATGTAAGCAACTTTACCCATTTGCTTTTCATCGTTGTAGTTCATGTCACTCCATTGATACAATCAATGTAGAGTTTAGTTTAACAAAAGATTATCATAGGGATTTTGGTGAGGAAAGTAACTCTTTTCAGTGATGGCTTAGAACTTGACAATTTAGGAGCAAAAGTTCATAGGATTTAGCGTACTAGATATCATGGAAATCTGGAAAATGAGAGATATGATATACTAGCACACTCTGAAAAAGAAAATTAAAAGAGTCACTAGGAGAAAAGTAAAATAATGTTAAAAAATATAGAACCTTTAGAAAAGAGTTTGGGTTATGAGTTTAAAGATAAAAAACTTATTACCGAAGCACTAACGCACAAAAGCTTTAAAAAACCATATGACAATGAACGTCTAGAATTTTTAGGTGATGCTGTGTTAGATTTAATCGTTGGCGAATACCTTTATAAAAAGTTTTCAAAATCAGCTGAGGGAAATCTCTCAAAAATTCGTGCATCTCTTGTAAATGAAACAGGTTTTGACAAACTAGCACGCTCGTTAAACTTAGGTAATTATATTTTACTTTCTAATGCAGAAGAAAACAATGGTGGACGTGAAAAATCATCGCTTCTCTCTAACGCCTTTGAAGCTGTTATAGGAGCTATTTATCTAGAGTCTGGACTTAAAGTTGTTGAGTTGATAGCTATTAATTTAATAGAGAAGAATCATGAAGAAATCTCACTCGATTCCCTTTTTAGTGATTATAAAACTTTACTTCAAGAGTTAACACAGTCTATCTTTGGTGTTACTCCAGTATACGATGTGCTTGCAAGCCGTGGACCTGACCATCAAAAAGAGTTCGAGATTGCCGTAAGTATTCAAGGAAAAGAGTACGCAAAAGCGATTGGTAAAAGTAAAAAGATAGCACAACAAGAAGCAGCGAAAATTGCTATTGAGATGCTAAAGGAAGAAAAATAGATGAATAGTTTCGGACAAAAGTTACGATTTAGCACCTTTGGTGAATCCCATGGTACGGCTATAGGGTGTATTTTAGATGGAGTCCCCGCAGGACTTAGTATAGATGAAACATATATCCAATCCGAGTTGGATAGAAGAAAACCAGGTAAGTCTGAATTTGAAACTGCGAGAAAAGAAGCTGACAAGGTTGAGATATTATCTGGCGTGTTTGAAGGTTTAAGTACTGGAACACCAATAGCAATGATTATTTACAACACAAATCAAAAGTCAAAAGACTACTCAAATATTAAAGATGTTTTCCGTCCAGGTCATGCGGACTTTACTTATTTTCATAAATACGGTTTAAGAGATTACCGTGGTGGCGGTAGAAGCTCAGCAAGAGAAACTGCAGCTAGAGTTGCAGCAGGGGCTATTGCTAAATTAATGTTAGACACTTTAAATGTCTCCATCCAAAGTGGTATAAGTCAAGTATCAGAGGTTAAAGCTAGTTCTTTTGATTACGAAAGTGCTAAAAGTAGTTTAATTTATGCACTTGATACATCAGTAGAGCAGAAGCAAAAAGATGTAATTCTTAAAGCAAAAAATGATCATGATTCTGTTGGTGGTGTGGCACGTGTTCTTATAAAAGGGACACCAGTCGGACTTGGTCAACCTTTGTATTATAAGTTAGATGGTGTTTTAGCTGATGCAATGATGGGTATTAATGCTGTAAAAGCTGTTGAAATCGGTGATGGAATTTTAAGTGCTTCTACATTTGGTTCACAGAATAATGATGCTATTCGTTCAGATGGATTCGAGACAAATCATGCTGGTGGTATACTAGGGGGAATTAGTAATGGTGAAGATATCGTTTTAAACGTATATTTTAAGCCAACTCCTTCAATTTTTAAAGAGCAACATACAGTAAATAAACAAAATGAGGAATTGGATTTTTCCCTTAAAGGAAGACATGACCCTTGTGTAGCAATACGTGGTACAGTTGTATGTGAATCCATGGCGGCTCTTGTTATAGCAGATATGTTACTGTTAAATATGGGCTCAAGTATGAGTGGTCTAGAAAAATATTATAACTAAATAGAGGTTACGATGAGTAGAGTTCATAAGTCAACTGAAACGGATGAGTGGTTTTTTTCATCTGACGCTTACATATTAAGCGAAACAGACGATAAAGGGATCATCCTTTATGCAAATGATATTTTTTGTGAACTTGCTGGATATACGATCGATGAACTTATTGGTCAAGCACACAATATAGTAAGACATCCTGACATGCCTCGTATAGCTTTTAAGGGCCTTTGGAGTGATGTTCGAACGAAAGGTTTTTGGACAGGTTTTGTTAAGAATATTCGAAAAGATAGAGGATATTATTGGGTGTATGCGACGGTACTTAAAAAAGTTGATACTAAGGGTAACGTGACATACCTTTCCATAAGAAGAGTTCCGGATAGATCAGATGTTGAAGCCTGCACAACTCTTTATGCAGAGTTAAATACTAAGAGTTGAGTATATAATATAAGCAATTCAGATTAAAAAAATAAGCTAAACAGTAACATAGTTGATGAAAATTGATAGATAGGGAGATACTTTCTAGTTAATTTAAGATTTTTGTGATTATAATGACACATTAATTTGATAATTTAAGGGTTCAAAATGAAAAAAATTATTCTTTCTGCATTAGTAGCAAGTGCTACTTTAATAGCGGCAGATGCGCCAATGTACAAAACTGGTGTATTATTACCAGCTAACGGTGAAGCAATTTATAAACAAGAATGTATCCAATGTCATAGTGCTGATGGAAAACAAACTAAAATGTTTGATAACTCTACAGTTGAGTATGCTCCGATTACTGGATTAGAAACTGCAACATTAGCAATAGAGCTAAAAGGCTATAGATATGGAAGTGTTAATAAATATGGTTATGGTGCAATGATGAAAAGTTCACTTGTTGATCTTTCTTATGAAGAGATAGACGCTCTTTCTGAATATATCACAACAACTTTGAAATAAATAATAATATGCTGAATTTTCAGCATATTTCCCCATCTCTATAAACATCTTCTTTAAAACACTTTCAAAAAACTCAAGGAAATTACAATGAGTAAAATTATTATTTTCATCACTATATTACTAAGTGTACAAACTTTGTCTTATGCGCATTCAGCACATTCAAAATTAGTCTATGGCGGTCCGGACCTTGCTCTTGAAGTTTCAACTCAGTACCAGTCTCCAGTAAATCAGAAATTCAAAGAGGATTGCAATAACGGTAAGAAGCAAGCTTGTGTAAGAATTGGGACTTTGTACTATACGGGTCAAGATAAAGAGATAAAAATAAATGTAAAAAAAGCTCAAAGATTCTTTAATAAAGCCTGTAATAAAAAAAGTGCAACTGGATGTTACTACCTAGCTGTTACACATCTTCGCGGTGGCAAAGGTGTAAAAAAAAGTGATAAAAAGGCGATGTATGATTTTGCAAGAGGCTGTCATTTAGGAAATATGTCATCTTGTGATCAATATCGTAAATTAGAAGAGGGTTAATGATGTTAAGTGAAACTAAAAAGAAACTTCAAGCAGAGCTAAATAATTATCTTGAAGGTAAACTTGAATTTGAGGGTTATTATCCTGGAATGAATGTATTCCCTTCTCCTCTTTATAAGGAACAGTTACAAGAAGCATTAGAGTTCATTAAAAAAGAAAATGAAATTACTGAGAGTTCTTTTCAACTTTATCTAGATACGATTATTGTTAACATGCATACAAAGGTAAAGAAGTATAAGAAGTCTATTTATTTTGATAATGAAAATGTGAAAGACATTCAAAATCAAGGTTTTACAATACCGTTTTTTGTAGATGAGAAGAAAGGAATTTATCTTCTTCTGGGCATAGTCAAGTCCGAAATTACAGTATAAATAATGTTACAATTTTATCACGTAAGTGTTTTTTTCTGAATAAACACTATTATTTAAGGCATAAATTACATACTTTACGATAGTGTTTTAGTAAACTATTATAAAGTAAATGAAACTAAAGGATAAATATGGATTATAAATATCTTAATAAAATGTTATCGGAGATGGATAAAGATTTATCTTCAAAAGGTATGAGCAGAAGAGAAGCTATGAAGTTAGCAGGAATTTCTGGTGCAGGTCTCTTAATGGGTGCTAGCGATGTTGCAGCAATGGAAAAAGACCAATTACCACTTAAAAAATCAGGCATTAATGCTAAGATTGTAATTGTTGGTGGTGGACTTGCAGGTATGAGTACAGCAGCAAGATTAACACTGAGCATTGAAAATCCAGACATTACTGTTATAGAACCTGAAAAATTATCAGTATCTTACCAACCGGGACAAACTCTTGTTGCAGCTGGTATCTGGGATATAGATGATATTAAATTTAATCGTGATGATTTTGTTCCAGAAGGGACAAAAGTAATTGCAGACAAAGTTATTGATTTTGATCCAACAAACAACAGAGTAACTACTGCAAAAGGTCAAGTTGTTGAGTATGATTACTTAATTGTAGCTACTGGTTTACAACTCGATTTCGAAAGAATTGAGGGCTTAGAAGAAGCTGGTCGTGCTTATTCATCTGGAGACAATACAAAACTTCTTGACGTATTAGGTGAAGATACTGGTATATGTTCAATTTATACAGCTGAAGGTTCTACTAAAACTTGGATAGAGATGCAAAAATACATCGAAAAAGCTAAGAATGCTAAGGATGGCGAAAAAGTAAAATTCCTTTTCACGCATCCAAGTACACCTATTAAATGTGGTGGTGCTCCAAAGAAAATTATGTATCTTACGAACTCAAGACTTAAGGAAGCTGGTGCAAGAGATAATGCAGAACTTGTTTTTTATCCAAATGGTGGAGCAATGTTCGGTGTACCTGAATACCACGATGCTATTGTTGAACAGTTTAAGAGAGAAGGTTTTGATTGTCACTATAGACATAATCTTGTACGTGTTGAAAAAGAAAATAAAATTGCAGTTTTTGATGCTAAATGGCAAGAAAAAGGACCTTATGATCCGATTATGAGAGACTTTGAAGTTTATTCTAAGCATGAGCAAGTAAGAGTTCCATATGACTTTTTACATATTACTCCGGATGCAATTGCTCCAAGAGAAGTTGCTGAATCAGATATTGGTTCAGCGAAAGGTTGGGTCCCAGTAAACAAAGAAACATTACAACATGTTAAATTTGATAACGTATTTGCAGTTGGTGATATTGCACAAGTTCCAATGGGTAAAACTGGTGGATCTGTAAGAAAGCAATATAAAGTTCTTGTTGATAATCTTATTTCACAAATGGAAGGTAAAAAACTAGAATCAAAATATGCTGGTTATACTGTTTGTCCATTAATTACAAGTATTGGTACAGTTATGTTAGCTGAGTTTGACTGGACTGTTAAACCTACACCATTAGTTCCACTTGACCCTACAGTTGAGAGATGGATATGGTGGTTAATGAAAGTGTACGCACTTAAACCAATGACAATGTATGGAATGCTTGCCGGTAGAGCATAGCACAAACAAGAGAAGGAAAACTTTCCTTCTCTGTCTTTTTTACCCTTTCACAAAACACTTTTCAACAAATATCTTTACAATCAGGATTTATAAATGCAGGTAAAATTTGAATTCGTTATCTATGATGATGCACTTGATACATTTGAGCTAGACGAGAATGTTTACTCTTATGAATTAAATAAGGAACAAGCAGAGACGTATAAGCTTTTAAAAGAGGCAGACTTACATCTGTACAATTGGTTTAAAGAATCTGAGCTTTTTGTAAACTGGATTAGAGAAGAAATTTATCCAGATAAGATTGGCAAAAAAATTGCAATATCTGACATAGATGAAGTTAGTCTTAGACGGTATTACTTTTTTAAAGTGACAAGTGCTGATAGCCACTATGATTATTTCAAAAAACTTTTTGGTATTCTTCATGAAGTCGACTGGCAAGATAGAGAAGAAATTGGAGAAGAAATTATAGAAAAATTGATAGTAAAACGACAGGAGCTCCTTATAGAATTAAAAGAAGATATTGTTGAGGGGGAAGAAGAGTTAGAGTCTAGTGAAAACAATACAGAAGTAATCGAATCATAAATGTTAGAAAAATTTAAACACAACATAAAAAAAGAGCTTTTTTACTATATTCTCACATTTATAATATTAGCTTTGATATTTCACATTGATCTCTTGAGTGATCCGTTCTCTAGGTTTGAGCTTATGAATGAAAAAGGAAATTATTCTCACCCTTTTGTATACGCGTTTGTTGTTTATGGAGTGATGCTCATTCTAAGAAAAGTAATAGATTTTATTGTAGGAATATTTGAAAAATAAATTCAATTAGATAAACTAGAGTTTTTATAAAACTTATAAACATTATTATATATTTGTATAATAGTGTTTCTATTCGTAACATAGATTAGTAATTTATTGAGATCTTGGGATACTTGAATTTTTTAAAAGGATTTAAAGACTTCAAAAATGGTATAATTATTTTTGTGCCAAGTTTGTGATAAATATTATATAGATTTATCAGACAATCGCAGATTAATATAATAAAAATAGTAAATCAATTAAAGAGGAGAATTTATGAATAAAGAATTCGAAACAGAAGAATTAGCATCTGTTAGTAGAAGAGATTTTTTCAGAAGAACAGCTACAGTTAGTGCTGCTGCTGCCGCAACTATCTTAGCTCCAGCTACATTACTTGCTACTGATAGTGATGATGTAAATATTATGCATCATACAAAGTGGGGAACTTCTTTAGGGAAAGAGATTAATGAAAACCCTTATGGACTGCCGTCAAAATACGAACATAATGTTGTAAGAAGAACTTCACCATTAATGTCATCGGCTGGCGATATGCATGCAGCTATATCAATGACACCTTTACATGAACTAAATGGAATAATCGTACCTAATGGTTTACATTTTACGCGTACTCATAACGGTGTAGCCGAAATTGATCCAAATAAATTTAGACTAATGATTCATGGTTTAGTTGAAAAAACAATTGTACTTACTTTAGACCAACTAAAAAGATATCCAAGTGAGAGTAGAATTTTATTTATGGAGTGTCCTTCAAATGGTGCTGCTGAATGGAAGGGTCCTCAATTTGGTTCTTTACAAATGGTTAGAGGAATGATGAGTTGTACTGAATGGACTGGTGTTCGTTTAAGTGTTATTCTTGATGAACTTGGACTTAAGCCAGAAGCTAAGTGGATGCTTGCCGAAGGTAGTGATGGTTCAGAAATGAGTAGAACATTACCTATTGAAAAAGTGCTTGATGATGTAATGCTTGTATATGCACAAAATGGAGAAGCTCTACGTAATGAGCAAGGTTATCCAGTTCGTTTAATGGCTCCGGGTTGGGAAGCTAACTTATGTGTTAAATGGCTAAAAAGACTAGAATTTGGTGACAAGCCATGGTATGCAAAAGAAGAAACTTCTAAGTATACTGCACTTACTGCAAGTGGTAAAGCTATACAGCATTTTTACGCTCTAGAAACAAATTCGATTATTACTTCTCCTTGTCCAGAGAAACCATGGACTGATCTTAAAAAAGGTGACTTAATTGAGATTGAAGGTTTAGCATGGAGTGGTCATGGAACTATCAGAGGTGTAGATATTAGCTTTGATGGTGGTAAAAACTGGGTTGAAGCTAGCCTTAAAGGTTTAGTTCTTCCAAAAGCTTGGACTAGATTCTCTTATATGTATAAATATGAAGGTAAGCCATTATTATTAGCAAGTCGTTCTTATGATGATTCTGATAATGTGCAACCAACAGTTAATCAAGAGAAAAAAGTTGTCGGTGTAGAGGGTGTTTACCATAGAAATGCCATCCATACATGGGCTGTAAACGCAAAAGGGGAGGTTTCAAATGTTCAAGTTAGATCGTAAATCAATTATAAACGGAACTATGGCATTTTCTGCTGCGGCTTTATTATTTACAGGTTGTAGTGGTATCGCTTCAAGTAATGAAACTACAGCAACGGCTTCTGCTGTTGCGATAGCAAGTCCACATGGTACATATGCAATTAAAAATAAGACTGCTATAGATGGTGGTGTTACATATGTAAGAGCAAATGGAGTTGACACTGCATATGCTTACAATCAGCAAGGTTCTAAAGGCGTTAGCTTTGGTAGAGCTGCAACTGCTAATGAGATTAAAGCGTGGGATATAGATGCTTTACCAGATGGTTCAGGTTTACCAGAAGGTGAAGGTTCTGTTGAAGAGGGTGATGAGTTATATGAAGCACAATGTGCATCTTGTCACGGCGATTTTGGTGGTGGTGGAAATGGTTATCCACAATTAGCTGGTGGTAATCAAAGTAAAGATGAAAACGGAATTGTAATCACACTTAAAAATCAAAGACTTGAACCAGGTATGGATGCTCCAAAAAGAACGGTTGGTACATACTGGCCTACAGCTACTACACTATTTACATATATTAGAGATGCTATGCCATATGCAACTCCTAAAAGCTTAAGTGCGAATGAAACGTATGCTATTACAGCATATTTATTAGCTCAAAATGAAGTTGAAATAGATGGCGTAGAAATGGATGATGAGTATGTTTTAAATGCAGAAAAACTTTCAAAAGTAGTTTTAGCAAATAGAAACGGTTTTTATCCAGATATTGATGGTATGAATGGTACAGACCCTATAGAAAATGTAAGAGCATTTTATGCAGATCGTGCTAAAAATATTGGTTCTGGTACAAGATGTATGACAGACTGTAAAGATCCAGGGATGGATGGTAAGACTGAAGCTAAAGTTATGAAGATCGGTTATGAGATGTCAGATGTATCACCGGCTTACTCAACTGTAAGAGATTTACCACCAGAAGTGGAAGATAAATCTATATCAAAAGCTGAAAAAATGTATAATGACTCGTGTAAACTTTGTCATGCGACTGACCAAATGGGTGCACCAGCTCTTGGAGACATTGCTGCATGGCGTGATGTTATGGTTAAAGGTAAAGATAAAGTTGTTTATAATTCTATTAATGGAATGGGTGGAATGCCTGCAAAAGGTGGTAACCCAGACTTATTACCTTCGGACGTTAAACTAATAGTTGAATTTATGATAGATTCAAGCAAAGAACATTAAAACTAAATAAAAGGAAAACAAAATGGATAGAAGAAAATTTTTAGGCGTAGGTTTAGCAGCATTTGCTGCGATCGTTGCCCCAGGTACAGATTTAAGAGCAGTAGACTTTAGAGCTACAAAACCAAAAGCATGGGAAGTAGAAAAGACTGCAGATGGAATTAAAGCACTTTTCGGTGGTGCTGGAATGAAAAAAAGTGATAAATTAGTATTTAAAGCTCCAAAACTAGCAGAGAATGGTGGATCAATTCCAATTACTGTTAAATCGTCTCTAGACTTAGAATCAATTGCACTTTTCCAAGATGCAAATCCAAGATGTTTATCTTGTGTGTTCTCAGTACCAGCAGGCGCAATAATAGAGTATGACTTTAGAATTAAAATGAGACAAACTGCTTTCGTTACTGTTGTAGGTAAAGAAAGAGGAACAGGTGTTCTTTATATGGCAACTAAAGAGATAGATGTATCTATTGGTGGTTGTGGAGGTTGATTCAATCCCACACTTCAATAGTAGTCAAAAATAAATAAATAAATATATAAGGAAAGAAAATGGCAAA
>NZ_JBLHOE010000027.1:0-42127 GCF_047622445.1 Sulfurimonas sp.
CCTATGATTATCACACAAAATGGTGAAGCCAAAGCAGTTATTCAAGATCCAAAAAGTTATGAAGATATGCGAAATGCTATTAGTTTATTAAAACTACTTTCATTTGCAGAAGAAGATATCAAAAATGATAACTTGTTGGATGAAGAAGATGTTTTTGCATCTGTTGATGAGTTGTTAAAATAAATGTTAAAAACCTATAAACTAAAATGGACACAAAATGCGAAAAGTGACTTATTAAATATTGTCGAGTATATAAAAAGAGACAGTCCATCAATTGCAAAAGAGATTTATCTTAAAATTAAAAAACAAGCGCAATCATCAAACTTCTTTCCATTAAAAGGTCGAGTGGTTCCAGAACTACAAAAAGAAGGGATTACTCTTTATCGAGAAGTCATCACTTCACCTTGGCGCATTATATATAAAGTAGGAAATGACACTGTATATATTATGGCCATTATAGACTCTAGACAAAATGTTGAAGAACTACTTTTACAAAAACTTTTAGGGGCCAGATAGTAAATACTAGTCATTGTTATGTCTTTCTATCCCTATTTTGGAATATAATCATTCCTGCAATCTTTCTGGCACTTCATTTTATATAATCATTCCATAGAGAAATTCTTTTCTAAAGGGAGTTATTATGCGAATCTTAACTGTAACAAACTACTATCCACCTTATTTTATTGGGGGTTATGAAATAGCTTGTAAAGAAACCATGGACTTTTTAAAAAGTAAAGGACATGAAGTTATAGTTTTAACCTCTGATTATCTCCATAGTCACGATGATGAAGAGTATGTACTTCGTAATATGCAGCTTGTTAATTACAACAAGACTTCAAGAATTCAAAAGAAAATAGCTGAATATCAAAACTATAAAACTCTGTCTAACACTATAAAAGTTATCAAACCAGACCTTGTTTATTTTTGGTCTCTTCGTGGCATTGGTATCAATGTTATTAAAGCTGTAGAAGAACAAAACATTGCCAAAGTATTTGAAATTGGTGACTTTTGGATGTATGGATATATGCAACCGAGTATCAAACAAAAAATAAAATCTTTGATTCCATTTTTAGGTAATAAAAATATACAAATTAGTCCGGCTATTTGTGTATCTGAGTGGTTAAAAGAAGAGATGCATGAAGTTTATCATTCACAAGATACGTACATGTTTCCAAATGCAACCCTCATTCCTCACGTTACATCACGAAATAACAAACATATAAAGTTTATTTTCAGTGGTAGACTTGATGAAGAAAAAGGTCTTGACATAGCTATTAGCGCATTAAATGAGTTTGCAAATAAGTATCCAGACAGTCCTTTTACTTTTGATATATATGGAAGTGGTGAAAAGAGTTATATAGAACGCTGTAAGGCACTTGCCCAACCTATAAAATCAAAAGTTCACTTTAAAGGAAAAGTAGCGTCAAAAAAACAAATCTATACAGATGCTTCCATACTCCTTATGCCCACAAGAATGCGAGAACCTTTTGGTCTAGTCATTATTGAAGCGATGGCATATAAATGTGCTGTTATTGCTACAAATGCATACGGACCCGCTGAGATTATCCAACATAAGGAAAATGGACTTTTATTTGATATAGAAAGCCATAATGACTTGTTCCTCAACGTAGAAAAACTTTATTTTGATAGACAGCTTCTCAACAAAATTCAAGAGAATGCGTATGCGCATGTATCAAAAAATTATTCTATTGTAAACGTAAAATCTAAGGTAGAGAATCTTCTTCAAGACATTGCAGGAGTTGCTTAATGTGTGTCGATAAAAAGACCATGTTAAGTGCTACTCTTTCTAATTATATTCACCTTATAATTAAGATTGTTGCTTCTCTCATTCTTGTACGAATTCTCTTTTTAGGGATGCCCCAAGAAACGTATGGATTTTGGGCACTTTTATGGAGTATATTTGGTTATTCTGTTCTTTTAGAGTTTGGGTTAGGTGTTACCATTCAAAAGAAAAGTGCCGAGTACAAGGCTTCTAATAACTTGGGAGAGCTTAGCTCACTTTTCTCTACCTACTTAGTTGTGTATCTCATGATTGCTTTACTTATTGCTTTTACTACTCTTATTCTTAGCTGGAATTTAGAATCTTTTTTCCTAATTACAGACATAAAAAGACTCGAAGAATATAGCCTCGCACTTTTAGTTTTTGGCTTAGGAAGTGCTGCATCATTCGCACTTGGTTTTAGCGTAGAGATTTTAAGAGGTCTTCACCTTCTTAAAATAAGAAACTATATAAATACTTTTTTTGTACTCCTAAATGCCATTTTGTTATGGCAATGTATCGTATGGGCTCAGGAGATGTATGTTTTTGCTCTTGTCGCTGTTGGTGTTCAGTTTTTAAATAACCTAGCTTTTTTCTTTGTTTTAAAATTCAATGTACCTGACTTAAAAATACAAGTAAAACTTATAAACCTTTCGGATGTACGAAGCTCAATGCAGTTTTCATTAAGTGCCTACCTCGTTATGTTTAGTAACATTATTATCTTTAGAACTGATCAGATAGTCATCTCAGCAATTGCGGGAGTATCCTTTACTGGTCTCTACCAAATAGCTTCAAGAATCTCAGAACTTTTTCGTCAGTTTGCAACACAATTTCATGAGAGTCTTGGAACTAAAGCGGCTATGCTTCACCAAACAGATGACAAAGAAGAACTTTCAAAACTTCTCATACAATCTAACAAAATCGTCTCTGCCATTGCAACACTCTTGTTTATACCTTCATTTATTTTAATCGAACCTCTTCTATTTATATGGTTAGAACTACAAGACATTCAAACAATCTATTGTGCAAAAATTCTTCTTGTCTCTATGTATATACTTGTTGTATTTAGAAGCTCTATGGTGCAAGTCCTTCTTATGAATGGTTTACACATACAACTCATGAAAGTAGGACTACTCGAAGCATTAATCAACGTAATTTTGAGCATTATACTTGTAAGAGAGTACGGAATGATTGGAGCAGCGATAGGAACACTTGTACCAAATATACTCCTTGCACTTTTTTACAATATCCCTCAAGCTCTTAAGTATTCTTCCACTAGCTTTTACACCTACCTTAAAGAATACATACTCCCTCTTTTTACATCATTTATCTTTGCCTTTGTTATTGGTATATTACTACAAGACACTATTGTACCGGACACAATTATAAAACTATTGTTCAATGGCTTTATCATTTTGACACTTTTCACCTCATGTTATGCCTTGTTGGCTTTTAAAAAAGAACTAACTAAGGAAATAGCTTCTTAAAGATAGAAGAATATTAGTATGAATTTAAGTTACCGCTCCACACCCATTTATGTTAATTAAGTCGAATTTGTTAATGGTGGTGTTTTTAATTTTAAATATTATATAATAAAAGAATATTTATCAAAGGAATAAAGTGTTCAAAATATTAGTATTAGTTTGTGGACTATCAAGTATGTTATTATCAAATTCTCTTGCGGACCACCTAAAAGAGTTGAAAGGTATGGTTCTTGTAAAAGAAAGTATGATACCAGGTAAAGATGTTGTTTTACCAAAAGAAACACCTCTCTTTGTTCAACAAACTGTTTCAATGTATAACTGGATAAATGATGGGAAAGGGACAAAGCTTAACATATATGTTCCTAAAGAAAAAGTAGAACTTTATAAAACACATGGTCCTTACCCTGATGGCTTAACAGCTATCGCAATTTATGAAGACCAAGGGATTGTATTTGTTACAGAACATTTTGAAGGTGAACCAATGTATGGAACCTTTGATAGAGAAGGCAATGATATAAGTAAGTCCCATCCATCTTTAAATGTAGCTACATGCTATAAATGCCATGAAGACTATGCTGATATATGTGTAAATGGCACATGTTCAGTTCCGGTTATAGATACATTTAAAAAATAGACTGAAGTACAATTTGTTATTATCAATTAAAAGTAAGATATTTATATCCCATCTATTTTTAATAATAATTCTTCTTCTTGGTTTATCCTATAAGCATTATATAAATTCTTTGGATAATTACACAAACAATCTAATAAATTTTTACAAAAATTCTTCTACATCAATAATCTCAACAGCATCACTGGCAATATCAGGTAAAAATTATGGAAACATTCAACTTCCTAGTTTTATAAAAGAGCTAACAATTAACGAAAAACTTTTATATTTAAAGATATCTGGAATAAGTGATTACTCAAGTAAAAAATTCAGTGCAGTATACGATAAAAAACATCAGTCTCTTTATAGAAATATATATCCAATAGATTTTAAAAATAGAATAGAAAAAAAATTAAAAAGGTTTACTTCAAAGTTGAATGATCCTTTAGCTGATAAAGTTAAGTTAAACTTCTTAATTCAAAGGGCTAAAGATGCTCTTAATCAATACAACACAAATATTAACTTATCCAAAGAGGCAAATAATAATTATAGTTCAAAAATATCAAATAATTCTCACCTTTTAGATTTTCAATCAAATCTACTGTATTTAACATTAGAAACAAATAACAAAAATTCAGGAATGGTGTCAATGGTATTTGATATATCAGAGATTAATGATATTAAGTACCAAATAATTAAAAACTTAATTATAGAATCATTAATAGCACTTATTATTTCAATATTAGTGCTCAACATACTTTCAAAAAAGATCATAGACCCACTCAATAAACTCTCAATATTTATGGAACAAGACTTTAAAAACATAGATACATCTCAAACACCTGCAATAAATTCAAATGATGAAATAGGAATCCTTTCAAAGAGATTTAAGGTACTTTTAGAAAAAGTACAAAAGCTCTATAAAGAGACTGAGAAAAAAGCTTATATTGATGCATTAACAGGAGTTAATAATCGTAATAAATTTAATGAAATATTTGAAAAAGAACTCAAAAGAAGTGAAAGGTATAAGACTCAGTTATCAGTAACGATTATAGATATTGATAAGTTCAAAAACTTTAATGATACTTACGGGCATCTAATAGGTGATGAAGTTTTAACTATGATGGCACAAAATGTAAATGAAAATGTAAGAGACACTGATATTTTTGCGAGATGGGGTGGGGAAGAATTTGTATTATTATTTATAGATACATCAGCTGATGATGCTGTTATTGCATGTAGCAAGTTAAAAGATGGTATCCAAAGGCTTAACCATCCTATAGCTGGTCGTATTACAGCAAGTTTTGGTGTAACCCATTATATTCAAGAGGACAACTTAAAATCTATGCTTAAAAGATGTGATGATGCATTATATGTAGCAAAAAGTAAGGGAAGGAATAGAGTTGAGTTAGTGTAGAAAAATTATAATTATATTATTTCAGATAAAGATTTTATCTCTAAATTCAACCGTTCAATAAATTTCAAAATCCTATTAACATTAACCATTAAAGAAGCTAACAAATGAGGCTTGCTATTTTCGTTCAAATCCATCTGTAATAATTGCTTTTAGCCTGTCGATTCTTCTCATTGCTGACTTAATTAAGAGTAATCGTACTACCTATAAAGACTGCTACATTCTTAAGAAGATAAACCATTTCAATCAAACATACGCAAAAGAAAGCAAAATAATTATACATCCATAGTACCTATAGCTAGCGTATGTACTTGGTTGCAAAGTATCTGCATTCATACTTGGAATAATACATAAAATAAAGAAAAGGATAGACTATGAAAGCTATGATTTTAGCAGCAGGTAAAGGAACACGGGTTCAACCTTTAACAAACACTTTACCAAAGCCTATGTTACCGATTTTAGATGTTCCTGTTTTGGAACTTATAATACTAAGATTGAGAGAAAATGGATTTAATGAAATTGTGATTAACACAAGTTATTTGTCTGAGGCGATAGAAGACTATTTTCAAGATGGCTCACAACTTGGAGTTTCTATACGTTATTCTTTTGAAGGTCATATTTTAGATGGAGTACGTCATGGTAAAGCAATAGGTTCTGCCGCAGGAATGCAAAAAATTCAAAAAGAAACATCTTTTTTCGATGATACCTTTTTAGTGATTTGTGGAGATGCTATCATTGATGCAGATTTAAGAAAAGCTGTAAAGTCTCATAAACAACGAGGTGGGATAGCTTCTATGCTCTTAAAAGAAGTTCCTTATGAATCTGTACATAAATATGGGGTAGTTGAATTAGACACATTAAATAAGGTCGTTTCATTTCAAGAAAAACCAAAGAGAGAAGAAGCACTTTCAAATTTAGTAAATACTGGGATTTATATTTTTGAACCAGAGATATTATCTTATATACCTCAAACAGCAAACTACGACATTGGTGCTGATTTATTTCCTAAACTTGTTCAAGAAAATGTTGCTTTATATGGGTTAAATATTCCATTCCAATGGATTGATATTGGAACTATTAATGATTACTATCATGCTAATTTAATGGCACTCAACAATGAAATAAATAATCTAAAATTCTCAAAAGATGGATTACAATTCAACTATGACATAACTGAAACTTATATGTATAACTCAAATATTAAAAACTACAACTATGAGTCTTCAAAAATAGGATGAAAATAAATCAGGTATTAAACCCTTCTAATATTTATGTAATATATATGTTAAATTACGAATATAAAGGTATGATTCCATAACATATTATTTTAGGATATATTATCATGGATTTACTGTCAAAAAATGCTCCACTCGAAGAATCTATAAAAACAATGAAAGCGGTTTTAAACGATGTGGGGTGTAAAACAAAGTTTTCGTTCGAAAAACATCCTCTTGAAAGTTGTTATTCTGTAAACCTTAGTTCCCTTGAAGCTCCAAGACATATATACTCTAACGGTAAAGGTATACTCTCAGATGCCTCTGTTGCAAGTGCTTTGGGCGAATATATAGAGAGACTTCAAACAAACAACTTTTTTATAGATTTTAATTTACCAAACAGAAAATACTATCCTGATGAAGTTGCTTTTGAACTTGATGGTAATTACTTAAATGATGAACTACTCGAAATTTACAACCCGACAAAAGAATTAGCTGGTGAAGATTTAGTTGATTTTAACAGTGACTATGAAGATAAAGTAGTTTCACTACCTTTTATAAAACAATCAACTGGGGAAAAAATATACTTTCCAATCAACATTTTAAGTAATTTGTACGTAAGTAATGGTCTAGCAACAGGAAACACTCCCTTAGAAGCAAAAGTGCAAGCTTTAAGTGAGATCTTTGAACGCTATGCAAAAATAGAGATTATAAAAAATGGCTATGCACTTCCAAAATTTCCTCAAACACTTGTAGCATCATTTTCAAGACTAAATTGTGATGTACTCAAGCTGAGAGAACTCGGTTACATTGTGGAGGTCCTAGATGCTTCACTGGGAGGAAAGTTCCCTGTTACGGCGATCTCTCTTATTAACCCTGAGAATGCAACTCTTTTTGTCTCATTTGGAGCACATCCCATATTAGAAGTCTCACTTGAGAGAACTATGACAGAACTTATGCAGGGTCGCTCATTAGAGAATCTTGATAGTTTTGAAACACCTACATTTGACATGAGTTTAGTTGCCGATAGTTTTAATCTAGAATCTCACTTTATAGATTCAAATGGAAAACTAGGATTTGGATTTTTAAATTCTAAAAAAAGTTTTGAATACTCTGTATTTACTTACAATGGCAAAAATAGCGAAGATGAGTACAACTTTCTCACGAACATATTAGACCGTATGAATAAAGAAAGTTATATAAGAGAGTACGACTATCTTGGGTTTTATTCATGCCAAATGATAGTACCAAGCCTATCAGAAGTCTATCCTATGCAAGACCTTATTTATAACAATAAAAACAATGGAAAGTTGATAAGAGATATGGTTCTCAACTTTAAAAACTACGATGCCCAAGATATTTTAATAGAAATCGAATCTCTTGAAGATTCTCTGAATATTGAACTCTACATTGGAGTTATATTTGAAAATAATTTCAACATGCGAGAGTTCAAAGCACATATCCTTTTAATACTAGGGAACCATGAAGAGGCACTTGAGCTTTTAGAGTATGGAGATAATAAGTTCGGACATATTATCGTCGAACTAGCTCGGATGGAAGATTTAAATATTAATATATTAGACTATGAAGATGGGTTAAACAATATCTTTACAAAAGAAAAAGTACAAAAAGCACGTAATATTCTGAGCGGTAATGATTTTTTTCTAGATGTGTCACTTCACCAAGATTATAAGAATATGCTAGAAATGTACGATAAGCTTGAGGTAAAGAAGTTGAAAAAGACTTAAAGACTTTATTCAAACTCTATTATGTACGAAACTCTTCTAATTTTTGATTCAAATTAGAAGTAAGTCTATTTAGATGATCTGTCGCTGCGGATATTTCTTCTACACTTCTAGCATTCGTAGAAGAGATAGAGTTGATTTCATTTACTTCTAAAACTATTTCATTAACATCTTCACCAGTTTTAGAAAAATCAACCACTGTCTTATCGCTAGCTTGAGAAGCTTCTTGTACGATATCAACTGTAGAATTAATTTTTCCTTCAACACTTTGTGCAAGGTTTGAAAGTTCTTGCATATCCTGTGCATTAGCACCCATTTTTGTGGATGCATCACCAATTGATTGTACAACTATGTTAATCGTAGCATTGATTTCTGCTAATGTTTTTTGTGTTCTCTCTGCAAGTTTACGTACTTCATCAGCAACAACAGCAAACCCACGACCATGTTCACCAGCTCGAGCAGCTTCTATTGCTGCATTTAAAGCAAGTAAGTTCGTTTGATCAGCGATATCTGAGATAATTGTTAAAACATTCTTCACCTCATTTGCATCATTTGACAAAGTGTTCATATTCTCAGCCATATCACCTTCTATTTCTGCTGTTCTTAGTACCTTATTTGTCAAATTTACAATATCATCTCTTGCATCTACAAGAGTACTATTTGCTGAACATATATCGTCTTTAGATCTGTTAGCATCCTCTATAGAGACTAGTATCTTTTTTTGAAGTGCTTGGGCTTTATGTGTTGCTTTTTCAATAATTACAACAGAGTTCTCAACATTTTTACCAACAGATAAAGCTGTAGTTGAAAGTTCATGAGAAATGGATGCATTCTCAGAAGAAGACTGTTTGGTAGTATTAATTAAATCACGTAATGAAATAAATAAGAGGTTGATATTTTTAGACATTCTCCCAATTTCATCATTTGCCTCAATATTCAGCTGAGTACTTAAATCTTGGCTTTTCATAATGTAAGCAATAAACTCATCGATTTTTCCAATTCTTTTTTTAAAATTTGACACAATATAAAATGCAATGAGGTTAATCAAAATAAACACCACGATATTTGCTCCGAATATGATGTTAATCACAGCATGTTCGTCTTCCAAAGCTTGATGTGTTGATGCTTCCAAGAGATGTTCCATAATAGAGGCAATCTTCACTATCTCTAGCTCCATATCATGCACTATGTGTTCTAATTTATCTTTATGTTCTTGGGTCTCTGAATGTTTAGCGTTCACAAAGTTATGTTCTAATTTTTTCAATACATCTTCAAATTGACTTTGATGTTTTTTCAGTTTTTCAAATATCTTCTTAATCTCTTGGTATTTAACTTTAATCTCTACTTCATGAGTATTAGCTATAGCCGCATCTATTGCAATAAGAACCTCTTTTAACACTTTATCTGTCTCTTGTTCTAAGTGTTCTAAAGATTTTTGTAGATCTAGAAATTTTTGTGAATGAATGTCTTTTGCATACATAAACAACTTATATGTTAGAACTTCTTCTTGAAGTATATCTTTTTCAAGTTCCATAACTAAACTATTTAATGGAACTTGACACTCCGATATCTCTTCTAATTCTGAACCTATCGAAGATACATTCGCATACGTTACAATAGACTGAACTATCATGCCAATAAAGATAATACCAAATCCAAGACGGATTTTTGTAGCTAAGTTCATTTTCTCTCACTTTAGATATATTAAATAATATTATAAGTATAGTCTGGAACTACTTGCTATGAATAAAATGCATTGAAGGAATAAACAAATTCTTCATATTGTTACAAATACACACAATTATTAATAATAATAGTTATTTCAACTCTAAAGAATTTACTGGTTTACCTAGATAATAGCCCTGTGCATATTCAATTCCAAGTTCTTTAATTTTGTTGTATACCTTTTCATCACAAACAAATTCTGCCACAAGTTTAAGTCCTTTTTCTTTTGCAAAAGTTTGAATCGTTTTTGTAATAATTTGACTGCTTCTAGATTCATTTATATTTTTAATAAAAGAACCATCGATTTTGAGAGTTGTAATTGGTAGGAATTCTGTTTGTGCGAAATTAGAGCATTGAACACCAAAATCATCTATAACAAATTCTATCCCAAGAGCATCTATTTGCATAATCATCTCTTTTATTTCATCAGAGTGTGTAATTGCATTGTATTCAAGTATTTCAAGTGAGAGAAGCTTAGGATTAACACTATGCTCCTCAATAGTTGCTCTAATGAAATCCACTAAATCTAAATGATGAAACTCACAATCACTAATATTTATACTATAACAATAACCAGTAGATGCAGCCAAGCGACATCCTTCTTTAAACATAAATTTAAAGATGTTATAGAGATTTCCACTATGATTAGCTGCATCAAGAAATTGAAATGGTGAATATATAGTGCCTTGATGTTCTAAACGAACTAACAACTCGTATTTCTCAATTCTTTCTTCTTTTATATTGTAAATGGGTTGTGCATATGCAATGAATTCTCCATTTTCAAAAGCATCCTTAATGATAGGTGCCCAATGGTTTGTGTTACTTATTTGTTGGATTATTTTTAAATCATTTGAGTAGTATTTAATTTGGTTCTTTCCACTGTTACGTGCTTCTTTAAGAGCAAGTTCCGCTTTTTTCAAAACATCATCTTCAGTTTGGTAAGCAACTCCAATAGTAGTCTCAATTGTATTATTAAAATTATTAGTAATAATATTTAATTTTGCAATGTCTTCTTTGATTTCTTCAACAATTTTTACTAAGTCTTCTAAATATTCATTCGTTGTTACTAATGCAAAAAGGTCATTGTTAAGATGGTATACATGAAATCTTTTACTATACATGGAAGCCAAAAACCCAGCAACTTCTGTTAAAACAAAATCCCCAACATCATACCCGTGTGTATCATTAATAATACTAAATCCTATAATGTCTATAAGGATAAGAGTTTGATGTGATTGTTTTGAAAAATCTTCAATTAATTTTATACGGTTTGGCAATTTAGTTAACTGGTTTGTAGTCATCTGCTTGTATGTAGCTTCATACTTATTGTTTAACTCTATCAATTGTTCATATTGTTTAATAGAAGAACGAATTGTTGTATATAACCTCTCCAGAGTCAATTCGGTTTTTTCTTTAAAATCATTAATATCATACTGCTGAATCACTTGCATTTGTGGAAAGTCATTTGCTTGACCAGTACGAATTATAAGTCTTATAAGTTTATTTTCAAGTGTATTTCGAATATAATTAACTAAATCTAGACCTGCTTCAGGTGTTTCCATTACAACATCTACAAGGGCTAATGCTATATCAGATTCATTACGTAAAATTTCTTTTGCCTCTTTCGCACTATATGCGGAAAGTATTTCAATATGAAAATCTCTAAAGTTCATCCCTTTAATGGCAATATTACTAATGTCATGTATTGATTGATCATCATCAATAATTAAAATCTTATGGACTATTTTATCAATCTTAACCTGAGCTACATTATTCTTTGCAAAATTTATATTTGCCATCTTTATTTCCTTATGTGTAAACTGTTTAGTGAGATATCAAATCTTAGTCCATGAGGAAATATTTTGACCATCTTTATATGAGAATCAAGTTTTTGTGTAACAAGATTATATACTATATTCATACCCAATCCGCTACCACCTTGTCCTCTTTTCGTTGTAAAAAATGGGTCAAACATTCTCTTTTCCACTTCATCACTAACCCCACATCCATTATCTTCATAATGCAATATTATTCTTGTAAGTTCACGGGTAAGAGAAATTTTAATAACATTTTCCTCTCCTTCTTCAAAGCCATGCTTGATAGAGTTTAAAATTAAATTAGAAATAATTTGTGAATAAATCCCAGGATAACTATCAAATTCAAGTTCTGCATCGATATCATTTATTATAGTTACGTTTTTACTTTTTAAAGGGGCTTTAAGACTTAAAATAAGATCATCAATATATTTTCTTAGCATAAATTCTCTTCTATCTTCAAAGTGTTGGTCCACCGAAATACTTTTGAATGACTTGACTAAAGAAACAGCATTACTTAAACGATCCCGAATTGTTTGAGTTAGCTGCTTTATAGTAGATATAGAACCGAGTAATGCTTCTTCAGTTAAGTTTTCTGAAGCGTAATTTGACTCAATCTCTCTCACTTCATGATCTATCTGAGAAATTCCTGTGAGACCAACTCCAAGAGGCGTATTTATCTCATGTGAAATCCCCGATACCAAAGTACCAAGTGATGCCATCTTCTCAGAATCAATAAGTTGCTCTTGTGCAATTTCAAGCAGTTCTAAACTATCTTGTAAATTATTTCTTGCATTTTCTTCACTATTTACAAAATAGTAAAAAAGTGAGAAAATTATACTAATGGTTAGAATGAAGTTAAGAACAAAAAAAGCTATGTTGTACGATTCAGCAAGCTCCATATCATACTGTTTTGCATATGGATCAATTATACCACTAAGTATCATTATTATTATAAACTGAAGAAGCCAGATAAGACTAGCACGTTTATTACGTTGTGTAAAACTACCAAAAACAGCTATTACAGACCATAGAACATTACCTCCACTCGCAATGAAGCCTCCCAAAAAAAACTGAAAGACAAAAGGTAAGATTAACGATATGAAAATTTGTAAATTCATAGAAAAAGTAAAGTTTTTACTTTTATAAAGATATAAAAAATTAAAGAACGTTATAAATACATAGGTAAATGGAACAATAGCTGCAAGATAGAGATCATTAAAAAGACACAATACTCCCCATATTATACCTCCTATGCTCATCAAGAGTCCCATATATATGAGAAATCCATGCTGACGTTTAACATCTTCGGTATCTGATTCTGTATTCCCTATCCCAAGAATTGGTTTAAGAGAATTCAAAGATGCATCCATCATCATTTAACCTTATATAGAATATTTATTTACATAGTAAGTAGAATAATATCATATTTTCTTGATAAATAAGAAATTTTTATATAAATATTTCTTATTTATTCTACTAATTAATTTAGTTTACCATTCCCATAATGTTCAAAAAAATAATTTGTAATAATTTTTATATCTTTTTCATTTATTGGTGCTTTAAAGTGTGTAATCATTTTCATTGTTTTTTTATGCCAATGTTCACGAGATTGAGGACCTTGATTAATCATATATCCAAAAGAGTGACATGTTAAACAATTTGCTTGAACTTCAGCAAATCCTTTACCCATCTTAATGTCGTATGCTATATATGGCACTGCGATATTTTCACCTTTATTTACTTGTGCAAACATAGTAGATGCTGTTAACAATGCTAATAATGTTAAATGTTTCATCATTCTTTAATCCTTATACCACTTCAAATGTAACAGTATCTATACCGTTATATTTATAACCACCATGGTTCCACTGAATATCTTTAGCAAGAGGTTGTTCTTGTCCTAGTCTATTTACCGCTTTTGCCATAACTGTTGCTTGTCCATAATTCGTTGGTTTATAAGAGAACCTGAACTCTTTAAAAGCATATCTTCCAGCACTTTCATTAAGTACAGATGCTTCCCATGTCTTACCTTGATCAGTAGATACAAGAACATCTTTAATTCCATGTCCATCATCCCAAGCAACTCCACGTACAACTACATGCGAGTTATGGTGAACTACCGTCTCATTTGTTGGGTAGCCTATAACTGATTTTACATTCATATGTGTAATTGGTTTTGTTTTTTTCGCTTTATCATTTGGGTCTTCACATTCACATTCATTATCTGGAACTCTATACGCTACATCCATAAAGAAAAGATTTTTGTACTCTTTTGTAACTGTTACATTTGAGAGCATTTTTACCCAAGAATCTGAGTAGTATCCGGGAATAACTAAACGAAGTGGAAAACCATTAAGATATGGTAAGTCTTCACCGTTCATCTCATACGCAACAATAACATGATCATCAAGCTCAGAAATCTCTAACTCACGTATGAAACTTGGAGACTCATAATACGCTGCATTATCCTTACCGTTAAATCCAATCCAATGTGCATCTTTTTGAAGCCCTGCACGATTTAAAATGTCACGTAGTCTCACTCCTTTCCATTTAGCGCAACCCATAGCTCCACTACCCCACTGAATTCCACCAGCCATTGGATGGTATGCTGAACGACTATTACCACCACATTGAAGTACCGCAGTAACTTCAACTTGTTCAAAATTCTCTTTTAAATCTTTAAGTGTTAAATGAATCTCTTTTTCAACAAGTCCATTGATATTAAGAGTATATGTCTCTGTGTCTATATACGTAGGAATTTCAGGTAAATGCCATCGTACAAAAAATTCATCATTTGGAGTAATAGCTTTAGAGAATACGTCTCTTGGAGTTTCAAGTAATGGTGGTCTATCTGAATATGTTATAAGTGGTTTTTTTTCAGGAAAAGCTATACGAGATACTTTTCTGTTATCTATTGGTTGGGTTGTTACACCTGCACTTACTGATGTGCTCACGGCGACAGCAGAAGCAGCAAGTGACATTTTTAAAAAATCTCTTCTTTGCATCTTAATCCTTAGCTATAATAATTATAAGAGTATTTTATCAAAAAAATATCACATAAAGATTAACCAGAGACTTTTTTATCACTTTGCTGTATAGGATACACCTTTCTTAGGTATCTTGATAATTCCATTTTTACCTAAAAGCTTTATAGGAATAGTCTTGGTTCGACTTGCACTACTTGCTTTAAAAATGGATAAGTGAAGATGCGGACCACTAGAGTAACCAGTGTTTCCAGAGTACGCTATGAACTGCCCTCTTTTTATTTTTTGAGTAAGCTTAGGTAAAACCCCATTTTTCTTAAGATGATAATACGTAGCAAACGTAGCATCACTATGTTCAATAGTTACATAGTTACCATACTTAGAAAACTCTCTCCCAACCCCACCCTTGTTAGAGTTTTCCTTTAACTTCACCACAACACCCTCTCTCACTGCAAATATTTTCGTTCCAATACTCATACCAAAGTCTATAGCATACTGACTATGTCCCTTATGTGTATATTTTCCATTATAACCTTGCGTAACCCTATGTGAAGTTCCTTTTGCAAATGGTAGTCTATAGATATAGCTATCATCATGTACCGCGTCGATAGAGCCAATAATCCAAGTGTAAGAAAAGCTATAGGAGAAGTTAAATTTTTCTCTTTGTTTAAAAAGTCTTACATACTCTTTTTTTTCTCCAGTCTTCAAGGTAAATTCTTTTTTAATATTTTTATCATAATCAAAATTTTTTATTGAATCTTTTACTTTAAGAGTAATTGTAAATGGATTCAAGTTCTCTATAAATATCGCTGTATATTTACCTGTGTCCTTTGCCTCTATTTGTACTTTATTTTTAGAATTTTTCTTTGTATCATTAGACTTATATAAGGATGTAGTGGCAAGATTAAAAAATTCTTGTGTAGTTTGCTCTTCTATTTTTTCATACTTCATCTTCTTTTCAAAAAAATCGATTTTTTTCTTTATTTTATTTTTTTTGTAAAACTCCAATGACTTACAATATAAAGCTGTACTTTTAAGTAAACCATCAAATGGATACTCAGTCAACTTTATAAAAGAGCCATAATCATTTTCATCAACAGACTTAGAAATATTTTTATGAATTTTGTAGAGTATAAGCTTATAATTTTTTTGAAGTTTTCGTAGTTTATATAAATACTCTTTAGTATTTTTTGTATCTCTTTTCTTATCCACTTCGTATGCACACTTTTTCACTTGGGAGAGTTCTTTGATATATGCAGAAGTATCTTCAATACTTTTCATGTCCGAGAGTTTTTTTATGGTAGGGGCTGAATTATATAAGGGGGTTGAGAGTTTATAAAATGTTTTAGGAAGCTCCTCAGCTACACAAACACTTATAAGGAGAAAAAAAGAGAGATACTTTAGCATACTAGATATACTTAGGTAACACGCTCTTTATTTGTTTATATATCTTTTCAAAATCAGTTGAGTAGATACGTACACCTGCAATAGAGCTAGCGAAGTTTGTATCTCGCTCCCAGCGTGGAACTAAATGCATATGAATATGCTCAGCTATTCCTGCTCCACCAGCCTTACCTAGGTTCATACCAATGTTAACGCCCTGCGCATGAACTGCATCTTTTAAAAGTGCTACACCTTTTTGTGCTAAGGCACTCATATGTAACCAAGTTACAGAATCTAAATCTTCAAGCTTATCAGTATGCATGTGAGGGATAATCATAAAGTGTCCAGGAGTATACGGATACTTATTCATAATCATTATACAGTGTTCATCTCGATAAAGTATACCTAGCTTTTCATCATCTTGGGCATGTGTACTTGCATGACAAAAAACACAACCCTCAATTCTACCCTTTGTTATGTATTCATCTCGCCAAGGTGCATATAAAATATCTTCCATCACAAATCCCCTCTTTAAAATTTTTTATTATATTATCCTAATCAGGCTTTATTTTCATAAAATTTTCTCAACCATCTATCAAAAGGATTTATAAGTTTATACATAACAGGTACTATTAGCAAGGTTAAAACCATTGAACTAAGTAAACCCCCTATAACAGAGATAGCCATCGGAGCTTTTGTTTCGCTTCCTGAACCTTCCCCAAGTGCTAGTGGAAGCATTGCAAATACCATAGCAATAGTTGTCATTAAAATAGGTCTCAATCTTTTTTCACCAGCTTCTAAAAGTGCCTCATCTGCACTTTTTCCTTTAGACATTGCTTCATTGGCAAAATCAACAAGTAAAACAGCATTTTTACCAACCATTCCCATAAGAAGCATAAATCCAATCATCACAAACAAACTGAACTGTAGTCCACTTACATAAAGAGCAATCATCACACCGATAATACTTAAAGGCAATGCCATCATAATAATTATGGGCTGAATCAATGACTCATACAAAATAGCTAAGATAATAAACATCAAAATTACAGAAAGACCAATAGCCACACCAAAAGCTGCTCCTGTTTTTTCCATCTCTTCAGCAAATCCGGTAAATCTATAACTAACACCATCAAGTAAAAGAGAATCAATACTTTCTCTTGTATAGTTTACCGCACCACCTAAATCAAGTCCAAACAAATCAGAAGAAACCGTAACTTGTCTTTGTCTGTCAAAGTGATTAATAGTTGCTAGTGCCTTACTCTGCGAAAAAGTAACTAAACCATCTAAGTACACAAGTTTTCCATGCATATCACGAAGTTGAATTTTTTTAATATCTTCAATTCCTATACGATTTTCATCATCAAAACGCAAGGTAATGTTGTACTGCTTCCCATCTTCTTCGAGATACGAAATCTCCAAGTCACTAGAAAATGCAGTTGCTATTGCTTGAGCAATTTGACTAGCAGAGACTCCAATTCTGTTTGCACTTCCTCTCATAATATTTATATCAATCTGAGGTTTTCCATCATCAAGATTTGTATCTACATCCACAAAACCTTCTTTGCTTTTCAGATGCTCTATTAAATTCGCAGAAGAGACTTTCAAGTCCTCAAATGAGTCCGACTTTAAAACTATTTGATACGGAACAGTAACCCCAGTCCCTTTAATATCAGGAATTGCGGCAGCTGTTATAAACATATCTTCTTGATAAGGTTTTAGTTGTTTTCTAAATCCTTGAATTATTTCTTCTTGGTTTTGACTTCTTTGTGTCTTTTCACTTAACTTTACGTAAATCATCGACTTATGTTTTTCTTGTGCTGTGTTGTACCCAACACTCAGAGTTGTATAAAGTACGTCTTTATCTTTTCTTACTAAGTTCTCTATCACTTTAGATTTTTTTATCATCTCTTCTAAAGATACACTTGCATCTGCTTTGATTTTTATCTCAAATTCTGCTTTATCTTCTTTTGGGATAAAGTCCATTCCGATTTGAGGAAAAAGACTTAAGCTCCAAAAAAATGTTGCAAAAATAGCGATGAGAGTTATCAACTTAAAGCGTAAAACAAACTTCAGAATTCTGTCATATACTCTCTCTATAAATTTAAATATAGGCTCTGTCTTGTTGTAAAATTTACTTTCACCTTTTTGCAGTGTTCTAGCACTCAAACTCGGGATGAAACTAAGTGCTACGGTATACGAGATAATAACAGCAAAACCAACAGTCATAGCAAAACTCTCAAAGAATTTACCAACGATACCACTCATAAAAGATACTGGAACAAAAACAGCTAAAAGCATTGCAGAGATTGCTAAGATAGTAAATGCCATCTCTTTGGTACCCTCAAATGCAGCCTCGTATTTTTCCATACCAGATTCCATCTTCTTGTAAATATTTTCAATGACAACAATCGCATCATCAATGATAATACCAATTGCTAAAGTAAGACCAATAAGAGTCATTTTATTTAAATCAAATCCCATATAATCCATCAAAGCAAAGGTACCAAAAATTGAAGATGGAATGGATAAGGCTGATACAAGAGTAATAGTTATATTTCTTAAAAACACAAATATAATCACAACCGCCAAGAAAGAACCATAAATTAAATCAAATTGTACATGTTTAAGCGAATCAATAATATACGGTGAAGTATCGTTAAGTACTTCTACATTGTATTTATCTGCTGCCATTGTTTTAAGTAATGGAACTGTTTCCTTTACCTTTTGTACAATGTCTATCGTATTCGTTCCAGAGATTTTTTGAACTTCGAGCATTACCCCTTCTACTCCATTGTACGAAGCATAACTTTTTGCATCACTAAGGGCATCTTCTACTCTTGCTATATCTTTTAACTTAATATGATCTTTTATCTTTATATTTTTAAGTTCTTCAACACTAAGAGCATCTGCTTTAGTTTTTAAAATAAACTCTTTTGTTTTTGCGATGAGCTTCCCACCGCCAATTTTTACATTCTCATCTGATACTATGGAGTTGAGCTCAGATACAGAAATATCAAACTTATTTAAAAGCTTTGGATCTGGAAATATTTTTATCTCTCTATCTTTATATCCAATAATATTAATTGCCCCAACACCATTAATCTTTTGTAGTTTTGGTTTTACTTTTTCATCTGCAAAGAGCATCAAGTTTTTTATATCATTGTCTTTAGACGTTAAAAATATATTGATAACTGATGCCCCACCAATATCTAGTTTACTTACAAGGGGAGTCTTTGCATTACTTGGTAAAATAACTGCTGAAACTTTATCTCTTACATCATTAGTAGCTTCACTAATCTCTCGCTCAAGAAAGAACTTCACCATAACAACACTCATACCCTCACTACTTGTTGAAGTGATACTGTCCACTCCACCGATGCGTGAGATTGCTTCTTCAATCTTATCTGTAACTTGAGATTCTATAGTACTAGATTCAGCACCAGGATAACTCGTTTGTACAGTAACCATAGGAAAATCAACATTTGGAAATAATGCTGATGGCATTGACTTGAAACTCATATATCCAAATATAACCAATGTTATTACATACATAAGTGTAGATATTGGTTTGTTTATAGCTAATTTATACATTGTGCCCTACTTAGCATCGGGTATTTGTATATACCCTTCACCAAAAAGACCAACAACAAAATCTTTCGCTTTTACTTCTGCTTTTATCTTTCTGTTTGAGCTATTTGCAAATGGATATATTTTAGAGATTACACCTTCATATATTTTAGAATCTCCGTCAACTCCATATTTAAAGACTTGCCCTACTTTTACACTTTGATGATACTTTTGATCAAAACCAAGTATGAGTTTTCTTTTACTCTTACTCTGAACTTTAAATACAGTTTTGAGCATCATACCACTTACAGTATCTCCAATCTCAATATCTTTTTCATATATTACCCCATTAAAAGGAGCTCTTAAAAAAGTTTTGTTGTATTTTGCTTGTGCGTATGCCACTTCATTTTTTGCATTTTCATACTTAAATGCATATGTATCAAATTTTCCAGCATCAATGAGATTTTGAACTTTTAGTTGTCTTTCATAATCTTTTTTAGCAAACTTAAGTGCCGTTTTTGCCATCTCTAATGAAGCTCTAAAATCACGGTTATTGAGTGAAGCTAAAACTTGACCTTTTTTAACACTGTCAGATACATCATAATTTACCCTATCTGTAATCCCACTTGCATCAAATGCAAGCATTGCCTTTTGCTCAGGTGCAACTGTAAATGTTGCGTATATTTCACCTGCACTGAGTGTCATGATTACACTTAGTAATCCTAATAAAACCTTAGTCATTTATAAACTCCTCTAAATTTTTTCCTGCATAGTAGTAATACTGTCCATACGCTATTTGAGCATCATTTAATGATGTCTCATATAAAGACATCGCGCTAGTTTTTGAAGTCAAAGCATCAAGATAGGCTACATTATCAACTATTCCTGCCGTATACTTTTGCTCTATCGTATGAAAGGCACTTTTTGCCGCTTCTAACGCAGATAAAGCACTTTTAATTTTTATTTTATTCGTATTGATTCTTGCTAATGCTAATTCGTGTAACATTTCTTGCTCTAGTGTTTTATATTCTATTTGCGCAGAGAGGGCTTGAGAACTAATAGCAACGGCTTGTTTTGAACTTTTCAAGGTTGCATTATCATAAAGACGAAGATTGAGACTTACCATGAGTTTATTTTGATTATCAACACCTTTTGGGTGGAATGTATCTGTATCTGAGTAACTATATAAACTATATGTATCTTCTAAACGAATCTGTGGATAATAAGCACTATCTATAGACTCTGAATAATTATGCAACGCTTGTTTTGAGTATTCTAATGATTGTATAGCATCCATTACTTCAAGATTATTTTCTATGTTTTCATTAAATGATGATTTGTCTAAACTCGTAATTTTCTTACCAACTTGTAAAGATAAGTTTAACTTCGAAGATAAAATTTGCAACTTCACCGATTCCATCTCATATACATTTGTGTCATATGCAGCCTGGAGTCTGTCAACATCATCTTTTGTTGCTAAAGCAGCATCATAAAATGCATTCATTCTATCTAGCTGTGCTTTAAGGGATTTATGAGCTTCCTCTCTTGAACTAAGTGTCGCCTCTAAACTTTTAATACCAAAAAAGTTTTGCATTACTGACAAAGAGATACTTTTTTTCATATCCGACACATCATGTGAAGATGCTTTATACTCATCTCTCTTTTGCTTTAGTAGTGCTGACTTACTTCCACCATCATATAAATCAACTCCAACTTTTGCAAAACCACTATATGTATCGCCTGCTAAGCCAGTAGTTTTTTCATTCAAGTTTTGATAAAACCCACCAACATCAACGGTAGGATAATAAGCACTTTTCTTTGAATCAACTTCTCGAAGTTTTGATTGTTGGGTAAGTTCTTTTGAAGATACCAGTTGATTATTTTGATGTGCGTAATCTAAGAGTGACTTTAAACCCTCTGCATATATAAAAACTGGTAGAACCAATACAATAAATTTCAACATCTACTTCACCTCTATTAATATAAAAATAGCATCTATAAACTCATTTAGATCTTGTTCTAAAGTATCTAGATTATTTGTTGCAGATCCATCGAGAAACATTCCACCAGCAAATGCAAACAAACCTTTGAGTAACTTTCTTGCATGTGGAATAATTTCATTTTTATCAATTCCATCTTGGATAATCTCGCCAAACCAAAGTTGATAACGAGTTGAGCATTGAGCATTAAACTCTAGCATCTCTTCATTTGGTGAAGATAAAGCTATAGACATAAACTCTTTATAAAATCCTCTAAGTTCATACTCATTTTCATCATAGAAAAAACGAGCGAAAGCTTTTATCTTATCTTTAGTGGATACTGCAAGAACTATCTCCTTTTCTAATTTTTCAGAATGCTTTTGCATTAGAAAGTAAACTATCTCAAAAATTAAATCTTCTTTATTCTTAAAATAATCATATATAGTACCCTTCCCCACACCCGCCGTTTTAGCAAGTTGAGCAATTGTTAAATTCTTCATCCCATTTTCTAGCACAAGAGCTTTACACGAGAGTGCTATATCTTGTCGTTTTTGTACTTTGTCTACAATTATTGCCATCGTTTTACCTTTTTTATAAATGACTGACCATCGGTCATTTATAAAAGTTTATATGAGAATAGCTTAATTTTTGATTAATTATGAAATAATAAAATTTAATAATAGGGTATCCATAATCTATCTGAGCAGTTATGGGAGTTACATATAAATAATCAAGATATGAAAGTAACACAAAAAATGCTTCATTACCTCCACAATAAGCTTCTCGAGTAAAGGAGCTGAAACAAATTTATTTTAAATAACATTTTTAAATAACATTTTATTTATTATAATGGTACAATCTCAGTAGATATCAATATAAAAGGATTAACATGCCCTCTTCTTCCCTTAATGCAGTCTGTTCAGAACTGCTCTCAACAGATGATTTGAACATTGATGATGAACTTTTCCAAAGGGTAATAAAAGATAACATCATTACCAAAATCTCAGAAGATATAAAACAACCCTCTATAAATATATATGCAACCTCTCAACTTTATCTATCTTCTATTGTTCCAATATTACATGATTTTGGTTTTAATATCATAGATGAAATTGCATATAAACTACTTAAGAATAAACAAGATATTTACATAAACCGTTTCAATATCAAGATTGAAGATAATAAGAATATTAGTAAATCAAAATGTAATATAGAACAGGTTATATCTGATTCTTTAAATGGAACAATAATTTCGAGATGTCAGCTTTTTTCACTCGTATATAATGAGAATCTTTCTATACGAAAGATAATGCTTCTTCGCGCATTTATTGAGTATATAGATCAATCAGTACCTGAACTAAGTAGCAGCACTATACTTCAGACTATTACATCGTATTCAAAAATCTCCAAACTCTTTGTTGAGTACTTTCTTGCAAAATTTAATCCCAAGCTTTCTAAGCGTGAAAAGACACTGAAGGATTTTGAGGTCAGTATAGAGGAAAAGATTAAAGAAGTTCCAAATATTATGGACGATAAAATCCTGAAATTGACTTATGCATTGATACAAAACCTCCTAAGAACAAACTACTTTTTATATTCTAAAGCTATTTCATTCAAAATAGACACTAAAACCTACTCGGAAAACTTAAGAGGACTTCAGCCAAATATAGAAGCATTTGTATACCACCCTGATTTTAGCGGTCTTCATCTTAGAATGAGTAAGATTAGTCGTGGTGGACTGAGGTGGAGTGAGAGACATGAAGATTATCGCCAAGAGATAAAGTCACTTATGATTACGCAAGAGGGTAAAAACTCTATTATTATCCCGGATGGTGCAAAAGGTGGATTCGTTATCCACAAAGATAAATCTGAAATTACTAAAGATATTTTCAAAACTATTTACAGTACCTTTATAAATAACATGCTTGACCTTGTAGACAATATGGTAGATGGAGAAATACTTAGGAATGAGAAAATTGTAGCCTATGATGGTGATGATGCGTATTTTGTGGTAGCTGCGGATAAAGGTACTGCAAGTATGAGTGATGTTGCAAATAGCATAGCAATAGAAAGAGGATACTGGCTTGGAGATGCTTTTGCAAGTGGAGGAAGTAATGGCTTTGGACACAAAGAGTTGGGAATTACTGCTCGGGGTGCACTCATCTCAACAGAGAGGTTTTTTATTGAAAAAGGTATTGATATTCAACGAACCCCAATCTCAATTGTCGGAATCGGAAGTATGAAAGGCGATGTATTTGGAAATGGACTACTCTACTCAAAACAGTTTAAACTTATAGCTGCGATTTCACATAAGGAAATATTTATAGACCCTGATCCAGATCCACTTAAAAGCTATGAAGAGCGTTTACGACTTTTTACTGCTAAAGACGGGAGCTGGAGTGCTTACAAAAAAGAGCTGATTTCTAAAGGTGGCGGTGTATTTTTTCGCTCTACAAAAAGCATAGAACCAAGTCCTGAGATAAAGAAGATGATAGGAAGCACAAAAAAAGCTTTCAGTGGAGAAGAGTTAGCTAAAAAATTACTCATGATGAAAGTTGATATGCTCTTTAACGGAGGAGTAGGAACTTATGTTAAAAGTATTGATGAGAGCAACTTAGATTTAGGTGATAAACAAAATGAGGCAGTTAGACTTGATGCACATGAACTTCAGGCAAAAGTAGTTTGTGAAGGAGGAAATTTAGGATTCACTCAAAAAGCTCGTATTGAGTATGCTAGAGGTGGTGGTGAAATAAATATTGACGGTATTGACAATGCAGCCGGTGTAAATACATCTGATCATGAAGTTAATCTAAAAATACTTCTCAATATAATAAAATCAAAAAATCTTTTAAATGAAGAAGATGCCGATAAAACTCTGCAAAATTTAACAGAACAGGTAGTGAACCTCGTTTTATGGAATAACTATCATCAAACATTAGTTATATCTAAAGATGCAAAAATGAGTAAAACTTACTTAGCTGATTTTTTATCTACTATAGAGGTTCTTGAAAACAATCTTCCTAGTTTTAGCAGAAAAGATTTTCACATACCTAAAAACGAAAATATAAATGAGGTGTTATGCCCAATGGGTTCGATTGTAAGACCTGTGATAAGCTCATTAGTCTCATACTCTAAAATATTTATAAAAAACATACTCTTAGAATCAACTCTCATAGATGAGACTTTTGCAATACAGTATCTATTTAAATATTTTCCAAGAACCTTTGTTGGTGCGTATGAGCACGAAATATCTCATCACCCGCTTCGTCGTGAAATTATAGCTACTGTTATCGCAGATGTTGTTATCAACCTTCAAGGTACAACTTTTATAGCAAACTATGAAGAGAAACATCAAGATAAATTTTTATTAAAAATAAAATCATACCTAATCACAAATGAACTATTTGGTGCAAATGATATACGGTATGAAATATTTAGAAACGATCTTTCCATGGATATAAAGCAGCAGTATAAGTTACTATCTGAGATAGAGAGAACACTTAGCTTTTCTACAAGGTGGATGCTAAAATATCTAAACAAGCATCAAGTGGATGTAAACCATATTCTTGATTATAAAGAGAGTCTCTTCGATATTCTTAGTAAGATTCACGAATTTGATTTTGTTAAAATATTACCAGATAACCATAAGTTTAATCTTTTCTTTTCTGCTATAGAATATTTGCGATTTGCTGTAGCAGCAATCATGGTTAAAGAAACATCATCCCACTCCTTTGATAATGTTGCTCGACTTTTTTATATTGTTGTTAACGAGTTTAAAATTTTAGAGATGATAACATCATTAGATAGTATTGAGATATCAGTAGAAAATGAAAAAACTCTTCGTTATCAAATATTACAGTATATTGAGTATATTGTCGTTCATTATACGGAACAGGTGCTTACATTTCAAAGAGTCGATGAGTCTCCACAAATTGCTTTTGAGAACTACTTGGAAAATCAAAAAGAATCGTTTACTCAAATAAAAAATCAAATAGATACATTTATGAGCAAAGATGCAAAAGATATTAATGAGATTAATATCATAGTTAATCAAATTATGACATCTCTCATTTAATGAGACTAGACCTGAAAAATAAGATTGAAAAGCTAATTAATTAGCTTTTCAACAATGGTAACTTCGAGAGTAAATTTTCACAGTATTCATACTGTTCTAAACTCTCTAACCAATCTTTTCGAATCGCGTTTACTCCGCTATATGCACCAAGAACCATACCAATTGCAATAGAACGAGACGCATTGTCTCCACCTACCATTGCATTTGCTTGTATTGCCCTATTTAGTCCATCTTCTTTATCTACATATTTAAGTATAAAATATACTGAAGATGGAAGCGTTCCTTCAGTCGGGCTTGCTTTACCAACACGTATAGGTTCACTTCTTCCAATGTCCCAAAGTCGTGCCATAGAAGTAACAGCTAAATCATCAGCAAACTTTTCTTTTGAAAGTGCTGAGTTTTCATCTTCTACTTCAGTAACCTTTGCAATAGCTTGAGCAACTTTACCTTGAATAAACTCACTCATATGTACAGCAACGTTTTGAATCGCGTCACGAGGATGTTCTCCGTTAATCACTCTATGCGTAACACGAGCAAAGAACTCTCCGCCACTAAGCGCTTCTTCACTTCTATGTGTAAACATTGTTTTTCTAGCTAAGTCTGCTATCTCTTCTTCGCTTTCGTAGTATGCATGTCCGGCAACATGACGAATTGCCATTGCATTTGAAATACCACCAATACTTGTAACAGGACGACCCTCTTTTACTTGAGCATACGTCTCTTTAGTCATAGTACAAATCCATGAACCCCAATTATTTTCAAATCTATTCATCCAATGAGGAAGAATAGCTTGAACTTCAAAAGCTCTGGCAGGTTCGGCAATTTGTGCAAGATGTTCTAAAACTAAAATATTGTAATCGCCATAGTCTGTAGTACCTCCTGCTTTCTTCCCAGGATGATAATTTCTCTCGCCCCAACCTATTCCGTGTGTTGATCCACCCATCATTTCACCAGGAGACATAAACTTTTCTATAGGCTTATTTCCATATGCTGCGTAAATTTTTTGAGCATCATATTCATAGTGAGAACCTAAACATAGGGCATCTCCAACTATAGCTCCATAAAAAGCACCTTTTATTGCATCGTTCTTTGAAATAGTATTCATATATATAGCCTTATATTTTTTCTTGATTTTAGCGTGCTAAGTATATATTTATTTTAAGTTAAACGCTATTGGTTAAAATCATAGAAAAATTTAAAGGTACACTATACAATGAAAGAAATGACAGAGCTTAATGCAGTTGGCGGTATTTTAGAACCATGTAGCCTTGACCCAATGACAGGTTATTTTCGTACAGGTTCATGTCAATGTGGACCAAAAGATGAAGGTGTTCATACAGTATGTATTTACGCAACAGAAGAATTTTTAGCATATTCTAAAAAAGCAGGAAATGATTTATCTACACCAATGCCTCAGTATAATTTCCCTGGAGTCAAAACTGGCCAGAGTTGGTGTTTAAATGGTCCTAGTTTTTTAAGAGCATTAAGTGAAGGTGTTGATGTAAAAATCTTTATACACTCTACACATAAAAACATACTTAAACTTGTAGACTTAGAAACACTGAAGAAGTGTGCAATCGATTTATAGATGAGTGAAGAAGAAAAACTGAAATTTTACCTAGAGAAAATAAAGATCATTGCAACAGAGAACTTAGATAAAGACAATACCACTGCCTTGCAAGCTCTTAAAGAAGCCATAAACTACATAGAGAGTGAGTTTATTGGTTACTAACTTTTAGTTAACTTGTACACAGTTTCGTCCACTGTCTTTTGCTTTATAAAGTGCTGTATCTGCTCTTTGTATCATCTCATCTAAAAGATCATTTTCTTTATACTGTGTAACTCCGAAGCTAGCAGTTACATTTCCTACTATTCCTAAATCAAGATTTTCAATAATTAGTCGAAATTTCTCACAAGCTCTTTCTGCATTTGCAATGTCAGCATTATCAAAAAGTATAATAAACTCTTCCCCTCCCCATCTAGCAAAAGCATCAGTCTCTCTTATATCCATTAAAATACTATTTACTATACTACCAAGAACCTTATCTCCCTCAAGATGACCAAAGGTATCATTCACTTTCTTAAAATAATCAATATCTAAAATAGCAAGACAAAAAGATTTTTTTGTTCTTTTTACTTGTTTTAATTGATATATAAATACTTCTTCAAATTTATGTCTATTGGCAATACCTGTGAGTTGGTCTGTGTACGCATAATTTAAAGCCTGAACATGTTCCGTAACATCATAACTTAGGGCTAAAAACTCCAATATATTATCTTTTTTATCTAGTATTGGTACAATTGTAATATCAATATAGTAATCTGTTCCATTTTTTGAAGAGTTTTTAAGCGTGCCCTTATAAACTCTTTTAGATAATATAATATTCCATAATTTTTTAAACTCTTTTCTGGGATTAGTTTCATGATTTATAATGGCATGTGTTTTTCCTAAAACCTCTTCCCTTTTATAGCCAGTTATTTTACAAAATTTATCATTTACATAACTGATTTTGCCATCAATATCAGTTTTTGAAACTATCGCAGATAAATCAATAGCTTTTTTATGTTCTTCAAGAAGAGACCTTTGAGTATCTGACACCTCTATCTCATTTTCCAGTGCTACATTTGTATCATCAATTGTTTGTTCAAGTACCTTTTCTCGTCTAAAAAATATAAAAAAGAAGTATCCTAGTAAAAAAACTATTGCAAGAGATATAAGTGCTAAAATAGAGTACTTCACTAAGTTGTTTGCAGCGATCTCTTTATCTAAGGGTGTAATAACTTCTATAACCCCTCTCTTATCTCCTAGTTTCCATTTATTTTTCTCCCAAGTTCTTTCAGGGTGTGTATTGTGACACTTAACACAGGAGTCTTGCGTCATATAGTCTGTCACAGCTACTCTTAAAACTTCTTTTCCATCAATACTGTCTCTTTTTATATAAATCCCTTCGGGATTCTGACTAGAATATAGTAAAGCCTCTTTTTGGTACTCAGTTAAGACCCTTTCTTTTCTATTATTAAATGGATAATCACTGTAAAGATTATACTGTATCCCTGTATTCTCACTAAAAATTTTACTTAAATCATGAATTGTAGTAGTAGGTAAAGGTATAACCCCATTAACACCCTGATGCTCATAACTAAACTTGATTTTATCGGGAGCATATTTTTTTATATCTTCTACGACATTTTCAACATAATATTCTCTCGTTAATTTAATCTGTTTAACAGAATTGAGACTATTTGCCGTAACAGTTTCAATCGAATTCTTATCGGTAATATATGGAATGTAAAAAAACAAAAGTGATAGCATAGCTACCGTTGCAATAATTATGGGCTTAATTACATTTGTTTTATTTGATTCTACCATTACCAAACCTCATTAATATTTCGTATATAACAATTATATCACACTAATATAATGAAAGAAGCTATATATATATTATTTAAAATAGCATTATTGACATTAATTTAGTATAAAATTAAACTATAGTCAATATTTTCTTATCTTATACAAGTATTCAAGTACCTTAAATACTAATGGCTAACTTCTAACTAAAACTTAAAAATATTATTTTTTCCAGCTTGTTCAATAACTAGGTTGTTTCTCATAATATATAGTTTTTGTCCAGTTTTTTTATATATAATAGACTGAAATAGAGCCTTCGATCCGAGTTCATAATCTACAACTGTGATTTTATCTTTTTTAGAAATTATTACACAATCATGTGCAATAGCATATAATGTTATATCTAATCCACTTTCCCCTTCGCTTCTTGGCGCTTGTTTTATTGCCTGCATGCTTGTACAAGCTAAAGATTTTTTGCTTATATAATCCGCAGTAGAAAAAGTAAATACTAAGCCTAGTATTAGTAGAGATTTCATATATTTATTCCTTGTATTAAGTTTTTAGAAGTATACCTTATTTCATTATGAGAATTCCAATTATAAAAATGCAAATACTAAGTCTGGAAAAAGTACAACAAGTCCAAGAGCCAAAAGCTGTAAAAATATAAAAGGAACAATCCCTTTATAGATTTCAAGTGTTTTTATCGTATCTCCAGCTGCACCCTTTAAGAAAAAGAGAGACAAACCAAATGGTGGCGTTAAAAAGGATGCTTGAAGATTTAGCGCAATCAACACTGCAAACCAGAGAGGATCTATCCCAAAAGCATTCATTACTGGAACTAAAATTGGAACGATTATAAATGAAATTTCTATAAAATCTATAAAAAAACCAAGTATAAATATACTCAACATAGCAATTCCTATAAACATCCAAACATTACCAATATCTTCGCTGAAAAATTCTAGGATTAAATCACTTCCACCAAGTTCATTAAAGACAAGTGAAAATGCAGTCGCACCAATTAGAATCATGAAAATCATTCCACTTAATTTCACCGTCTCTTGCGTTACATACTTTACCATCTCAAATGAAAGTGACTTATTTAAAGAAGACAATAACAATCCACCCACAACTCCAAAAGCGGCCGATTCAGTGGGTGATGCAATCCCAGCAAAAATACTTCCTAATACACAGAGCATAAGAAGTAAGGGAGGTACTATAGAAATAAGAATTTCTTTCATACTCACATCTTTAATATCTTTAGCAATTGGAGCTACATTTGGGTTTAGATAGGCTGTTATCAAAATATAAGCTATATATAAACCAACCAATACAAGTCCAGGTAAAACAGCAGCTTTAAATAAATCTCCAACACTCACACTCATGACATCACCGAGAATAATTAAAATAATTGAAGGTGGAATAATTAACCCAAGTGTTCCACTCGCTGCTACTGTTCCTGATGCCAAACTTTTATCGTAGCCAGCTTTTAACATTAAGGGAAGTGCAATAACACTCATCATTACAACAGTTGCAGAAGCTATTCCTGTTGAGGCCGCTAGCATTGCACCAACCAGAACTACACTTACTGCTAGACCACCTCTCACATTACGAAAAAGTGCACTCATCGAAATCAAAAGCCGTTCTGCCATTTTTGATTTTTCTAAGACTAAACCCATCGCTATAAAAAGAGGAACAGCCATAAGAGTAGTGTTTGACATAATTCCAAATATTCTAAAAGGAAGCACTTCAAAAACTTCAAACCCAAGCTCAGGAATCAAAAATGCAAAAGCAATAGAAACAGTTCCAAATACAAAAGCAACAGGAATCCCAACAAGAAGAAGAACTAAAACCACAGCAAACATAAACAAGGCTATCATAATGATTTCCAAGTGGTGAAGTTTGTTTTAGCATCACTCAAAGCTTGAAGTGATAAAAATAAAAAAGATAAAGGAAGAAGAGCTTTTACCAAATAGCGATACTCTAAACCACCGGGATTTGAAGACGCTTCATTTTGAGTAAAACTCATTGCAACAAAGTCAATACCTATATATATAATCAAAACAGAAAAAGGAAGAATGAAAAAAAGTGAAGAGATAATGTTTAAAAGTGCTTTAGTTTTTTGGCTATAAGAAGCGTAAAATATATCTACACGAACATGTGCATTTTCTCTTAAAGTATAGGCAATTCCAAAAAGAATGATAACATCAAAAAGATGCCACTCTAACTCTTGAAGCGCAATAGAACCAGTTGAAAAAAGATAGCGGGCAGTTGCATCGTACACTACTAAGAGTACCAATACTGCTACTATAATAGCGGTAAAGTAGCCTAGGTATTTTATGAGTTTATCTATCATTTTATAGATTTGAACTTATATAAAATTAGGAGCATCATTCGCAAAAAGAATAATATCTCCTGCCCTGGTTTGACTTCCTAGTACTTCTGTAAGTACCGCTTTATTTGCTAGCATGATTTTGTTATGTACTTTTAGGTTTTTCTCAAAAAGCTGTGCATTAAGTGCGCCTGTTACAATCACAATATCAAATACTTCGTTGATTGCATCTATTAGTTTTAAGTTTAGCTCATCACTACTCTCAACAAGGCCAGGAGTAACTATAACTTTTCTACCCTCATGTAAAGAACAAAGTCTTACACCTTCAAGCATTCCATCGATGTTTCCATTGTAACCATCATCTAAAATGATTTTTCCGCCAGCTTTTATCATCTGTAGTCTATGTTCTACTGGTTCTAATCTTGAAACAGCTTTAATGATTTCTTCATTACTCATACCGAAGCTATTTGCAATTCTTGCAGCTACAGCAATATTCATCGTTTGAAATTCGCCTAATATATCAGTATGAAGTTTAAGGACTTCACCATTAAGTTCTAAATCAAAATCTATTCCCTTAAGAGTAGCCTCTATATTGGAAATGTCATTTCCAAAAAAAGTAACTTTGTCATGAGGTTCATCTGTTACAGAAGTATGAATAAAAGCCTTTTCTAACTTTGGAGACTGCATAATTTCTAACTTTGTTGCGATGATATTTTGTAAGGATTTAAAGTACTCTATATGTGCCGCGCCGACTTTTCCAACTACAACTGTTTGAGGTTCCACAAAAGTAGTGATGTCATAAATATCTCCACGCTCTCGTGCTCCTGCTTCACATACATAAATCTCTGTATCTTCGGGTAAAGAGTTATTTACATCACCCATAATTCCACCAAGTGTATTTACACTTCTTGGCGTTGCATACACATTAAACTTTTTACTTAAAATCTGTGCTACAAAATTTTTGATACTTGTTTTTCCGTAGCTACCTGTAATTGCTACAATTTGTAAGTCTTTCATCTCTGAGAGTTTCTTCTTTGCTTCTTTTTTATACGTAAGAAAAAGAAATTTTTCCATCATAGTACTACCAATGTAAGCAAGTGCTAAAGGCATAAATACACCATATGTTTCACATGCATCCTTTAAAGTACAAAGAACATTTTGAAAAAGAACTAAAGAGATAACAAGGATCAAAAATCTTTTAACACGCCATGTCAAAACAAGTTTTTTATCAAGCTTTTTATACCAAATAAGTATAGAGGGAACAACTGCAAAATAAAAAAAGATTATAAAGTACTGTCCCGTTGTATGGTACGCAATAAAAGGGATAATAAAGTAGAGTACATGCCAATGTGCTTTATGATGTTTTAAAATAACACGTGAAAGTTTATAGTCGTACCATTGCAGGTTTGTAATTAAGTACCAACCTAGAAGTGTTACAAGTAATGCATTCGTAACAAAAGCAACGAGTATCTCATAGTTATCCATAGTTAGTTACCCAAAGTTTCTAAAAAAGTACTTTCTACCTCTTTAGCTACTACACCTGATTGCTTTAAAAAGAAATAATGATCACCATCATATACTTTCATTCGAGAATCTTTTATAAGAGAATGAATTTTTTCACCCGCGAACAAAGGTGTCGCGGTATCCTCTCTGCCCCAACATATAAGTGCTTTTCCTGCATAATCTGCAAATTTATCAGAAAAGTTTTCATCTACTACATTTTTAAAAGTTTGATACATTGGTTCACTTAATTTCTGTGCATCTTTAGCAACAAAAAAAGAACGTAATTTTGCAAATCCAAAAATTTTCACTAGTTTAAAAAGTGCGATTTTTAGTTTAATTTTTATAGGTTTATTGATGTATATTCCTGCACTTGCTACAAGAACGAGTACTTTAGGATCAAGTAAAAGTGCTACCTTCCCACCAAAAGAGTGTCCTAATATTACATCTTTTGAAGCATTTATAAGTACCATAAACATCTCAACAATTCTTGCTATATCAGCAGTAGTAAGAGCTAAACAACATGTACTTTTTCCAAATCCAGGAAGATCTATATAGATATGACGGAACCCTCTCATATGAGGGGCAAAGGATTGTTTCATAAGGTTCTTATTTGAACCCCATCCATGAAGAACAATTAAATCTACTTTTGCCTCTGGATTTACAACTTCATAGCTAATATCAAAAGTATTTTGCTTATATTGAAGTGATTTAACAGCCATTACTATTTACCTTTTGCGGATGAAATAGAATGAATGTATTCATAGTTCACGGATGCACGTTTACCATGAGGTAATGAAGAGGCAAGAGCTTCTAAGCCACCTTCAAAATCTTCAAAAAGATAATTCGCCATAGATCCAGGAATAGGATTAATTTCATTTAAAAGTACTTCACCATTTACAACAAAAAAGTCACATCGGATAAGTGCACCTTCAAACATATTTTTATATACTTTATCAAAAGTATTTCTTAGTTTTAGTTCTAACTCTTCAGAGATGTCCGCTTTTAAAACTTGTTCACTTCTTGAAAAATCCATATATTTTTTTTCAAAATCTAGAAATTCTTCTTTTTGAGGTTCTTCGACAATAGAATATACAATTTTCCCATTCGCCATATATCCAGCAAGGTTATACTCTTTTACATCTTCTATAAATGGCTCCACTAAAATAGATTTATCATACTCATAGGCTACATCTAAAGCGTAATCAAGTTCACTTTCATCTTTAACTATACTTACTCCTATAGAGCTTCCTAAACTTGCTGGTTTTACTATTACAGGATAAGACATATCTATATTTTTATGTTCATTTGAGCAAAACATTTCATAAGCAACACTTTTAATTTTTTTTGCTTCACAAAGCCATTTTGTATATTTTTTATCATAAGAAAATACACTTGCATTTACCCGTGGTCCAATGTATTTTATAGAAAAGAAATCAAGCAGTGATGCAATAGTTCCATCTTCACCATCAGCTCCATGGATAAGGTTTAATACTGTCCCCTTATGTTCTACAGTGGAGAACATCTTTTTTTCTAGAAATGCACCATTACTTATACTAAGGCGAGGCATCTTTTTATGCTCGCCTTTTGAGAAAGTTGTTGCTTTCATTTTTGATGTGTCAATAGAATAAAATGAATGATCTTGATCACAAAAGATAAAACTTAAATCAAAATTTTGAAGCTTAGCTTTGAGCGTAATAGCACTTACAATACTAATTTCGTGCTCAAAACTTGCACCCCCAAATAAAATAGTTAATTTCAATATATTTCCTTATATAAGTTGTTTGTTTCCTTTGAAATGGACAAGTCCCTTTCAAATTCCTTGCACTAAAGCTACAAGCGTAAGCTTGAGACTAGATTGTTTGTAATAATTTCAAAGCTTCTTTGACCAATGAAGCGGTATCTTTACCACTACATGAGCTAAGAGCTTTTGATGTTTTTGCTTTTGTAAAGCCGAGTGATTCCAACGCCTCACTCGCTTGTGCAAAGGCTTGAGAGACAGGAGCTTCAGTTGACCCAACAAGTTCAATATCAAAACCAGCTAGTTCAACCAAAATACGTCCTGCACTCTTGGGACCTATTCCTGGAACTTTCTTAACTCCATTCATGTCTTTGTTGTTTATGACTACTGCAAACTGAGCTGGCGTATATGTAGAACAAATCGCCATTGCGACCTTTGGTCCTACTCCATTAATTTTTATGAGTCTTTGAAACATTTTCTTTTCACTCATCTCTAAAAACCCAAAAAGAAGCTGTGCATCCTCACGAATAATCTGCGTTATATACAAACTCACTTTATCGTTTTCTATGGCAGAAAATGTTTGAAGCGATATAAAAACTTCATAGACTACTCCACTTACTTCAATATGAACAAAAGCTGGTTCTTTATACTTTAGCGTACCATTTAGACCAACTATCAATCGTCTAAAACCTGTATTTCGAACTCGCCTTCATCTACTTTAACAAGACCAAATACTTTACCTGCTGAACCTTCTTTTGGCTTATAACTCAGATCAACTGTTGGTTCAATCATTTTAAAAATGAGTTCATTGTAGCCAACCCATCTATCTCTATTAATAATACGCGCGTCCATAATATTATCCTGAAATATTGAAGTTTTACTTCTTAAAATTTCTAATTCACCCTTTTTAAATTTAAGGGCACCTTCAAGTGATTTGAGATGTTCTTGCATTTTTTGAAATTGTTTATATTTTCTCACAAAACTATCAGGCATTTTTATAGCATTTTTTTTGTAATAAATAAGTCTTTTTTTAATATCGTTAAAAGAAGCTGTACCACCTTTTATTAAGTCAGTATATTTTTCAACATCTTTTCTAGTACTTTGAACTTCAAATTTTAAGTTTTTAATTTCATCTTTATTTTCATCCAAACCTGCTTTGGCTGACTTCTTTAACAATGGGTCAATGGTAAATGTATTTTCACTTCCTTGGAGCTTAGCTATTTCTATAAATTTTGAAGCTGTTGCTTTGACGTGAGAAGCACATATTTCAATGCTTATCTCTTTTGCTCTAATCTCTCCACCAAGTGCTTGAGATACGTTAACAATATCTCCATCAACAATACCATGTTCTAGTCTCGTAATATGAATTTGCTTTCCATACGCGCTACCTTTGTGTACATTAATTTTTAACTTATCTGCTCTTATTTCAGCTGTTTTATGAGTTTGACCACTAATACTTGCTTTAATCGCTCGTAACTTTGCATTAGAACCTACGTTACCCTCAATTTCTATCTCGGTAACCTCAACTTCCATTCCCATTCCAATGGCATCTTTTATTACATCTTTTTCTGACACATTTATATTTACATCCGAATCTAGTCCAGAAGTAATGTTTCCAGTTGTTTTAAAACTAATTTCACCCATATCCACTTCAGTTTTAATAGCATATACATTATTTTCAAAAGAGATATAACCATTTTCATTTGCAATATATTTAATCGATTTTTGTGTATCGTCTTCTCTAATAGTTTCATCTACAGTAAAAGTTGGTAGATTTACTTCTTCAACTTCTTTTGGAGCCATAAATTCGCCACGACAATTACGTCCAGGTTTACCAGTTTGTGCTTTTATATACTCTATAAGTATTTCGTCCTTTTTAACTGCTTTAATAAAACCTCTCGAAGCATAGTCTATCTTATGATGATCGTCAGTTTTTTCCTCTTTATCATAATGCATGATAAGCTTATCATTCACTGTCCAAGTTGGTTCGTAGGACTCAGCTATAAGAATTGTCTCATTTTTATCATACTTTATAGTTTCTTCTACTCTTACCTGTGCTATAAATTTCGAGATTGCTTCACCGAGCATCTCATCAAATATATGGATTAAGATTCCAACACGGACTTTGTGCTTGTTAATCATTAGCTCAAGTTCTTTGGAAAGTCTATCATTATACGTTATTTCAGAACCCTCTTTAATGCTTAAATATACTTTACATTTGGTAGCATTTGCACCGATGGCTAATCTGAAATTTTCATAAGTTGAATTTTCTTTTTTAGTGAAAAATTCAACTTCATACATCTGTTTCATTTGAAAATATGGATTTAGTAAGGCACTGGCATCATCAAGTTCATAAATCTCATCTTTAGAGATTTCTTCCCATTCTGTCTCTTTCACACCATCATTCATACGAGTGTATGTTTGTATTTCTAAAATATTAAAATCAATAGTGTCAACTTTTACGTTGTTGGATTGGGCAATAGCTAAAAGTTCTTTCGCTACATTTTGTACTCGCATAACTGTAGGACGAATTTTTTTAGATAACGATGTTGATGTTGTCTTTTCACTCGAGCCAAATAATGCCATATGTAATTCACCAAAATAATATTTAAATTTTTAAAGTCTACATTTTAACCTAAGTTTTGTTAAAATTTTGTAAAACTTATATTATTAACTTAAAGAAGCCCATGTTTAAAGCAATATTTACCAACAGTTTTGGAATTTTAGTATCAAGAATACTAGGATTTTTCAGAGACCTTTTAACAGCCTCAGTCCTTGGTGCAAACATATATAGTGACATATTTTTCATCGCTTTTAAACTCCCAAATCTTTTTCGTCGTATCTTTGCTGAGGGTGCTTTTACACAAGTATTTATTCCTGCATTTGCTAAGTCTAAACACAAGGGTGTATTCTCTGCAAATATCTTTATAGTATTTTTATCCATCATCTTTTTTTTAACACTTCTTGTAAATCTCCTACCCTCTTTAGCCACACAAGCTATAGCAGTAGGTTTGGATAAAAAAACGATAGAACTAGCTGCGCCATTTGTAGCCATAAACTTTTGGTATTTACCACTTATTTTTGCTGTAACATTTTTGAGTACTATGCTTCAGTACAAACACCATTTTGCTACAAGTGCTTTTTCTACTGCCCTACTGAACTTATCTCTTATCTTAGCCTTATACTTCTCACAAGACAAAACTCAAGGTGAAATAGTTTACTATCTTTCGTGGGGTGTTGTGGTTGGTGGTATATTACAACTCTTTGTACATATACTCGCTATATATAAATATGGTCTCTCTAAGATTTTACTTGGTGGATTTAAATACCTAAGAGTTAAATCAAAAATCATCAAAAAAGATACAAGTAACTTTACCAAACAGTTTTTTCCAGCAATGTGGGGAAATTCAACTGCTCAAGTGAGTGCCTTTTTAGATACCTTCTTAGCTTCGTTTTTAGTTACAGGCTCTATCTCTTACCTTTACTATGCAAACCGTATCTTTCAACTCCCCCTTGCTCTTTTTGCTATAGCTACAGCAGTAGCACTTTTTCCAAGAGTTGCTAGATACATAAAGAATAAAGATGAAGCTAAAGCAAAAGAGTTTATGTCAAAAGCTTTTTGGTTCTTAGCATTTTTACTTACAGCAAGTACTATAGGTGGAATTGTATTAGCTAAAGAGATTACATGGCTTCTCTTTGAACGTGGCGCATTTACAAGTGCCGATACAGCGAACACAACCGCAGTACTTCAAATGTACATGATAGGTCTCATTCCATTTGGTTTACAAAAACTCTTTGTACTATGGCTATTTGCCAAAGAGATGCAAGGTAAAGCTGCTGTAATAGCAACCTACTCTTTAGCTACATATATAGTTATCGCATTATCACTCATTTCACCAATGGGAGTGAGTGGTTTAGCACTTGCAAGTACTGTAGGTGGATTTGTAAGTTTCAGTTTGACTATAAGAGCTTTTGGAATACAAAACTTTTTAAATATTGTTCGTTGTAAGTATGCACTTTATCTTGTTATAGGTGCTGTTTTGTTTACTGGGTTGTTGTTGGTTTTTAAAGAATTTATTGGCGCTTATATATAAAATGGAATAAACTAAATGCAACTCATACCCGCCCAAAACATCATTTATATATTATTACCTTTAGCAATCGTGTGGTATTTTTACTATAAATGGGCAGATAATAAAACTGAAATTATATATGTCACACTCAGGATGATTGTTCAATTACTTGTCATTGGATATATTTTAATATATATCTTTGAAAACAATGATTGGTATATTGGTTTGTTAATTATCTCCATTATGATTATCATGTCTAGTTTTATAGCCTTTAGAAATATAAACAACAAAAATATCCATACTTTTTTTAGTATCTTAGTCTCTATTGCTCTTAGTGGCACTTTGAGCCTTATTATCGTAATTGAATTCGTTTTAGATTTAACGCAATTTTACGAACCAAAGTATGTAGTACCCATTGCTGGTATGATTTATGCCAACTGTATGAATGCCATTGCAATAGCAGCAGAGAGATTTGAGACAGAGTCAAAAACTTCTTCTTATGAACAAGCAAGAAAGGTATCTTTTAAAACTTCATTGATTCCTAAGGTAAATACTTTTCTAGCAGTTGGGCTAGTCTCTCTTCCAGGAATGATGACAGGTCAAATCTTATCTGGTGTAAGTCCATTAATCGCAGTAAGATATCAGATAGTTATTATGGCTATGATTTTAGGAAGCGCGGGGATAAGCGTGATTTTATATCTACTCTTTCAAAAAAAGGCGATTCATTGAACAAAAATATTCATAGAAAACGAAACAAGAATCTTGGTCTTCTAGAGTTAGTTGCCATTGCCCTTGGTGGTATGATTGGTGGTGGAATATTTACTGTTTTAGGTATCTCTGTGTCTATGATAGGGGTATACACACCCTTAGCTTTTCTCATTGGTGGTTGTTTAGCTTTTTTAGCCGTATATTCTTACATTAAACTCGCTGTGTATTATAAAGATGAAGGTGCTACCTACTCTTTTTTTAAAAAGACCTTCCCAAACTCTCCCTTTAGTGCTTCACTTGTTGGATGGTGGGTTATGTTTGGCTATATAAGTACTTTGTCTCTCTATGCTTATACTTTTTCATCCTATGCGATCAGTGGGTTTGATTTTGCTGATAATGACACCATACGTAAACTTGTTGCCGGCTCAATCATTTTGATATTTACACTTGTAAATATTTGGAGTGTTAAGGGTATGGGAAAACTTGAAGACCTTATGGTCTATACAAAACTCATTATACTGAGCATTATTTCTTTTGTTTTGATAAACAATGCGAATACAACACTCCCTACTCTCATAGAGAATAACTCTGAGTCCAGTATAATCTCGATTTTTATCGTTGCTTCACTTACATTTGTAGCCTTTGAAGGATTTCAACTTGTGATTAACGCAGTCAATGAGATGGAAGATCCCGATGTTAATATTTCTAAGTCTATTTATATTTCCTTGACTCTTGCTATGATAATTTACTTTGTACTTTCTCTAGGCGCGATACTAGCTATACCTTTTGAGTCAATTATTCAAAACCAAGAATACGCACTTGCAGCAGGAGCTGATAAAATTTTAGGTCATTGGGGTACAGACTTAGTGATTCTTGGAGCTTTACTTGCAACAAGTAGCGCTATTAGTGGAACATTATTTGGAGCTTCAAGACAAATGTCTGTAATAGCACACGATGGTTACTTCCCTTCATTTTTAGCAAAACGAAAAAACAACATCCCAATTTACGCTATTGTAACTATGTCCATTTTGTCATTTTTATTAATTTTAATTGGCGATTTAAAAGTTATCTTAGAATTTAGTAGCGTAACATTTTTACTTGTATCATTACTCATGGCTTACGCTAACTTTCGTATATATAAAAAGACTAATGCATCACTTAGCATAACTATAATTGCTATGATAGGACTTTTTAGTGGAATGGTACTTATCATATACTATGAGTATACAACGCAAGTAGAACAACTTTATTTTATAGGTGGTCTATATCTTTTACTTACCTTTGGAGCATGGATTTATTCGAAACTAAAGTAAAATACTAGCTTTTAATTCACCCCATATAATTCCTATATACTCATGCATTGCTATTTGTGAGTTTTTTAAACTTTCTACATTTGGCAATCTAAAATAACTTTTAAATGTACTCTTATAAAAGTTTGTGGGTGCTGGAATTGGATGTAAGCCAAATGATTCAAACAACATCATAGCTCTTGGCATATGTGTCGCCGAAGTTACTAATATAAAAGGCTCTTTTCCTACAATAGTTTTGGTAAACTCTGCTTCTTCTCTTGTATCTTTTGGCTTTGCATTAGTAATAATATTATCTTTGTTAACACCAAGAGCTATTGCTAAGTCAGTATTCATTTGAGCATTAGCCGTATTGGTTTTACCTTCATAGCCAGTAAATATTATTTTTGAATCTTTACATTTTAAATGAATAATTATGCCTTCAAGACTTCTTTTAATCCCTGCATTTCCAATTTGAGAAGATAAAGGTTGTTCTTTATCAGTGTTGTGAGCACTTCCCAATACATGGATATATTTAACATGTGTTTTATAGTCATATTTAGGATACTGATTTTCCAAATTTGCAACTAGGAAATTAGAAGAAGGAGGATAAGAGTATAAAAACATCAGCATAAATCCAAAACTCAGAAATATCTTTGAAAAACCTTCTCTTTTAGTAAATAAAAAATACAAGCCGATAATAAATATGGACATAAGCATACCAAAAGGTTCTAGAAAATACGAGAGAGTTTTCTTTAAAAAAAATCCTACTTCCATCATTTCATCACTCCATTAATTTTTTTAATTACATTTTCATCCCAAAGTAACTCTTTATGAGAAAGGTCATCATATTCTTTATAGAATATTAGATTTTTAATACACTCTTTTAACTTTCTAGCATTTTGAATATATGTAGTTTCATCATCACGACTTACAAAAAGATACGTCGGAGCATCAATACCTTGAACATGCTTTTTATTATCAAATTTATATCTAAATATATTACTCAAATCTATCATAGGGAAAATACTTCTTTCAACAAATTTTTCTCGTGCCAAAGATGCTATGGTATCGAAAGACCCAACTAAAAATACGCCTGAACATTTGACTTTACTTGCAACATATGCTGATACACTCGACCCTAGAGAAAAGCCAAGTATGTAAAAATTTCCATAGTTTTTTTGAACAGCGTTAGCTACTTGCACTCCATCTTTAAAAATATTTTTTTCGTTTGCAGTACCTCCACTTTTTCCATAAGAACGATAATTAAACGTTACAATTCTTTGCTTTGGGTAGAGCATAGACAATCGTTTGATTAAACCAACTGCATCATGAGAACGTCCGCCAAAGAACAAGAG
>NZ_JBLHOE010000028.1:0-40644 GCF_047622445.1 Sulfurimonas sp.
GTTATCAAAAACCTATGAATATGTATCTTGAATTTATTAAAAATGTAGGGTAAGGTAACAATACAAGGTGGAAATTAATTAAGCTGAAAACTTGTCTTGATTTTTCAGGCCATTATACTCAAACTATGTACTAATTATATAACTGATTTCAAAAAATTCAATAGGTAGGGGTATTTTTAATCCTTGGGGTATACTCTTTTCGTATAACGACTCTTAGCAACGATTTCATGTTATGTAATATTAAAAAAAGAAATAGCTAATAGTTGGAATATTAATGGGTTATTGTAATAAATAAGTAGAAAAAGTTAATAATTTTTTAGTTGTATTTCTTTCCTATTATGGATTGCTTCTTTAAAAATTCCTTCTATCTCACTCCATGAATAACCTTTGTATATAAAATCAGTTATGCGGATAGCTGAAGAGCTAAATATTTCAATATATTTTACCCATTCATCTGTAACATCATTAGCAGTAGAAGTTTTAGTTATTTATTCCATAGAATGACTACGTCAATTAAAACTATACTAGGTCAAGGGAGTAATATGTAATGCTACAGAAACTATTAAACAATTTGAATTTAGAGAATAAATCGTATTTTACTACATACAATATATCGGATAATTTTCTAACAATGGAAGCTTCAAGTTACTTTTCTGATAGTGAGATAGCAGGTAAGATTTCTTATATACAAGATGGAATTAAAAAATATGAAAGTTATATTTAAAAAAACTACAGAAGATATTTGAATTTACGATGTTTTCAAAACTTTTGAATAGGTAACAGTTGAAAAATAAATAGATTGCATTGGTATGGCTAATATCTTTTATGTTAGAATTTTCTATAATAAAAATAAATATCAAAAGGTTTAATAAAAATATGCTGCATAATGAAGTAACAAAAGAAAATTTAAATAATTTAGTCATTAAGTTTTATACAAAAGTTATAAAAGATGATTTAATAGGGCCAATCTTTATAGATATATTAGGTAAAGATTTAAAAAGTGTTACATGGAAAGCACATATTCAATTATTAACTGATTTTTGGGCTTCTATCGCTTTGGGAGATTTTACATATAAAGGTAATCCCTTTGCTCCTCATGTTAAGTTACAAGACAAGTTAAGTATAAAAGCGTTTGAGCAATGGTTAAAGCTTTTTTTTGAAACTCTTAACACAATTTATGAACCGGAGATAGCACAACAATTTCTTGCAAGAAGTAAAAATATTGCAGGTAACTTTATACGAAACCTAAACATTACTTAGTGAATATCTTAACACACCCCTAAAAGGGGTATAGAACTTACTACTTAAAAAATAGATGAAATAAAATTAATTTTTCTCTAAAAAAAGTCTATATCCATTTGTCTCAGTTGAAGCAACAGCTTGAACTAGTCTCCAACCATCTTTATATAAAGCCGATAACGTGGTTTTTGAGTTTTGAATTTTAGATATAACATCTGTTACACCATGTTCAGTTGCTTCTCTTTTAATATCAGACACCTGAATTATCTCAGAGTCCTCGTTGTATAGTACAGCACAAAAATATATTCGAATTTCCATTGTATAAATCCTCACTTTAATTTATGTAAACAGTCAAGACTGTTTGATATAACCATTGTATCTAAGTTTATAAGATAGTGTCTTTAAGAGATTATGTATACAAGGCTAAGCTAAGTCATAATTAATGATAACATAGCCCTTTATACTATTGATTTATTTCAATAAATTGGGCCTTTGAGAAGTTTGGCACATCATCATACGAAAACACTGCATAGTATTTATGTATATTTTTATCTCCATAGTTGTCGTATGTATAGTTATCCATACCACCATACAGCTTTTGACCATCATATGGTGAACAAGGCACTCTAAAAGGATTTTTAATGACAATAGCACCTTGGTATCCATCATCATTTGGTATATCCCATTCAAGCTTTATAATACCATCTGAGATACTATGTCTAAGATTCTCAACACACTCGGGCGCCACTCTTCTTTTTTTAATATAATTTATAACTAAAGATGGTCTTTTCACTCTTTTAGTATCACACCAACTTACATCTTGAGACTTACAAAATGATTTTTGAGATGAAGCAGAAATGACAAAAACAGCTTTTGATGTTTGATCTGCATTTTTTAACATTTCCCCGATTGCATGTTTATCAAAAACAAACCGGTGTTTAGAACTATCTTTAATATCGGATACACTCACGTCATAACCTATACGTTCAATGATTTCTCTATCTTTAATCTTTTCATAAGATTTTTCACCTTCACAAGGAATTATCATCTCTATATGAAAACGAAGTTCATTTAAAGCATTTACTTTATTTGCTTCTATATCAATATATGCATCTGAGATTACTGTATTATCCATCTCGGGAAGGTTTGATAAATCAAACTCCATATATCCATATTCCTGATTACCATTATTATCGTAACCCACTTTTAACTTTGATTCATCAATGGCCTCTTTAGATACAGTAATTTCAGAAGAAGATTTCAAATCAATTTTAGCTTCATTAATAGTATATGATATATCTAACTTGGGTCTGTATGAAAGACCGCCGCTAAATTTTCCATATCCAATGTCCCATTGCATCATTTGTGAAGCTCGGCTCAGTGGTAAAGATGTAGGTCCTTCCATCCTAAAGCATGCTTCTCTTCTTTTTAAAGATTTTTGGAGTACTTCAATTTCTTGATTTGCAAACTTATACTTCCTCCATACACCTTGCGCTAATTGAGGTGAACTTGTTGGTCTATCTATATAACTTAAGATTTTAGCATTTTTAATTTCATCAAAACTATCGATTTTATCTATGCCACGTTCATCTATCTGACCAACTCTCCATTCACCAAAACTCTCAATTTGAACAGCAACTCTATTCATAGGGTAAAATGATATACAAGCACTTGTGATAACAGCATTCTCAGGTATTGTTGATAAGGAAAATCCACATACACCATAGCATTCACCTTTTTTCTCAGATATACCTACAAAAACAGAATTATTTCCAAAATGTTCAGTATTTTTCTTTGTTTTTTCACCAACATAACCTATTTTATCAGCTGCTGGGTACAAGATTTTAGAAAACATATTATCAGCTGGATTTGTTCTTACAGCACACATCTGTGCAAATGCTGATTTAATGTATCTTCTTTTACAAACAGCTCGTAAATAATAATAATAATTTGTAGACGCTGGTAAATTTTTATCTGTAAAAGTCTTTAGCTTTGTCATACCTATTCTATTTGAAGTCTGTGCATAACCCTTTTTTTTATCTGAACGATAAATTTCATAATATAAACTTTCATCATCTATATATTCCCAAGAGAGTTCAACTTCTCTTGAAGTTACACTTGTAGCTATAAAATTTCCAACTCTTGGAATTGAGTCGTCTTTTTCATAATTGTTTGCTTCACCCAAAGCAAACATAAGTGCCGGAATGTTTTCATCTATATTTTCACTCATGTGTTCTTTGTAGTCACTAATGTTTCTCGTTCCAACTTCTGCAACTAAGGAAAGTGCTCCTAGTGAGTAGTAAAATTCCCTACCGCTTCCTGAAATAAGGTGAACTGGTGGTTTACCCATATGAACACCATACTCACGACCAGATTCCTTTCTTACCTCTTCAGCCATATTTCCAGCTAGAAGGTTTAAGTCAATGGCATCTTCGGCATCTTCGTGAATGAAGTTATGTGCAGGGAAGAAAACATTACCCTGAGAATGATAATCCAATGCTATAGTAATATTCTTATGTTCTATAACGAAATCTCTTAGTGCTGCAGTCTCTGGTTCACTAAATGCAAATGGACCTGAGTATACATTTGATGTAGTATCTTTATTTGGAGTAAAACCAATTTCAAAATTTCTGTTTAAATCAACGCCAAAACTTCCATCAGCATTTTTTCTTCTATTTTTTCTCCAAAAAGAAAAATGCTTTCTAGAGTATTCAAATCCATCTGGATTTGCACATGGAACCATATATAAAGTTGTTCTATCTAAAATTGCATTTAGTTGAGGATCATAATCTATATGCTCAAGAATATACTTAGCAAAACTAAGTGAAAGTTCTATCCCAATCCACTCTCTTGCATGAATAGTTCCTGTATAAAAAAGTGCTGGTTTATCCTTATTTGTATCTACATCTTTTGTGATACTAACTGCTACAATATCTCTATCTTCCCATGTTTTACCAATGGTTTGTACTTTAAAAAGATTTGGTCTACTTTTTTGTGCTTCATTAAAAAATTCTACACATTCATTATATGAACTATACTGTTCTCTCAATATCTACCCTTACACTATTTTATTTTTTAAATGATTTTGCCCATAGTTCTATATGTTCTATCGAACTACTTATATGCTCTTTTAATTGCTCAAATGTAGTTATGCCTTTTTCTTCTATTAACTCTTTTATAGTAACTGCTACATCTTCTTCCATACCTTCTAAAGTCATTAACTCAGTTAAAGAAACTTCTTTTGTAGAATATAATTTTACTTCTGGTATTGGAGATGACATTACTTGATCTTCTCCTTTTAGCATCTCTGGAAGTTTATCTTCTGCAACTGGAGGTTCTATGGATGGAGGAACATCCGAAGGCTTTGACTCATCTGTTAATTCCATATCAATGTTACCTTTGTCTTCTAACCAGTATGTACCATCTACAGACGGTTCATATTTTGCGAAGTAAAGATGTCTAAGAGTTCTTAAAACTGATGGGTCCATTTTTCCTAGTTCTTCCCAAGAAAATAAAGGAACATGAGGAAGTCTAAATTTACCACCGCTTAAGTCCCACATAACATACTGACCAATCCAATCTCTAATGTATGGAAATGCTGCAAAAGCTGTTGCACATTCAATTATGTATGCTTTTTGTGTGTTTTCATCAATTCCTATATCACATGCCCAATATTCTGCCTTAGCTGCTTTAGAAGCTTGTACTGCAAGTTCTAGAGCAGCCATTGGTACATTCTCATAAGACATGTCTCCACCTTGAGAAGTATTTGTTATCCACTCTCCAGCACCTGAATATCTCCAAAATGCACACACGGGTTTATGACCAATGAGCATAACACGAATATCTCCACTATCTTTAAGAGGAATAGCATCTTGTGTATAAACTGGTTTATATTTTTTCTCTGCGAATAGCTGTGTTGCTTCTTTGTAGTTATCTACCTTATGAACAAAGTAGCCTCCATAGTTGGATGCACCATAGCTTCTTTTTACTATTTGAGGATAATGACAGTTCTTAAAATGCTCATCTGCCTCTTTATCATCATATGTAATAAGTGTTTTTGGAGCAGCAACATTATATTTTTCACAAAAAAGTGTTACATTTTCTTTAGACTTGTTACAAAATTGACTTTCTATAGAGGGAACAAACCTTACATGTGGAAGTTCTGCCGCAATTTCTTTAAAAGTTTCATATGCAGTTGCTGGAATATTTCCAACTAAAACATCAATATTTTTCTTCTTCACTTCATTTATAAATCTAGTTTTATCATTTTTCCAATGGTATGTAACTGCCTCTATTTTGTCTGGCCAGCCTTTGAAGTTACTGTAATCGAAAAATCTCATTACATAATCTAAGTATAAAAATCCTAATTTTGGAAGCTTCTGTTTTTTTGGCATACCTTATCCTTTTTTCTTTGTTTTTTTGTCTATTAAGTCAACAATTAAATCTATCTTTTTCTCATTAAAATTTAATCCCATCTTTTCTTGTTCCGGTGTTGCAAATGCTGGAATTCCATTTACTTCTAAAACCACATACTCTTCTTTTTCCAAATCATAAATAATATCTACACCGCCAATATCTACACCGGTTGCCTTACACGCTTTTTTTGCAATTTTAATAATTTCATCATTTGCTTCACGCATAAATACACTACCGCCTGCAGTAATATTTGTTCTCCAATCACTTCCATTGGCTTTTCTTCCATAACATGAAACAAATTTACCATCGACAATATCAATTCTAAAATCTGTATTATCATACTTAAGAAATTTTTCAACATAAAAATATCGTAAGTCCATTTGATTTAAAAATGGCATCAACATATCTAAAGTCGCTTCATTTTCTATCTTAGTTAGCCCAAGACCACCCCAACCATCAGTTGGTTTATAGACCATTTTATCCCATTTTTTGATTATTTTTTTAAGTTCATCAGCATCATCTCTATGACAAAGTTTGTAGTCAGGTGTTTGTATACCATGGTTTCTTAAAACAAATGATGTATGGAATTTATCTTCCGTTAATGCAAAAGAATCATACGAATTAATCATTGGAATAACGCGGTTTAATGCTTGGTATAAATAGGTTTGGTACTGTGTTTGTTCACCTGCATTATATGAAAAGAAAAGGTCAAGTTTATCAAGCTTTATATCATGGTATAAAATATGGCCATTTTTTGCTATTGCTTGTCTTAGACTTATGTTATCTAAAGTTTCGATATCTCTGTCTTGGAGTTTTTTAATTATCTTTTTAGCAATTTTATCTCCGCCACCATTTGAATAAAGCCACATTCCAATTTTTCTATTTGACATATTAAATTTTCCTTTTTAAAAATTTTTATTTTGAATAAAATGTTGAAATAACTGTTTACTCAAATCTATTCTATCTATAAAACTTTGCTTATTTGCTCTTTCATGAATAGTATGATCCCCGTCTCCAAATGGTCCAAAACCATCAAGGGTAATAACACCTTCTGAACTTACTACATTTGCATCACTAACACCACCACGTTCTTCTGATTTTAGCTCCTTAGATGTAATACCTTCTATTCTTTTGATGAGTTTAAGTGAAGATGATGAGGTTTGCATTACATCTCTTTGTATCCCGCCACTAAGTGTTGATACTGTTTCATTTACATAGGAAGTATTTACTATTTTTTTGATTGCGAGTAAAACTCTCTCTCTTTCTTCTTGGAATTTATATCGAAGTTCAAAAGTTAGTTTTGCATGTGGGCTTATTGTGTTGGCGCCAATTCCACCTTCGATTTTTCCCACATTGACAGTGGTGCCTTTTTTTAGATCTGTTAACTTCACCAATTCTTGGAGTTTATAAGAAGCTTCTAGATTTGCATCATTCCCATCTACATAATGATTCCCAGCATGTGCGGCTTTACCTTGGATATCTACAAAAAAAGTACCAACACCTTTTCTACCAGTTACAACTTCCATCTCTACGCCAGCAGCTTCGTATACAAAACAGTAATCATACATTGAAGCTAACTTTGCAGTTAAATACTTCGAATCATCACTTCCTGATTCTTCATCACTTACAAGTAAAAGATCTATATTTTGAATCTCGACTCCATCTGCTCTTATTTGGCGAAGTGCTTCTAGAGCAACAATATTTCCACCCTTCATATCACAAACACCAGGTCCATATATCCATTCTTCATCTTCGGAGTAGTTTTCAAATTTGCCCTCAGGAAACACAGTGTCAAGATGACCAAGTAATAATAGTCTCTTATTAGTGCTAACATAGGTAGATACATAGTGACGATGATGACCTATAGATGCTCGCTCATGGACTTCAGTGGTAAATCCAATTTCTTCCATCCAGCCATCAAAAATTTTACCTACTTTATCCACACCAGATTTATTTTTCGTATATGAATTGATATTTATGATTGATTGCAAGTCTTTTAAGTACTTCATGCCATAATTATACAACTATTTATTAAGAGTTTATATACTTCCTGCTGTAAATATCTAGATTTTAAACACATAACACTTTCTCGTGATTTTTTGATTACGTCAAAAATGCACATTTAAAGTAAACAAAGTATACTTTCTGTATTTAGTTTGATTAATGGAAATTTTAGAATATCTTGTAATAATTACATATTAAATAAAGAGAGGAATAATGCATACATTTCAAATTGCAAAGTCAGTACTAGATGGTTATAAAAATGAGAAACTCAATGAAGTAAGAATCAACTTTTTAATAACACAAGCCAATGAGCAGCTAGATGAAATATCTCAAAATAAAGAGATATACAATAGTTTTTTAAAGAAAGTTAATGCACCTCAAAAGATAGACAACATTATTCTTTGGATACTCCTTATGTCAAATGAAAGAATATGTGATGAATATATAGATGAATTTAATAAAGATTTTAGGGACATAATCCCAGTTAGTGATTTAGCTGATTTATTACTCTACGCTGTTCACTTAAAAAAAGTTAAAAACATTGAATTAGACGGATTTGACTTTTTATTGGAATATGAAGAAGCAGGTATAGAAGAGGTGGATCAATTTAGTTTTACTAATACCTTACTCTATATTCAAAAATCAAAAGAAGTAGTAATGGAGTTTTAACTGTTTAGTAAATACATTTAGTGTCTGCTAAATCTAGAAAAGTTCTAAGGTAACGTACATAAAGGGGTTTAATGTGAAGATAAGAGTCTGTTACGAATTAAGGGCTTCTTGATTTTCAACTTTCTTCAAAAATAGGAAAGAATGAAGCTGATCGTCAACAGTTTAATATTATGATGGACTTTGTTCGAGGAGGAGATGTCCTTTTGATTACAAAGAAGGTGTTCAGTTTGGAAGAAAAGCTATTCTGACTTCTAAAGAGAAAAATGTCATATATAAGCAGCACGAAAAAGGAAAGTCTGTCGCATGGCTGTCAAAATTCTTTCATCTCTCATGAATGAATATAATTGGAAAACTTAATTTGATGGAGATTAGTGTCAACAGGAGAATTGAAAATAGCATTCTTCTTTATTAAATAAGAACTTTATCTAACATTTCACTTAACATATTTTTATCAATAGGTTTAGTTAAATACTCATCCATACCAGCTTCTAAAAACTTCTCCCTATCTCCTTTAAGTGCATTAGCAGTCAATGCTATAATTGGGGTATGTTTTAGTCCTTGTTCTTTCTCTATACCAAGTATATTCTTTGTAGCTTCTACCCCATTCATATTTGGCATATTTTCATCCATTAGTATCACGTCATATTTATTATTTTTAAATGCTTCAATTGCTTCTAATCCATCATTAGCTATATTAAAGTTTATACTCATTTTTTTTAATATTACTTTCATAAAAAGTTGGTTTGGTTTATTATCTTCAACTAAAAGTAATTTACGATGTGTAAAGTCAATATCTTTTTTTGTACTTATTCTATTTTCAATTACTTTTCCAGTTTTTAGAGGCAAGCTAAAATAAAATTCACTACCACTATCCAGATTACTCCTAACTTTGAGTTCTCCACCCATTAGTTGTATAAGATTATATGAGATGCTCAATCCAAGACCAGTACCACCGTACTTTCTGGTTGTAGAATTGTCTGCTTGTGAAAATGATTCAAATATTTTTTCTTGATATTCTTCACTAATACCTATGCCTTCATCTTTTACGCTTACGAAAAGGTGATTATTATCATAAGATACATCCAATGTTATTTTTTTATTTGATTGAGTAAACTTAATTGCATTACTCAAAAGGTTATTTAGAACTTGTTTTAGTCTTAATATATCTCCATTGAGAAATATTGGTAGTTCTCTGAGCTTGATTGACAAATTGATACTCTTCTCTTCACATTTAACTTTAAAAAGGTCTTCTATAGATTTTAATTCAACTTGTGGGTTAAAATCTATATATTCAATAGCAAGTCTTCCACTTTCTATTTTAGTGAAATCTAAAATATCATTAATAATATTTGTTAAGCTTTTACTAGAGCTATCAATTGTTTCAAGATATTGCAGTTTTTTAGTATCTGTTTCTTCTTTTTTTAATATTCCAATAAATCCCATTATTGCATTCATTGGGGTTCTTATTTCATGAGACATATTTGCTAAAAACTCTGATTTAGCATTTGTTGAGAATTCTGCTTTTTCTTTTGCTTGTATAAGCTCAGATTCATATTTTTTTCTTTGTGTTATATCAGATCGTATCGCTATATAATTTTTTATATTTGAATTCTTATCAAGAATTGGAACAATAGTTGTATCTACCCAGTAAATAGAACCATCTTTTGCTTTGTTACAAACTTCACTATGCCATGTTTCTTTGTTCTTAATATTCTGAAACATATTTTTCCAAAAACTTTTATCATGAACCTTAGATTTCAATATCCTAGGATTTTCTCCAAGTAATTCTTCTCTAGAATAGCCACTAATACTAAGCATATTGTTATTTACATATATTATTTCTCCGTTGACATCTGTTATTAATACTATGGCATGTTCATCTAATGCTTTTTTATGCTCTTGGAGTTGTGTAAATATCTCTTCATGACCTGTTAATAACCTAGATGTATTTTGAATATTATCATTAACTATTTTTGAGATAGTATCAATTTCATCATTTCCAATATCATTAAGAACTGTAGTAGTGCTTTTTTCTTTGTTGAGATAAGAGAAAAAATCTAATAGACCATTTCTAAAATTAGTAAGTTTTCTATCTATCTTTCTTATCATGAATATTGAGATAAGTACTGTGATTATCGTTATTAGTATAAGTCCATTCCATAAAAATATTTTCAATGAACTCATAATATCATTTAAATTTATAATATCATTATTCATAAGTTGTTTTTGATTATCAATCATTAATGATAATATCTCTTTTATTTTACTCGCAGTTGGTGCTGCTTTAGTTTTTAAAAGTATATTGGCCATCTCTTTTTGATGTAAATTTTTTTCTACCTGTTCTTGGTATATACTAAAAGTTTCAAGGAGTAAAGTAATTTCTTGAAGTCTTTTTATATTTTCTGGGTTAGTCCAGTTTTTTGATAATTGCTTCATGTTTAAAAGTGTTGGGGCAATCTCCTCATCCCAAGATCTAACTCTATCTTTTTTAAATTTTTCATCATCTAAAATAATCCAAGCTCTTAATGCAGCAAGTGAACCATTTATTCCGTTCATCATAGCTGTACTGTGTAAAACTGTTGGTATTCGTAAGTTTTGCAATTTTATATCTATGCTCTCGACTTGTTTTACTTTTGAAATTGTAATGAATACTAACATAATGCTTAGTGTTAACACTAAAGATAAAGTAAGTAAGATTTGCGTTATGATTTTTAAGTTTTGGAACATAAGTACCTATTTAGATTTATAAGAATTTTAGATAATTGTATCTAAAATTATCTTCTACTACGATATTACTAAAGTATTTCTCTTTCTTTTATATAAGTCATTAAACCAGGCACTTGCTTTGTTATATTCTTGCATTTAGTTCTACTTTTTTACAAGATAAGGCTTCATAGCCGCAGATGTATATTTTATAACGTTTTGAACAGATACAGTATTTAACTCTTGCCCTATAGTGTGTAAAAATGAACTATAATACTGCCATGATAGAGAGATAGAATCGACAAGAAAGTCTATATCTTCTTCATCAGTAATAGCAAGCTCTTCATTGAGTATAAGGTTATGCATAACTTGTCGTATTCGTCTACGATGTGCTATGTTATCTTTTATGTAGGTGTCTTCTAGCTCAGAATCTCGTGCAAAAAGTGAAAGCATCTCTTTAAAGAAGAAGCGGTACTTCCACTGTATTTGTATAAGTAACTTTTCATGTTCATGTAAAGTAGCGATGCATTCTGGGAGTCCATCTACAGAGAGAGTCATTTCTTTACGCATCTTTATATAGAGTAATCGTACAATCTCTTCACGGTTTTTGTAATGATAGTGTAAATTACCTGGACTAATATCCATAGCTTTTGCAATATGGTTTGTAGTGGAAGGTTGTGTACCTACTTGGTTGAAAAGTTCACGAGCAGCCTCTAAAATATCTTCTTTTCTTGACATATTAATTCCTTATATTGAAATTATAGTGCAATTACTCTAGTTAGTCAATAAATTTTACAATTCCTTACATGCACCTATTTATCAATATTTCACAGTACTTTTAGTGTCATATATTTCTACTACTAGAGTAATTACTCTTGACATTATTTTCTAAGTAGCATATAATTTTAGAGTAATTACACTAAAATATAAGGAAAGAAAAATGAAATTAGTTCAAAGTTTAGCACTTAGTGCAGTATTAGGTATAAGTTTTTTAAATGCAGCAAGTTATAATGTTGATGCAAGCCATTCAGATGTAGCTTTTAAAGTAAAGCATATGATGATTAGTAACGTTAAAGGAAGCTTTGAGAAATTTAGTGGTACCTTTAGCATAGACGAAAAAACAAAACAGTTTTCTGCCATAAATGGAATAGTTGAAGCTGCTAGCTTAACTACAATGGAAGCTAAAAGAGATGGACATCTAAAGAGTGTGGATTTTTTCGATGTTGCAAAATATCCACAAATACACTTAAAGTTTCTTAAGCAGAATGATGACAAGGCAGAGTTTGAGCTTACTATAAAAGATATTACTAAAATAGTAACACTTGATGTTGAAGAGATTAGTGGCACGGTAAAAGATCCATGGGGATATACAAGATTGGCATTTGAGCTTCGTGGGAAGATAAATCGTAAAGATTTCAACATTAATTTTAATGAACTCCTGGAAACTGGTGGTCTGCTTGTTGGGGATACCGTTAAGTTCGATATAGTTATTGAAGGAATTCAAGCTAAGTAAAGTATAAATAGGAGAAAGAATCATGTTTAAGAAATTACCAAAAGAAAATATGGGTAGTTCAAACTTAGGTTGGCTAGAGAGTCGCTTTCACTTCTCTTTTGCAGAGTATAGAAACTATGAGAATATGAATTTTGGTGTTATGAGAGTTCTCAATGATGACATAATTCATCCTAGTAGTGGCTTTGATATGCACCCTCATAACGATATGGAGATTATATCCTACATTGTTGATGGAGAGATAACACATAAGGATTCTATGGGAAACAGTGAAGTACTCAAACGCGGAGAAGTTCAGTATATGAGTGCCGGGAGTGGTATAGTTCACGCGGAACATAATGAAAGTACAAGCAAAGATTTACGACTACTACAAATCTGGATAGTGCCACCGGAGAAAAATCTTCAAGTACTGTATGGCTCGCATATGTACACAAAAGATCAAAGAGATAACAAGCTATTAAATATTGTCTCTTCACAAGAGGGTAATGCTGAAGTAAAACTCTATCAAGACGTAAATATTTATGTAAGTGAACTTGAAAAAGGAAAAGATTTAGAGTTTCCTATCGAAGTAAGAAGACAAGTTTATTTTATTCAGGTTGAGGGAAGTTCAAGTGTTAATGGTGTTACTCTAGATGATGGTGATGCTATGGAAATTATACAGGAGCGAAGTTTAGATATTAAAGCTTTACAAAATAGTCATTTTCTTTTTATAGAGATGTTAGAGAGTTAAAAGAAAAACTTCTTTTATTTAGAAGAAGTCATTGAAGTGTAAAGTTTTATTATTTATTATTATTTTTGTTAAGCTAATATTTAAATTATAAAACTACTAAGGAATTTTGAAATGAAAAATACAATACAAGAAGTAGAAAATGGCCCACTAATTTTAGAAACTGATACTCCTGTTTTAGAAAAAAATGGAGAAATAATCAGCTCAGAGTCTCCTGCATACCTTTGTAGGTGTGGAACATCTAATAATAAGCCATTTTGTGATGGAGAACATGAAAAAAGTGGTTTCATAAGTAAGAGAGAAATAGATAAAGAGCTTGTTTATGAGTATGAAGGTAAAGAAATCACTATCAACTTCAACCGTTCTATCTGTGCCGGTACAGGTAGCTGTGTTAGAAGATTACCTTCAGTTTTTTTAGATGGAGAATCTAAAGACTGGATACATCCAGATAAAGATAGTGTAGATGAAATTATAAATACAATCAACACTTGTCCCTCCGGAGCACTATCTTATACATTCAAAAATAAAACATATCTAGATAATAGAGAAGTGTCTAAGGTAAGCATAGTAAAGGATGGTCCATATAGTGTTGAGGGAATCTCTTGTTCTAGTGGATGCAAACCTACAAGATTTTCAGAGACCAAATATACATTATGCCGTTGTGGGCATTCTAAAAACAAACCCTACTGTGATTATTCACATGCCAAGCAAAAATGGACTGACGAGTAATTTATAGTGTTTAGTACAGATATATTCTTTCAAAAGGCTAGCTTTTTTGTGTGCATGAAAGCATACTGGTAATGCACCTTATTGTGATGGCACACATGAACAATTTACTATAGGTAGTATTGGTAAGGAAGGACCAGGTGTCGCGGAGAAGACTTCTGAGTTACCCAAAGCTAAAGCAACTGTAGAGTTTATACATCTACTAGCACAAGAAGGACTCCCTCAACTCGGTTACCATGGACAAATGACATCTATGGGTGTCCCATGTAACGAGTTACCTCACTGGGATGATTTATAAATTATGACAGCACAAATGGCCACAAAAGCATTACTTGAAGATGTATCGGTCATCTTCCAGGAGCTAAAATATAGGTGAGATATCAGAAGTTAGAGGTATAGATGAAGGTCGGCCTGCTATATCACCACCTACCTTTAAGGATCTTGCTACATCTGAAATTTTAAACACTTTGCTAATCGTGTTAGAGAAATCACTGGTGGTATTCCTATTGGTTTTAAACTCAGCGCAAATCATATCGAAGAAGATATACAGTTTGCCCTCGATGCTAGTGCTGATTACATTATATTGGATGGTCGAGGTGGTGGAACAGGTGCTGCACATGAGATGTTTAGAAATCATATAAGTGTACCAACTATACCAGCCCTTGCAAGAGCTCGTAAATATCTAGATAAATAAGGTACTAGTGGTAGAGTTACACTTATTATTACAAGTGGCTTACGTGTTCCTATAGATTTTGTTAAAGCTATGGCACTTGGTACTGATAGTATTGCCATATCTAACAGTGCTATGCAAGTAATGGCTCGTACTTGTGGTTATAATGATTTAAGTAAATTTAATAACAAGGATTTAGCAACATAGCATCGGGAGATGGTATTACTTTCTGGTGTATCTTCTTCAGGTATTATGGATATAAAGTAAGGAATTTCTTATGAAAAATTCTATTAATATACAAAATACTTTTCTGGTTTGTTACTCAATATAATAATTGTAAAGCAAACTTTTTATATGTACTCTTAGAGAAGAATTATTCTCATGCTATCACAGATACCAGATTCTGTCTTTTTAACTACTTGTATAATATTTTTAGTACAATACGAAAAAATATAATCAAAATAGCTTTCAGTTTTAAACATTTTAGTAGCCGTTTAAGTGTCCGCTAAATTATAAAAAGCTGGTAAGTGACATATACAAAGGGGTTTAGCATGCAGATAAGGGTCTATTATGAAGATACAGACACAGGAGGCATAGTTTATCACTCAAATTATCTTAATTTTTGTGAACGGGCGAGAAGTGAATGTTTTTTTAAAATTGGCTTGACCCCTGAGCTTGAAAGTGGTCATTTTGTGGCTAGAAAGGTAGTGGCGAATTATTTTTCTGGAGCAAAACTTGGAGATGAGTTGGAAATTAAAACTGAGCTAGTACAAATGAAAGCAGCTTCATTTATTTTGAATCAAAGTATATTTAGAAATGAAAAGAGAATATTTGAATTAGATATAACGCTTGCCTATATAAACTTTCAAGGGAAGCCTCAAAAGTTAGATTCTCAAACGAAAGATCTAATCCTCAGTCTCTTCTAGTGCTACTTCTTCCGGAGTAGGAATATATTTAATAAATCTCGAAAGAGAAGGTTTGAGTAGCTCGATTGGATAACTCATTTGCTGATTAATGAGCTCTATATTGTACTCTCTTTGAGCATTTGTAATTAAGTGAAAAAAGTAATCCATTGCAACAGTTGTAGTATAGTTAATCCAATCATACTCTATATCATTACTCAATATTGCATTTGTTTCTATGAGAACATTATTATGTTCTGTAATTGAATTAGCTATAAGCATTTTTTCTCTATCAACATACTGGGTCATTGAAAGGATGAGAGGATCATAGTTTATCTGGGTTGAGAGAATATTTGTAGTATTGGCATCGTATAAAGTTAATTGAGACATAACCATACTTGTTTTAACAATTGGTGTATTAATAATACAAGTGGAACCATTGATATCTTCATTCTCTTTGAGGTAATGCTCTAGGTTTGTTGTTTTCCTTGATATAGAAAATTTTATGGCTTCTTTGTCCTCTTGCCTTATTTTACTAGCCGGAACAATATAGGGACCAAATTCATTTGTAGCGTTTGTCTCTGGAGTAATCTCATAGCAGAATGTATTTTCTTCATACCGTGCCAGTTTTTTACCAATAGATGAATTATCGTGAAAAATTATAAGTGGTGAAGCAGCTTCTTTTAGGAGTAAATCACTTTGTGCTCTATAGTCTATTCCTCCAAAATATAAGTATGGTGAAGTACTAGAAGAGTCTTTTTTATTTATAGTTGGAAAGAAGATGTTAATTTGAGGATTAAGCTCTGTAAGAACTTCTGCACCTTTCGTTGTTAATGGAGCAATAACATAAGAAAATCCATCTTCAATAATATTTGTTAAAGCCATATGAATATCTTCTTGACTCTCACTCTCAATTTTATAACTCTTCAACTCAAATGGTTGGTTTTTTGTAATTAAGTATGCAAATGAAGCATTTGTAGTTGAAGAAGAGTATTTACCTATTTTTTTATAAGGTAAAAGAATAGCAATTTTTAATTTAGTATTTATAATTGTCGAACCAAGGTTAAGTATACCTATATTTATATTTCTTACTTCATTTTGGATTTCATTTTCTAGCTTCGTATCAGCATATGCAAGAAATGAAAAAAACATTTCCCTATCTATAAATTCTTGTAAACATTCTTCACCACAGTCATATGGGTCAAGGTTTTGAATATACGTTTTTGGTAGAGGTATATTGGAGATTAAGAAGCTCTGTGCAAGAATCACAACAGGAAGGAAGATGGTAAATAGTATTTTTTTCATAAGTAGTTCTTTATTAGTTTAATTATATTCATTAGAATTACTTAAATTAAGTGATTGTATGGACTAATGTATGTAGGGATATTATAGCGGATTGAATTTAATACAGTCTTATTCTGATTGTTTCTTGATTCTAATTATTGTTATTTTTAGCTATAATACTTTAAAAATCAAGATGAAAAGGTATAGATAATGGAGTGCGAATTTCCGAGTGTAAATTCAACTAGTAAAGAAATGTTAGATATACTAGACAGCGTAAAAACAATAGCAATTTTAGGACTTTCTCCAGATGAGAGTAAAGCTAGTAATATGGTAGCAAAATATTTACAAAACCATGGTTATAAGATAGTCCCTGTATATCCTAAGGAAGATACTATTCTTGGTGAAAAAGTATATAGAAGTTTAACTGAGATACCTTTCGCAATTGATATGGTAGATATTTTTAGAAAACCTAAGGCTTTTGATGCTATCGCAGATGCTTGTATAGCTCGTGGTGATGTGAAAGTGTTTTGGGGTCAACTAGGACTAGTAAATAATGAAGCAGCAGAAAAAGCAAAAGCTGCCGGAATGAAAGTTGTTCAAAATCACTGTACAAAGATAGAACTACAAAATAGATAAGGACTCTTTTGCTTAATTTAGAAAAAGTTTATAAAGCGCAAGAACGCATCAAAAATATTGTTGTAAATACACCATTCGCGTATGCACCATATCTTAGTGAAATAAGTGAATGTGAGGTTTATCTCAAAAAAGAAAATCTTCAAGTTACTGGTGCTTTTAAAATTCGTGGTGCATATAATAAGATAGCTACACTGAGTGAAAGTCAAAGAGCATGCGGTGTAGTTGCGGCAAGTGCTGGAAACCATGCTCAGGGTGTAGCCCTTTCTGCTTCAAAGTTTGGAATTAAAGCTGTTATTATTATGCCGGATTCAACGCCTCTTACTAAAGTGAATGGTGTTAAAAATTTTGGTGCAGAAGTTATTCTTGCTGGAACAAATTATGATGAAGCGTATGCGTATGCAACAAAATATGGAAAAGAAAACTCTTTAACTTTTGTTCACCCATTTGAAGATGAAGAAGTGATTGCTGGTCAAGGTACTGTAGCTTTAGAGATTTTAGAGAGCGCTCAAGATCTAGATGCTGTTGTTATCCCTATCGGTGGTGGTGGACTTATCTCTGGTATGGCACTTACACTTAAATCACTTAACCAAAATATAGAAGTGATTGGAGTAGGGGCAAGTGGTGCACCTGCATTGAAAAACTCTTTTGATAAAAAACAGCCTATTGATTCACTCAGTGTTCGAACAATTGCCGATGGTATTGCTGTTCGTGATACATCTGCAATTACCTTGGGATATATGCTTAAGAATGTAGATAGATGTATTAGTGTAGATGATGAAGAGATTGCGAGTGCAATTTTATTTTTACTTGAGCGTCAAAAACTTGTAGTTGAGGGTGCTGGTGCTGTTGGAGTAGCTGCATTAATGCATAATAAGCTAGACTCTCTAAAGGGCAAAAAAGTAGCAGTAGTTTTAAGTGGTGGAAACATGGATGTTACATTACTTTCTGTCATCATTGAAAAAGGTCTTTTAAAGTCTGGAAGAAAAATGATGCTAACAGTTACGCTTATAGATAAGCCAGGATCACTTAAAAGATTTACTGAATTACTAGAAGAATTAAATGCAAACATAGTCCATATTGCTTACGATAGAACATCTATATCCCTTGAATATGGTGATGCTAATGTAACCGTTCATATGGAAACAAAAGGGGAAGAACATCAAGATAAAATACGAAAAGTATTAAAATCAGAGGGATATTTAAGAGGCTAATACGATGGAAGTGATAAGAAGTAAAAACTTTAAAGAGCCAATTATACAAACGCAAATTCTTGACGATGGTAGACTTTTAGTTATTAATTCTAAAACGACTATTCGATATTTGGATATCGATAGCTTAGAATTACTTGATGGTTTTAAAGCAAAGATTAGCCATCTTAGATATAAAAATAAAGTTGTTAGATTTTCAAGTGATGGTAAATATTTGGCAACTTTAAGTTCGGATTGTAAAGAATCTAGACTTTATAATGCTACAACAAAAAAACTAATTACCAAACTGGACAGACACCATGGTCCAGTTTCTTGTGTAGATATTGATCCAAGTAATAAATATATGTTTTCTTGCGGTGATGATGGTAAAACTTTTGTGTTAGATGTTTTTAGTGGTAAACTTGCTTTTACTCTTCCTCTTCACATAGATACTGTTAATGATATCGCATTTTCTCCAGATGGAAGATGGGTGGCAACTGCATCGTACGATAGAACAATATCACTTTTTAATATTACTATGATGACCTCAAAACATAAGTTAAAAGCACACTCAGACCCAGTGATGAAAATAGCTTTTTTAGGTAATAATAGACTTTTTAGTATTGATAAAAATTCTCAAGCAATTATTTGGAATATCAGTACTGGAAAAGTCTTGGCAAGACTTGATGGAATTCACGATGATGTGACACAAGTTACAAGTGCTCAAAATAATAGTTTCCTTTTTCTTGGAACTATCTTAGGTTATATTTTAGTCTATGATTTAAAAACGTATAAACAAATATCTCAAAAATATATAAAGCTTAGGGATCCAATTACTGCTCTAGTATTTAATGAAGTGAATAAAGAACTTATCGTATCTTGTGATAATGGAGATCTACTTTTTTATAATATTTATGAAGGTGAAGCACATATAACGACATTATTAAAAGAAAAAAAGTATGAGCAAATTCAAGCGCATATTGAAACGAATCCTATCTTGGAATATACAGAAATATATGCTCTTGTACAAAATCTTTGGGAAAATACTGTATCTAAAGCAAAGAAGTACTTGCAAAAGGGGGATAGAAAAACGGCAATAGCACTTTTTTCTTACTTTAAAAATATTCCTCTCAAAAACAAAATCATGCAAGAAATATTACTAGAATATGTAGATTACGCTAGGTTTGTTAGTATGGCAAAGCAAGGTAAATTAGTTCTTGCTTATAGCATTGTAAATCAACATCCAATGTATAAAGAAACACCTATTTATAAGGCTCTAGAAGAAAGGTGGCAAAAAACATTTGTATTGGCTCAAAAACATGCACTCGATCCAAAAGGAAGTGAAAAAGCACGTGAAATACTTGCTCCTTACCGTGGGATAAGTGATAAAACAAAATTAATGCAGGAACTTTTTACACAAGGGGAAGTATATAAAAGATTTAAAATAGCTATGGGGCAAAAAGATTTTAAAATTACTTTTGAACTTATTAAACTTCACCCATTCTTAATGGAGTTTCCTGAATATACTACTCTAATGAATTATGCGGACACTCTGTATATAAAGTCTCAAGAACTTATGAATGATGGAAATACACATGCAGCAATAAAAATGCTTTGGATTCTCATTGATTTTCCTGATTTTACAGTTGAGGTTAAAGAACTCATGACGGATATTGAATCTCAACAGAAATTCTTTAAAGCAGTTAAAGATGAAGATATTGTTTTAGCATACAACATGCTTGACAAATCAGATGTTTTACAAGCGACAGATGATGGAAAACGATTACAAGAGCAATGGAACAAAGATCTTACAAAGGCAAATGGATTTGCAGTAGAAGGAAATGTAGCTGGTATTGAAGATGCTCTAAAAGCATATATGAGCATACATTCAAAATATAGAGCTCTTGGTACTATCTTAGGTTGGTGCTATATGATTCAATTAGAACTTGCTATTGATAGAAAAAAAGATAAGTTCACCATAGAAGAAGGGATAAAGAATTATATTTTAAATTTTGGTTTACAAGATCAAATTTTAAGTTTTTACGGAATATTTATAAGTAAATTTCCGAATTCGAAATTAAATTTGGAATTACTAACTAATGGCTCTCTTAGTATGTGGAGACCTTCAATGATTGTACAATCAATCTTAGATTAGCATTCTTTATACACAATATCCTCTCTTTTAACCTAAAATATAGATTATTTTAGTATAATCAGAAAATTTTCAAATAATAATTTTTAAGAGGAGACTTTTCATGCAAATTAGTGGCGCGCAAATGGTCATTGAGGCTTTAATCGCAGAGGGTGTAAACACAGTTTTTGGTTACCCTGGTGGAGCAATTATGAATGTCTATGATGAGATATACAAACAAGATGGATTTAAACATATCCTAAATCGTCACGAGCAAGCATCTATTCATGCAGCCGAAGGGTATGCAAAGGCAAGTGGTAAAGTTGGTGTAGCTATGATTACATCAGGTCCAGGTTTTACGAATGCAGTAACAGGTTTAGCTGATGCCTATATGGATTCAGTTCCGTTGGTAGTCATTTCAGGTCAGGTACCTATGAGTCTTATCGGTACGGATGGATTTCAAGAAATCGATGCAATAGGCATTTCACGTCCTTGTACAAAACATAACTACCTTGTGACTGATGCGGCAGATTTACCTAGAGTACTTAAAGAAGCTTTTTATATTGCAGCCTCTGGTCGTCCAGGTCCTGTTCATATTGATATTCCAAAAGATGTTACAGCACAAATTGCAGAATATAACTATGATATTGAACTGGAATTAGAGACATATAAACCTCATACAAAAGGGAATCCTCGTCAAATTAAGAAAGCTATGGAGGCTATAGCAAAAGCTAAGCGTCCTCTTTTTTACCTTGGTGGTGGTATTATCAATTCAGGTGCAACAGCAGAGGTAAGAGAGTTTGTTCATACAACTGGAATTCCGGCAGTTGAAACATTAATGGCACGAGGTGTCTTATCATATGATGATGAGCTCCTTGCTGGAATGTTGGGTATGCATGGCTCATATGCTGCAAATATGGCTATGAGTGAAACGGATTTAGTTATTGGACTTGGCGTTAGATTTGATGACCGGGTAACTGGTAAGCTTTCAGAATTTGCTAAAAATGCAGGTGTTATTCATGTAGATATTGATCCTGCATCAATTTCAAAACTAGTACATGCTGATTATCCAATAGTTGGTGATGTAAAAAATGTTGTAAAGGATATGTTAGAACACGTATCTAAAATAAAACATGAAAAGTTCGAGAGTTGGAGACAAACGATTAGTGACTTTGCTGAACTTCACCCTTTAATATTTCACGAAGACTCTGAGAGAATTAAACCTCAGTGGGTTGTACAAAGAGTTGGTGAACTTCTAGGAGACTCTGCAAATATATCTACAGATGTTGGTCAGCATCAAATGTGGGCTGCACAATTTTATCCATTTTCACGTCCAAATCAGTGGATAACATCTGGTGGTCTTGGCACAATGGGCTTTGGTTTTCCCGCTGCTATTGGTGTGAAAGCTGCTTGTCCAGATAAAACGTCTATTAACTTTACCGGTGATGGCTCAATTCTCATGAATGTTCAAGAACTTATGACTGCAGTTGAAAAAAAGATACCGGTTATTAACGTAATTCTTAACAATAACTTTCTCGGTATGGTACGTCAATGGCAGACACTATTTTATGACAAGCGTCATAGTGAAACAGATCTTTCTGTGCAACCAGACTTTGTAAAACTATCAGAAGCATTTGGTGGAATAGGGTATAGAGTTACTACAAAAGAAGAATTTGATGCAGCACTTAAAGATGCTGTAGAAAAAAATGTTGTTGCTTTTATAGAAGTAATTGTAGAAAGATTTGAAAATGTTATGCCAATGGTTCCATCAGGTGGAAGCTTGTTTAACATGATGTTATTAGAGAAAAAGGAGACAAAATAATGACGACTGAAAGTAGCGAAAGAAGAGTAATCTCAGTTATTGTTGTGAATGAGTCAAGTGTTTTATCTCGCATCACAAACCTTTTCTCTGGTCGTGGATACAACATTACATCTTTAACAGTTGCGCCTATTCCTGATTCTAAGTACTCGAGATTAACTATTGTAACTTCAGGTTCTGTTCGTGTGATTGAGCAAATCACAAAACAACTTCATAAGCTGATTCCAGTTTTACGTGTGTATGAGCATGCAGATTTAGTGGAAAAAGAAATGGCTATGGTAAAGTTTCCTATTACTGAAAATCTTAGCGACATAAGTGCTTTATGTGAAGCATATAATGGAAAGATTGTAAATGTAGGTGAAAACGTCATCATAGCCATGGTAGCAGATGAGCCAAAACGTGTAAATCATTTTTTAACTGCAATCAAGAGATACAATCCAAAAGAGATTGTTCGAAGTGGTGCAGTAGCCTTAGAAAGATAATCTTATGAAACTTACAGAAATTGCAAAAATAATTGGTGCAAATTTTGATGGTGTAGATTTTGAAATAGATAGTATGAATACTTTAAAAGATGCACAAGGCAACGAGTTGTCTTTTGTAGCAAGCTCTAAATATGTAAAAGATATAGCTAGTTCTAATGCTGGCGCTATGATAGTGGATGTGAAGACACTAGAAGAAGTTCCCGAGGGTTGTGTTGCATTAGTTGTTCAAAACCCATATTGGGAGATGGCAGAACTCTCAAAATATTTTGCCCCTCCTATTGAAAATAATACACTTCCTTCACCTATTATTGGTTCGAATACTACTATTTCAGATAAAGCAGAAATTGCGAATGGTGCGATCATTGGCGAGAACTGTACTGTGATGGCTCATGTATATATTGGTACTGATGCAGTCGTTGGCAATAATACAGTGCTTCACCCGAGTGTTACAGTATATAGAGATTGTAAAATTGGTAATGATTGTATGATTCATGCAGGAACTGTTATAGGTAGTGATGGTTTTGGTTTTGCTACAAATAAGTTGGGTGAGCATAAAAAGATTTATCAAAATGGGAATGTAATTGTTGAAGATGATGTTGAAATAGGCTCTAATTGTACCTTTGATAGAGCAGTATTTGGCAGTACTCTTATTAAAAAAGGTGTTCGTATAGATAATCTTGTTCATATTGGACATAATTGTGAGATAGGTGAATACTCTGTTTTAGTTGGACAAAGTGGCTTTGCCGGATCGACGACAATGGGTAGAAATACTGTATTTGGTGCACAATCAGGTGCTGCTGGACATTTAGAGATAGCTCCCTTTAATACTTTTGCTGCACGAACAGGTGTAACGAAAAGCATTAAAGAAAGTGGCTTAACTTTTGCTGGTTTTCCTGTAATGGGACATCGTTCGTGGCTTAAACTTCAGGGAAAATTAGCTAGACTTATCAAATAAATTTAACTTATACTAAAAGGAATTAAACATGTCGAAAACAATTGCACTAAGTGGAACAAAGAAAGGCGTTATATCTGTAAGTAAGATAGATGAACCATACGGAAAAGATAGTCATTCTATTGCAAGTATTGGTATCTCTTTAGTTGGAAATGCAGAAGAACCTGAGTGGAAAGTTCACCTTCCAATGGATAATTTAGATGCAGTAATTGAAGCTTTACAGGCTCTAAAATCATAAAGTAGGTTTATACCTACTTTATACTTGCAACATAATCTGCAATTCTTTTAATACCTTCTCTAATAGTATTTATATCTGTCGCGAATGAAAGTCTAAAGTAACCTTCACTACCAAATGCAATACCAGGCACTACAGCTACTTGTTTCTTATCTAACAAATCCTTTGCAAATGCAAGTGAATCAGAACTTACTTCTTTGATATTTACAAAAAGATAAAATGCACCATCTGGTTTTATAACACTTAATCCATCTATCTCATTCATAAGTTTTACAGCTTCATTACGACGTTCAATGAACGCTTCTTTCATCATAGCTATATCTTCATCTGCACTTCCATCAAGTCCTGCAATTGCTGCCATCTGTGTAATAGAATTAATGTTAGATGTACTTTGAGACTGAAGCTTTTTAGTGGCTTTAATAAGCTCAGTGTTTGCTGCAGCCATATAACCAAATCTCCATCCGGTCATTGCAACTGATTTTGAAAGACCATTGATCGTTACAGTTCTTTGATACATATCTTTACTTACAGCTGCACATGAAGTAAAGGTACCTTCGTATGTAAGTTTTTCATACATTTCATCACTTGCTACAATAATATCTGTACCCTCTAAAACTTTTCCAATTGCTACAAGTTCTTCTTTTGTATAAATACAACCAGTTGGATTAGATGGAGTAGTTAATACAAGCATCTTTGTCTTACTTGTAATAGCATTTTGTAATTGTTGGGGAGTGATTTTAAAACCATCTGTATCGTGTGTTTCAATTTCAACAACTTTACCACCACAGTATTTTACTAATTCGGGATATGTTACCCAATACGGTGCAGGGATAATAACTTCAGCACCATCTTCGATAGTAGCAGCAAAAAGATTAAAAAGTGAGTGTTTCGCACCATTATTCGCAATAATTTGGTTTGGAGCATATGTTAAATTATTGTCTCTTTTTAGTTTAGTTGCAATAGCTTCTCTTAAAATTGGGTATCCATCAACTGGAGTATATTTAGTACATTCTGCATTGATGGCAGCAATTGCAGCATCTTTAATAACTTGAGGTGTTCCAAAATCTGGTTCCCCCGCTGAAAAACTAAGTATATCTTTACCTTGGGCTTTTAACTCTTGAGCAAGTGTTGTAATAGCAATAGTAATTGATTCTGAAAGTATGTTAACTCTTTTAGTTAGCATTGAAATCTCCTGTATAAAGTATATATTATTATACTAAAATAATAATATATACAAGTTTATAGAAGGTATTTTTGTAGATTTAGATTTTCTCTAAGTCTACATTACCTTCTGTTTCTTTAACAAGTTGATCCATAAGAGCAAAAAGGTCTTGAGAAGATGTTTCCGCTGTATCGAAGTTTTTGATAATTATTGATTTATTTTTTTGTAAAGAGTCTATACCTTCCTTTACAAAGCTTATATTTTGCGAGATTGATTTATGAAATAGTTCGTGGGAGTGAGACATTTTTTCTAAGGTTTTACTCCCTTTAAATAGTATAGAAGCTACATTGTCATACCATTGGCCAAATTTACATCCGTGATGATCTACCGAGAGAGTATCATCTTTATTTGTCCCATTTGTAACTGATGTATATGCTTCTGACTTGAAAATTATATGTTGTATTTTATAGATAGTCATCATCAAGTCTATTGTATTTATATTTGCACTAGCTGAGTTAATCTCTAGTTGCTGATTAAATCCATTAATAGTATGCAAAAATTCATCCATAGTTTCGTTAGATGAAACAGCAATATTATTCATTTTCTCAGAGTTTTCAGAAATATTACTAGACTCTTGTTGTAGAGTCGCAATTGTAATCGAAATTTCAGAAGTTGCCTTTTGAGTTCTCTCTGCTAGTTTCCTTACTTCATCTGCGACAACGGCAAATCCACGTCCATGTTCACCTGCGCGAGCAGCTTCTATAGCTGCATTTAAAGCTAGAAGATTTGTTTGGTCTGCAATATCTTTAATAAGCTCCACTACTGAACTAATATCATTTACATTAGAATTAAGAGATGTAATTGCATCAGAAGTATTCGTTATGAGTTCGTAAAGTTTATTCATTTCAGTACTTGTATTATCCACGGACTTATTTGTCTCATGTGAAAGCTCCGCTGTATGTTTTGTTGATATCGCTACATCTTTAATTTCATCTCCAATATGCACAATATTATTCATAATAAGATCTAGATTTCCTTTAACCCCACCATTACTTGAAGATAATTCTTTTGAAAACATACCTGAGAGTTGATATGTTGCATTTTCTTTCATGGCCTCTATTGTACTTGCAACCGCTTCTGCTGTTAGTTTAAATTCACCATGAAGGCCAGCGGAAAACATTGTTCTTGTTCTATCTCCATTTGTAACTGCTTCAATACTATTTCTTGACTCACGAAGAATCACTTCTACTTGATCTAGCATATCGTTAATAGAACCTGCAAGTATTCCGGCCTGTGAAGTTGAATTCTCATAGCTAATACGATTTGTTAATTTACCTTCTGAAACTTGATGTGTTATATCTAAAATTTTTTGAAATACTGCATCATCTTCATTAGAAGCTGTTACGGTATTTGGAATAAAAATAAATACTACACTCAAAACTAGTAAAATTACAGGTACTATAAGTATTTCATGCCCTACAAATAAATAAATAGCGATAGTAATATTGAGTCCCAAGTAAGCTAGGGTTTTATAGTTTTTTAGATTTTGCATTGTATCTCCTCTAGCCTTTTTGTAGATTTATAACGAGATCATTATATGTTGTTTTGTGTTGTGCTAAAAAATCTCCAAGTAATTTACCAGATGCTTCGATGCCACCTTTTTTCTCTGCATCAACTAAAAGGCCATACACTGGAATGATTGTATCAATCGCAGTTTGAGGTGGCTTACGTCTGAAAGATGAATATCCAATAATTTTTCCTTCTTGATCATAATCAGCTGTAATATATGCAAATACCCAATAGTAACCACCATCACGTTTAAGGTTTTTAACAAAACCAAAGAACTCTTTCCCAGATTTAATTAAATCCCATGCAAGCTTAAATGCCACTGCAGGCATATCTGGATGGCGAATAAGATTGTGGTTTGCACCTATAAGTTCTTTTTTTGTATAGCCGGACATATCGATAAAGATTTGATTACAGTAAGTTATATACCCTTTAGTATCGGTTTTTGATACAATAAAGTCATCTTGGTTCATTGTCTTTTCGTTTTGTGTAGTATGAGGGGCATCGCTTTTACTAAGTTTTTGCATAAGTGATAATCCTATAATTAATTTACTATTAGTTTTATTAATAACATGTATTTAGTATAGCATAATGCAACTTTTTCATTAGTAAGCTTTTAACTTATGTAGGAAAAACCTAAAAGCAGGTTGGATTTATTTATTTAATTTTAGAGTAAACTACTCGATGCATCAATAGCATTTAAACGTAATTCATCAGGTCCAGTTACACTATTATCAGGAATCCACTTCCCAATACAAGAACGATCTTTTAAGCATGCATCTGTTAATGTTTTAAGGAATGCTACTAGTTCATTGATTTGTACAGCACTTAAACTTACATTTTGATGTGGAGAAATACCTAATAACTTATTATTATTTAGTTGATTGAGCGCCTTGCTTGTATTTACTAAATAGTTAGTTGTTTTAACAGTAGTATCTAATAAGGTTGTATCATATTCAGCTATCGCAGTGTCAACATCTAGCATATGAGAGACTATTCCTTCTAGTGTAGTATATGCTCCATCATGTCCCCAAGGACCGGTTAGCTCAGTATTTAAAAGGGTAGGTGTTCTAAATGCATACCTATGTGATGTATTTAGGTCAATAACCTCTCGACCAAAATCATCATCTCCAGCTACTTTACCTTTTCCAACTTGTGGTATTGCCATTACATGATAGTTTTCATCTGTAAAAAAATCCCCACTATGACAAGCTACACAATTAACCCCACCATCTTGATAAGAACTGTAAAATAGTATAGCTCCACGTTGGGCTTGATTTGATATTGCACTTGCATTACCTTCAACAAATGACTTCCAAGGTGTATCTATAAAAAGTTGTGAGTTCTCATATTCACCAATAGCATCGAGTATATTGTTCATTGTAACTGAGTTAGCTCCATAAACAGAGTCGAATTCAGCTTGCCATGAGTTCGCTATATAATCTAGTTGAAGGTTGTCATTTAGTCGGAATTCTAAATGTGTACGTACTTGTGCATTTGTACTTCCAGCTTCAAAAGTAAATCCTCTCATTTCTTCGTGCGAAGTAATGGGGAAGAGAGCTTGTGCAGCAGCTAAATTTGCTCCTGCATTAGCATCAACTATTCCAAGCCCAGAATCTGGAGTACTAATACCACCAGGCACATTAGCAACTCGCCCATCCCAAAAAATTGCTTTATCCCATAAAGCTACATTGTAGGTTGAAGGTGCATTTCTAGGTACAGGAGCGTAGCCAGTATCATAGTTTACAGCAGCAGAGTTATGTGTTCTCCCATTACCTAGTAATTCTGGAATATCTGCAGCTACACCAATAGATAATGAAAGGTTATCTCCACCTCCAAGGCTTGGGTGATGACAGGTAACACAAGCTGCATCTTTATCTCCACCTAAGGCTTTGGAGAAAAAAAGTTTCATTCCTAACTGTGCTTTTGCACTACTGATTAAAGGTATTATTTTCCCAGTTGCTGGGTTTCCTGTAGAATTATGTTCTTCTATGAGAGTATAGACTCTATTACTTGTATTTGTCGTAGCAGAAGTACCATTGCCACCACTACATCCTAAAAATAATAATGTACTTAATGGAATGATGAATAGTTGAGTTTTTTGCTTTTTTAGAACCAAAAAAAGTCCTTTTATTAAATTAGTATGATTACAGTAGTTTAATTATATGATACTTTTTTAGTTTTTCATTGCTTTAATAAAAGATTCGTAGATATTTTCTAGTTCGAGATCTTCTTCTAAAACTGATTTGTTGTCCTCAACCAGAATATGTTCTAGTACTGCTACACGCTTAAGTAGGTACTCAAACATTTCTTTGTTAATATCTGGAAGCATATTATGCATAAATGGATCAGTACATCGTCCTTTTTCTATAACGTGTGCTGGAATACCAATGGCTGTAGAACAATCAGGTACTTCTTTAACAACAACAGAATTCGCACCGATTTTAGCATATTCACCAATAATAATATTTCCAAGTATTTTAGATCCAGCACCAAGAACAGCACCTTTACGAATAGTTGGATGACGTTTACCTTGTTGAAGTGAAACTCCACCAAGTGTGACACCTTGATAAATAACAACATCTTCTTCAATTATTGAAGTCTCGCCGATGACAACTCCAGTACCGTGATCTATAAAAACCCTTTGACCAATGCGCGCAGCTGGGTGAATATCTATATGTGTAAAGATTTGAGTAAGACCCATAATCATTCTAGCCAAACGCTTAAAACCTGCGTTATGAAGTCTACTTCCTACACGATACCAAGCAATAGCCCAAACACCAGGATAGTTAAAGAGAAAATCTAGTTTTGAGTTAAGTGCAGGATCATTTTTGTAAGCATTTGAAAAATCTTCTTTGATATCACTATAAATTCCCAAGTTGTACCTTTAGTTTGTAGTTCGCAGATAACCATTTTGTTCTAACAATGATTGTAATTGTAGAAGTGTATCTGTTTTTTCTTTTTCTGTGATAAAGTCACTGTTTAATAAACCAACTTCAAGCTTATTTAAAATTTCATCTTCTTTATAGCCAATAGAATTTAAAATTTCTAAAATACTTTTAGATTCAATATTATGTGAAATGCTGTAACTTTCATCGTTTATATCGATAGTATATTCGCTAGGTTTTGTAAATAAATTGTGATTCATACCTAAGGTTTCTTGATATGCTCCAATATTAAAAAAACCAAGAAAATATTCTTCATGATCTAAATCAACATCATGCAGATAGAGTGGTTTAAGAGGGTTGAAACCAATTTCACCATCACTATCACAAGTAATGTCCCATAATGCTGCTGCACGATGAGGAGCTGTATTTAAATGGTGAAGAGGCATTACTGGAAAATGTTGGTTAAGCCCCCAATAATCAGGAAGACTTTGGAAAATTGAAGCATTGATAAGATAGCGTTCTTGAGTTTTCATTTGGAGTTGTTCTAATTCTTCTGTTGGACTAGATGATTTTAAAAAGAGTGCTTTTTTGATAATATTATGTACAAGAATTTCACCATTGGATCTGTCTTGTAAGTCAATATATCCTAAATCAAAAAGTGTTAAAATTGATTCCATATGATCAAGTGCATCGTGAAGGTACTCTATTGCATTTGACTCCGTCAGTTGTTTATTAAGATATTGAAGTTCATCAATAAGGGGTGGATTTTTTTCTTTAAAGTTAAGGAGATTCTCTTTATAATCTTGAGAAAAAAGTTCTAAAACAGGGGTAATTAAAACTGCATGAGAAGCTACTATATATCTCCCAGATTCAGTAAAAATATTTGGATGTTTTACATTTTTAGCATCCATAATTTCACTTATTACAAATACAACACTATTTGAAAATTCCTCTATAGAATAGTTACGTGATTTGGCTGTTGAGTGTTGGTCGTATTCAACGGCCAAACCACCCCCAATATTTATATTTTCTAAATACTTAGCTCCCATACGTCTAAGTTCTGCATAAATATTTCCAGCCTCACGAAGTGCTTTTTTCATAGGGGATATATCATCCATTTGAGAACCAATATGAAAATGGATCATACTTAAACGATTAAGAAGTTTTGCATCTCGTAAAAGATTAACTGCTTCTATAATCTCTGTTGAAGTGAGACCAAATTTTGCATCCATTCCACCACTTTTTGCCCAAGTCCCGCTGCCACTACTATGAAGTCTAACTCTTATCCCAATATTTGGAACTTTTAGTGAACTTTCAGAGGCTACCTCTATAATTGTCTCAAGTTCATTTAAACCTTCAACTGTTAATGTAATGTCATGTCCACTTTGTGCTGCAATAAAACCTAGAGTAATCATCTCTTTGTCTTTAAAACCATTTACTGTGATATTTGTATTTTTTGTTACTTTAGCCATTGCTAGTACTAATTCAGCTTTACTTCCAGCTTCGAGTCCATAACCATACTCTTTTCCCTCCTTAACAATAGCATCAATTGCATTTGGAAACTGATTTACTTTAAGAGGAAAGACAGCATTAAATTTACCTTGGTAATTTATTGCTTCAATAGCGTTACCAAAGTTAGTATAAAGACTATGTATTTGTTTTTTTATAAGATGTGGAAATCTTAGTAAAATAGGACCACGTGTATTATTGTCTCTAATACTTTCTATAATATCCAATAGGGCAGGTTTACTCTTATAATTAACTTTTAAATTTCCATTATCAATTAAAAAATTATCATTTGCCCATATATCTAAACCAAATTCTTTCATTTTATTGCCTATAGGTGGAGTTTTTGACGAAAGTGTAAGTCTACATCAAAATATATTTCACCATTATTATTTTTATATGTAAGTAAGTTCTTATTTAAACTTTTAATATTTTTTATACCCATAACACATAAAACAACTTTCATACTTTTAATAAGGTTTTTATGATAATTTCCAATCTCTACACCCTTTTTAACGACGAGGTAGGAAGCTCTTTTTTTCGGGTCTTGTGTAGCCATTCCGATAGGACAAACATGAGAGCCAAAGCCTGAACACATTTTTGCACGTATACATCCCCCACTCATCATAAATCCACGAGCAATTCCTATTGCATCTGCTCCCATACACATTGTTATAATGGCATCATCTGGTGTTAACACTTTACCACTTGCTACAATCTTAACATCTTCACGAATATCATATGCTTTTAAAATCGTATCTAATACATATAGAGCATTATTTGTTGTAAGACCAACTGACTCCATGAGCTCAAGTGGAGCTGTAGCACTCCCACCTTCACCACTGTCAACTGTAATGAAGTCAGGTAAACTTCTACCTGCCTCTTTTCTTTTTGCCATCTCTTCAACCATCTCATCAATCGCTCCGGCATCTGAGATAACTATTTTAAATCCAACTGGTTTCTGAGAAAGCTTTTGAAGTCTTTCAACAAAATCAAGTAAGTGAGTTGTAGAGTCTGCAAAAGGGAACCTATTTGGTGAAAATACATTTTCTCCTTCTGGAACACCTCTATAATAAGCAATGTCAGCAGTAACTTTAGCACCAGCTAATTTACCACCAGTTTGTTTTGCACCTTGTGCAATTTTAATCTCTGTCATACAACAAAATTTCATAACTTTTTGGTATTTCACTTCATCAAACTTTCCATCTTCATCACGAACGCCATAAAGGCCAGAACTCATTTGAAAAATCATGTTGGGAAGACTCTGTGGAACTTGTTGTGGAAAGTCTTTGATATCAGCTTTCCAATTCACACGAAAAAGGACATGAGAAGCGGCATCGTAAAGATAGGTGTTTTGCGTTTTTTTATTAAGTAAAATAGTTCTATACCATTTGAGCGCAATTGCGCGATTAAAGAGTTTATCTCCAATTTTAAATGCAAACTCCGCTAATGGAGTACTTTTAATTATTTCAAGGTATTTAGAGTTCTCCAAATCAGGTTTTAATGTAAAGAGGTGGTTAGATGTAAGAGAACCTTCTCCCGTATTAATCGTTAAATTAGAATTTACTCCAGCTAGGGAGAAAGCTCGTACAGATTCGGGGGAAAGTGCACCATCACTCATAGCTGAACGAATAATTGGAGTATGAGACGTAAAAGGATTTTCTCTATCTTTACCAAAGACTACACTTGTATCTTCATCTACTTCATCTTCATTAAGAACATTTGTCGCATGTTTCATGATAAACCTAGAACCACCAAAAGGTTGTGTTACTGAAAATGATTGGTAGTTTTGCACATCTTTAGCAGCTTTGTAGACCCAATCAACTTTATCTTTAGAATCATAAAAACTTTCTTCTGCAAAGTACTGACGCATTGGTTCACGAAGAGCTTCAAGTAAGTATCTTCCCCTACCGATAACAGGATAGTTAATTAAAAGAGCATGCTTACGTTGGACATACTTATCGTGAATAAAAAGCATAAAGAGACCTATAACCCCTGCGACTATGAAAAATTCAAAAAAGTCTAAAAATAGACCCCATAGTTGGTGAAGTGTTTCCATATTAGAAATCCTTTATATTAATAGTGTTCTCTGATTTATCTTCTACATTTTTCACGACTATTTTACCACTTTCTATTTCATTTGAACCAATAAGTACAAAATATTTTGCATTTACTTTATCCGCACCTTTTATATGGTTCTTAAAGTTTTTAGCTTTATAATCAATGGTAACTTTATCTGTATGTCTTTTCTTATGTGCGAGTTGTACAACTAAGTCTACAGTCTCTTCATCCATCGCACCAATGTAGTAACCGCTCTTTATATCTTGTGGCATCTGTATGAGTTCCATAAGTCTCTCAATCCCCATAGCAAAACCAACAGCAGGAGTAGGGCGACCATCAAGAAATTCTACAAGTCTATCGTAGCGTCCACCACCAGCGATAGCACTTTGGCTTCCTATGTCATCACTGACAAATTCAAAGGCAGTTTTTGAGTAGTAATCAAGTCCGCGAACTAGATTTGTATCTATCTCATAGTTGATTTCATTGTCATCAAGGATTTTTTTGAGTTTAGTAAAATCAGTTTCACATGCCTCACAAAGATTGTTTATAAGTTTAGGAGCGTTTGTATAAAGAGTTTGACATTTTTCATTTTTACAATCAAGTACACGAATAGGGTTTATGTCTAGTCTGCGTATACAGTCTTCACATACTTCGTCTTTACACTCAGTTACAAACTTTACCAAGTTATCTCTGTATTCTGGCATACAGTTATTATCACCAAGAGAATTGATCTGAAGTCTGTACCCAATGCCACATTCACGTAGAATATCTGCAACCATCATAATCATGTTTGCATCTTCATACACGCTATCTATTCCAAAACTTTCAACTCCAAATTGGTGAAATTGTCTTAGACGACCTTTTTGTGGTCTTTCATAACGAAACATAGAACCATGGTAAAAGAAACGGTGAATTCCGCCTGCTTTATCAAGTTTCTTTTGAATAAAAGCACGAACAACACCTGCCGTTCCTTCGGGACGAAGACAAACATCATTTTTACCCTTGTCTATAAACTGATACATCTCTTTACCAACGATATCACTAGACTCGCCAACAGAACGTTTAAAAAGGGCAGTTTCTTCTAAAAGAGGAGTCTCTATAAAGTGAAAACCATATCTTTGTGCCACATCTGTAGCAGTATTTATGAAGTATGTAAATCTTTCATAATCCTCACTTAAAATATCATTCATTCCTCTTAGTGACTTAACCATCTTTATCCTTTGTGTATAGTGATGAAAGGATACCATTTTTAATCTTTATTTGATTTATAAATATAAGGATTTTTGGCGTATAATAGTTCTTAATAAACCCTAAGGAGTAAAAAATGAAATATATACAATTTTTTAATGAAATAGGTATCCAAGATATAGATAAAGTTGGCGGTAAAAATGCGAGTCTTGGTGAAATGTACAGTAATCTAAGTTCTCAAGGAATAAGTATCCCTAATGGTTTTGCAACAACAAGTGATGCTTATTGGTTACTTTTAGAAGAAAACAATATAAAAGATTCTATAAAAAATATACTTCAAGATCTTGATATATCGGATACTAAAAACCTTCAAAAGCGTGGTAAATATATTCGTGAACTTATTTTGGATTCGCAGTTACCAAAAATATTAGAAAAAGAAGTTCTAGAAGCATATACGATACTCTCACGTGGATATAACTCTAAAGGGGTTGATGTTGCGGTACGCTCATCAGGAACAGCAGAGGACTTACCAGATGCTTCATTCGCAGGACAGCAAGAAACTTTTTTAAATATTAATACTCCCCAGAAGCTACTACACAGTGTAAAAAAATGTTTTGCCTCACTGTTTACAGATAGGGCGATTAGTTATAGAGAAAGTCGTGGATTTGAGCATTTTAAAGTTGCTTTATCTGTTGGTATACAAAAGATGGTTCGAAGTGATAAATCTTCGAGTGGAATTATGTTTAGTATTGATACAGAGAGTGGCTCAGAGAATTTAATATTAATCAATTCGATTTATGGTTTAGGTGAAAATGTTGTGAGTGGAAGGGTAAATGCAGATGAATTTTTTGTATTTAAACCTACACTTAAAAAAGGTATAAACACTATTTTAAAGCGTGCTTTAGGAAGTAAAAAAGAGAAGATGTTATATAGTGATGATGGACAGAGCACTATAAATGTACAAACAAGTGATGCCCAACAAAATAGTTTTTCTATAAATGATGCAGATGTTATAGAGTTGGCAAAACAAGCTTTAATTATTGAACAACATTATAAAAAGCCCATGGATATAGAGTGGGCAAAAGATGTATATGATGATAAACTTTATATTGTTCAAGCAAGACCTGAAACAGTTCAAAGTAAACAAAATGAGCTCTTAAGTGTAGAGAAGTATTCTATAAAAGTTGCAGAAGATGCGAAAATATTAACATCTGGTAGAGCAGTTGGAGAAAAGATAGGTTTTGGAAAAGTTAACATTATAAACGACACATCAGAATTTTCTAACTTTAATGAAGGTGATGTTTTAGTAGCAGATACAACAAACCCTGACTGGGAGCCTATTATGAAAAAGGCATCTGCTGTTGTAACTAATCGTGGTAGCAGAACATGCCACGCAGCTATTGTGGCTCGAGAGATAGGTGTATGTGCAGTTGTTGGTTGTACTAATGCAACAAAGGTATTAAAAAGTGGGGCACTTATTACTGTTAGCTGCGCACAGGGAGATGAAGGCTTTATCTATGATGGTGAACTTGCCTTTGAGAAAAAAACAATAGATCTAAGCCAATTAAAATCTACAAAAACAAAATTGCTTGTGAATGTTGGAAACCCAGCACAAGCTTTTAACTTGGCTAAGATGCCAAATGATGGGGTAGGTCTTGCTCGAATGGAGTTTATAATAAACAATGCGATAAATGCGCATCCAATGGCATTAGTCAATATGAAAAAATCAAATCATGTAAGAGATGAAGATGAAATTCTCTCATTCATGCTTCCATACACAGATACTAAAGAGTTTTTTATAGAAAAACTAAGCGAGGGTATAGCTACTATTGCTGCAGCATTTTATCCAAGAAATGTCATTATCCGAACAAGTGATTTTAAGAGTAATGAATATAGAAACATGCTTGGTGGTTTAGAGTATGAAGCAAATGAAGAGAATCCTATGATAGGCTTTAGAGGAGCTTCAAGATATTATGATGAGAGCTATCGTGAAGCTTTTGAGTGGGAGTGTCAGGCACTTAAACGTGTAAGAGATGAGATGGGTTTAAAGAATGTCAAAATAATGCTCCCTTTTGTTAGAACCGTACTTGAGGGTAAAAAAGTTATAGAGATAATGAACACTCAAGGTTTAGTTCAAGGGAAAAATAATCTTGAAATATACGCTATGTGTGAGATTCCAGCAAATGTTATTTTAGCAGATGAGTTTTTGAAAGTATTTGATGGGTATTCTATCGGTTCAAATGACCTGACACAATTAACTCTTGGTGTTGATCGAGAGAGTGAAAAAATAGCGCATATTTTTGATGAGAGAGATGAATCTGTTAAAAGAATGATTAAAATGGCTATAGATGCATGCAAAAAAGCTGATAAATATATAGGTATTTGTGGGCAAGCACCTTCTGACTACCCTGAAATAACGCAGTTCTTAGTTGAAAATGGGATAGATTCTATCTCACTAAACCCAGATTCATTATATACAATGAACAAGGTAGTAAGTGAATTGGAAAATAAAAAGGGATAGAAGGAAAGGCGTTTTAACTATTGATATTGTTTAATATGTTTTGAGTAATTGTTTTTCTATTTTGTGTAGCATCTATCTCTACAAGCTCTAATCCAAGGAGCTTTGTAGCCTCAACTATTGCATCTTGAATGTTTAGAAGGTACTCGCTTCCTCGAAGTTCAATTCCATCTAGTTCTTTTTGGGAAAGTCGGTATTCAAGTTCTTTTTTTGTAAGACGAAGGAGAAATACTTTTTCAGGGTAGGTGTTATTAGTAGCAAAGTTGTTTAATGACACTAAATCTTCACAAGAAATTTCACCTTGTACTAAGGCATAAGCAACACCACTTACAGCACTTCTATCTGAGATAATCATTTTATCAAGATTTGGTTCCACAACTTCTTGCATATGTTCAGCACGATCCGCTAAAAAAAGTAAGAATTCTGCTTTTTTACTTTTAGTACGAGCCGATAAAACTATATCTCGTATCTCTTTACCAATTTCTGTAGCCCCTGGCTCTTTCGTGATAATAGCATCTTTAAAATGTTGGGCTAATTTTGAGATTTGTGTACTTTTTCCTGCCGTATCAATCCCTTCTATAGCAATATACATTAACGAATATTTCCTATGATTTCTTCTACTGATTTTGGGAGCAAGTGATCTATCTTCCCGTTGAATTTTAAAAGATTACGTATGAATGATGAACTAACAAAAGCATGTTGTAATTTTGGCATTAGGTATACAGTCTCTATACTATTATCTAAAGAGTTATTAAGATAGGCTAGTTGTAGCTCGTATTCAAAGTCACTTGCAGTACGAAGACCACGAATGAGTATGTTCGCATCATGAGCACGGGCTAGTTCAACGGTAAGGTTATCAAATCCGACTACACTCACATGATCTAAATTATGTGTAGCTTCTTTGATCATATGGATTCTTTCTTCAAGTGTAAACATTGGTTGTTTATCTTCAGAACTTGCAACAGCTATGATAATTTCATCAAAAAGTCCTAACGAACGTTCAATAATATCGAAATGACCATTAGTTATAGGGTCGAATGTTCCAGGGTAAAGTGCTGTTTTCTTTCTAGTCAAATTTTATTCCCATCTTTTATATAAATTATTTTCGATTCCAAGTAAATCAAACCATTTTCCAATGATAAAGTCTTCCATCTCATCAAGCGTTTGTTGCTCAGAATAGTATGCCATAACTGGTGGAGCTATTATGACTCCTAAAGTTGCGAGCTTGTGCATATTTTCCAATGCTATTGCAGAAAATGGCATTTCTCTAGGAGCTAAGATAAGCTTCTTCTGCTCTTTAATCATAACTGCAGCGCAACGCGTAACTAGGTTGTCACTTATCCCACAAGCTATCTTTGCCAATGTATTCATACTACACGGTGCAATAATCATAGCATCAACGCCAAAAGATCCAGATGCTATACTTGCAGATATATCTTCACCCTTGTGAACAACAGCACCTATCTCTTTAGCTAAGACTATTTTAGAACTCTTGGACATTATAAAGTGTTTTTCTATCGTTTTTGGCAACAGTTCGAGTGTTTTTAAACCCAAGTTAACACCACTCGCACCGCTTGTAGCAACAACAATTTTCTGCACTATTTTACCTCCACTCTATTTTTACCAATGACTCGTACTTTAAGTCTTTTTTTATTACGTTTTTCTATTGTAATTATATCGTTTAGTTTTCCATTTTGTAAGGCTTTTGCCGAAAAAGATATATTTATACTGTTGTCTTTAAAATTCACTGTTACGTGAGCCCCTCTTTTAACAAGGTTTAAAGTTTCTATATCTCTAGATGTGATGATAGAATCGACCTTTAGGTTTCTTTTACTTTGTGTAACATTGAGTTGATGCACATTGATTGGTATAGCTCTAAATTTGTCAAATTGAATACTTTTTTTGGTACTATTTAAAGCTGAAATTCTCTCATTTCTCTTTATGGACTTTTTAGATACATAAATATAAATTTTTGCATCAATTGTATAATTAAAAAACAATTTCTTCTTATCTAAGGTTTTAATACTTAGTGTTCCACTTCTAGAGAGATAAGACCTTTTTTGCATAATGATTTCAAATTGTTTTGGAAGGGACTTAATATACCCACGTGGCATAATAAAAATGGAATTTATTTTTATATCTGGATATTTTTCTTTATACAAGGTAGCAATGCTTGACTTGATTTTAGATGTGTCAATTGGGCTATTTTTTGTGAAGAGAATATAACTGCTAGATGCGAGAATATTTTTAAACCCATGTTCTTTGAGCAATTTTAGAACTTCTTTTGATTTAACTCTTTTTGTATATCTTTTTTGCTCAATTTTAAATAAAGTTACATCATACGAAGCACTTGGAAGAATATCTTGAAGTTTTATATTCCTAGAATCGATGTAATAAGTACTGTTGAGAGTTATGGCAAATGCTTTAAAAGAGAAAAGAAAAATTAGAAATATTTTTACTAGCATTCCATTGTTCCATCACTTTTGTAGGTATTAGTACCATTCTAGCATTATTTTATTTACACTTAGAATTGGTTATAATTGTTAAAATACTTTAAGAGAGAATAATGCTAAAAATAGATGAAGAAATTAGCTTAGAAATTGAGCATGAAACAAACAAATGTAGAATGGAATTAGTCAGCCTGCAGTCCCACTATTATATGTTGATAATTCAAAACTTATTTATAGAAAACTTAAAGAAGCATGAAAATATTGAACTCTATAGTAAAAATGAACTCCTGGATATGCTTAAAACTTTAGAAGATATAATTTATGAATTAGAAGCAGAATCAACGATTGAAGGTATGCAAAAATACAATATGAGTAACTCATTGCCTTTTATTGATGAATCGCTTAAAAGAATGATGAATAAACATGGTTTTAGTGGATGGAAAATTAATTAATTTTTAGTTGAGAGTTTATTGTCTATGGGTTATATGGAATTATTATATAATGAAATACAAATAAATAAAAATTATATTGAAGTGACAAAAGTAAAAGTATAAAGCTTTTGTCTTAAATTTTACAAAGGGTTGAAATGGTTAAATTGTTACTAGCATTAATTTTTTTAGTTTTCAGTCTATATGCTGAACCAATAACTCCCATTATTAATGTAGCTAACCTAGATGCGAAAAAAGTTGCATTAGGAAAACTACTTTTTTTTGATTCAATTTTATCAGCAGATGACACAATTTCTTGTGCAAGTTGTCATAAACTCGATGAAGGTGGTGATGATAATTTAAAATTTTCTTTAGGTATCAATGGGCAATTTGGTGATATTAATTCCCCAACTGTATATAACTCAGTATATAACTTTAGACAATTTTGGAATGGACGTTCAGAAAATTTAGCCGAACAAGCAAAAGGACCAATAGAAAACCCTATAGAGATGGGAAATAATTTTAAAAATGTGATTGATACACTCAATAAAACAGAGTACAAAGAGCATTTTAAGAAGATATATA
>NZ_JBLHOE010000029.1:0-39330 GCF_047622445.1 Sulfurimonas sp.
GTTATGAGCATTTAAAACCTTTATTTATTTTATTTTGTTTTGTTTTCGTACTACTATATCTACACGATTATTTAATCGTTTGCCCTTATTAGATGCATTTGTATACATTGGTGCGTTATCTGATTGCGCATGAATTGTAATATTTTCTTCATTAGCTCCGGCTTTTATAAGCATATTTTTTACAACACCTGCACGTTGTGCAGACAAGAGAAGTAATGATTTTGAATCCATACTCTCAATATCCACATTTCCAAGAACATCAAATTTTAAATTCTCAAATCCATAATTTCCAAGTTGTTTAATGAGAGATTGGAGTCTATCTTCCCCATGGCTAGATAACTCAGACTCACTTCCAGAGAATGTGAATTCACTATACCTTTCAACCTGCAGTGTATTTTCTAAAATTGTTTTGCAGCCATAAATATTTTTCATTTGGGATGAAAGCGAGTTTGAACATATATCCTTATCATCAACAATGAGATCATTATCTCCATCTAGTTTAATTGGTAAGGAGTCTTTTTCTTGTTTTTTAGAACCAGTAAGTCCGACGTTTGAATAAACAATACTTGCATCGTTAAGAACACTGGCAACAAGAGTACCCATAGCATCTAAAATTCTATACTTTGCAAACAACATACTGTACTTAGTAGTGATTATTTGAGACTTCGAACCTATAAGGTCATTTTGTGCTGATAATAAGTCAAGAAGTGAACGTCTACCTAAGTCATATTCTTTAGAATAGAGAGTAAGTGTCTTTTCTGAGAATTTTTGGTAATCTTTTAGATGTACAAGTTGTTGCGAAAGTTTTTGGTTTGATGCCCATGAAAGATTCATCCCTTCAATTACTTGTCGTCTTAAATTATTTTTAGATTGATTTTCTTGATGGATTTGTGAGATGCTTTTTTGTAATGCTGCAGTGTCGGAAAAACCATTGAAGAAATTATATTTTAGAAATGCCATAGCTCGAAATTTCTCTTCATTTCCCTCTGCAGCACTTAAATTTTTGTTCATAGATTGAGAAACTTCGAGATCGAGTTTAGGATAAAAGGGTGCTTTTTTTTCTTTGTAAGCTGCTTTGGCTAATTTTATATTGTATTTACTCACTAGTAAAGATGGATTATTTTGCATTGCATATTGCGTAGCTTCTTCTAATGTACTTGGAAGTTCTGAACCAAAGATAGGCTCACTCATCTCTGTTGGATTTATATACCTTCCTAAAATTCTTTGAAGACTATATGTAGAATCCATCAACGTATTTTCTTGAACTATGTAGTTAGATTTAGATAAAGACAAAGATGACTCTATCTTGTTTACCTCTGAGAGTGTCGTCAAACCAGCATCAAAAAGTTTTTTTACCTTTTGAAATATTTCGTCATTAATATCTACATTTTCTTGTGCTGTTTGAAGAAGTTGAGTGTTCTTCATCACTTGAATGTAACTGTTAACCATACTAAAAGCGGTGTCATTTACTTTTTCTACATAACTATATGCAGCTGAAACTGCTTTGTTTTCTTGTTGTTGCACTTGATATGTTGTTTCAAAACCACTAAATAAGTTCTGTGTAAGTGTTAATGAGTTTTGATACACGCTAAAATCAAAAGATTCATTAGCTCCACTGGCTGGTCTATTTGTTCTATCTGTACTTTCATGTCCAGCACCTAAAACAAGATCTAACTTAGGGTAGTAACCAGATTCTGCACTTGTTATATCTTCTTTGATAGAATTATAGTTTTTAAGTCTTTCTAAGATGATAGGATTTGTTGAAAGAACTTCTTGTACAGTTGATGTAAGGTTTTGAGCATGCAAAGAAGTAATTAGTGATAAGCCTATAAGTAATGTATATTTCATATTTTTCCCAAATTTTGTATGACTTATAATAACTGTTTGTTATATTGTGATGATTATAACGAATAAAGTTATATTAGTAAAATTATATCGGTAAAAGTGAGGATATAATGAGCATTTCTAACGTAAATGTGTAATTATGATATAATCTTAATAATTAATCTACGGAAAAGTGATATATGCAAGCATCTGACGTTAGCTCAATTCTCAACAACAAAGAAAAACTATTAACCCAAAGCTATTTTGAATTACAAACTTATTTTGAAAATAAATATGGGAACAATACTGTAGTATTTATGGAAATAGGAACTTTTTTTGAGGTTTATGAAGTAAATAACGATGAAGAACAGATTGGTAAAGCCAAAGAAATTGCAGAACTTTTAAACATCCAACTCACGAAAAAGAACAAAAGTATCATTGAGAATTCAGACAAAAATCCACTTTTAGCGGGTGTTCCAGCTGTCAGTTTTGAAAGGTATTTGAGCCGCTTAATAAGTGAGCAGAAATACACAATTATTGTAGTGAAACAAAAAGGCAATCCCCCGAAAATTAGTAGGTATATATCACAAATTGTTTCACCTGGAACAAATTTTGAGCATATAGTTGATAATGATGATAATTATATAGTTTCACTCTTAGTTGATAAATATAAAGGGATTTATAACGTTGGATACTCTGCTATAGATGTAACAACAGGAAAAACATACCTCTATGAAACACACGGGACAAGTGAAGATCCATCGTATGCACTAGATGAAGTGTTTAATCTTTTAAATATATATAGAACCTCGGAAGTAGTTGTTACATTTTTAGATGGAATAGATAATCAAAGACATGTGATGCAATACCTTGAGATTGCAGAGCATTATCATTACAGTGTAAATAATGAAAGACCTAAGATAAATTTTCAAAACAAACTTTTTGGAGAAGTTTATCAGATACAGTCACTTCTTGCACCAATAGAGCACTTAGATTTAGAACGCTCTCCTATGATTACAGAAGCCTTAGCTATTTTAATTCACTTTGTCATTGAGCACGACATACATATTGTACAAAAGCTTTCTCGTCCTACACTTATAGATAATCGCCGTTTTATGTACCTTGGTAATAATGCATTAGAACAAGTTGGAATTATTTCTAAAGATAAAAAAGAGTTTACACTTTTAAAGATGCTTGATAAAAGCTCGACAGCTATCGGACGAAGACTCCTAAAAGAAAGATTACTTAATCCTATCATGGATAAAGAGGAATTAGAACGTCGTTATAACCTTATAGAAAAAGTATCTTCCCATGTTCGTTTTTTAGATGAGACTATGCGTGGGATTTATGACTTAGAAAGACTCTCTCGTCGTCTGTCTCTTGGGAGACTTCATCCATTTGAGATGAATCATGTTTACGAATCAATGTTAAGTGTAAAAGACTTAATGGCATATGTGAAAAAATACAAGATTCAAAAAACTCCTTTTCATGAGAGTGAACTCGACGAGTTTATTCGCGATATTCAAAAAAGTATAGATCTTGATGTTTCTAGACGTTTTACAAACAATACCGTAGATGAAAACTTTTTAATGGATGGCGTAGATGAGGCAATAGATACTTTAGTTCATGATAACTCTATTATGATGATTGCTTTTGGTGATATTATAAGTCGTATTGAAACTCTTTTAGTAAATGCTAATGCAGGAAGTTCCAATCGTCTTGTTACATTAGGACTCTTAGAAAAAGAGGGCTATTACATATCTCTTTCAAAGAATAGATTCTCTCAGATAGAAAGTGACTTCTCAAAAGAGGATTATTTTAAAGATTTCAATATTAAAAAACTTACAAATAATGTAAAAATCACTTCAGCATTCACTGATGATTTGTCTGATGAAATTATGAAAAATCGTCGTAAAATTGTAAGTCTTGTAAAAGAAAAATATGTACAACTCCAGTCTGTCTATGAGAGACGTTACTCTTTACTTTTTGATAGAGTGATTTCTTATGTGGCGGATTTAGATGTTGGGGTAAGCTCTTCTAAAGTAGCACAAATATATAAACATTCTCGTCCTATGATTGTTGAAGCTGTAGGGGATGAGAATTTTATGCAGATTATGCAATTACGTCATCCTCTCATAGAAGTACAAGAACGTGGTGGGATATATGTTCCAAATGACATAGTTATGGGTAATCGTGAATATATGGACTTACCACATCCCCAGACAGTGATGCTTGATGTAAGAGTGCATGATGGACATGATATAAATGGTGTACTTTTATATGGAATAAATTCTAGTGGTAAATCATCACTTATGAAGAGTATAGGAATCGCAGTTTTAATGGCGCAAGCTGGATTTTTTGTAAGTGCAGCTGTAATGAAGTTTTCTATTTTTGATTCACTTTTTACCAGAATTGTCTCAAAAGACAATCTAGCAAAAGGACTCTCAACTTTTGCTGTTGAGATGCTTGAGATGAAAAATATTTTCAACCGTTCTACTATTCGTTCTCTTGTTTTGGGTGATGAAATTAGTCATGGGACGGAGACGCTTTCTGGCGTAGCGATAGTTGCAAGTGCAATTATGAAGCTAGCAAAAACACGATGTTTATTTCTTTTTGCAACACATCTTCACCAACTCTCAACGATGAAAGAGATTACAAGTTTAAACAATGTAGTTAATCTTCATCTTAGTGTTGAATATGATGAAGAAAAAGATACGCTTTTATTTAACAGAGTTTTACAAGAGGGGAGTGGGAGTAGTATTTATGGTTTAGAATTTGCTAAGTCACTTCATATGGACAGTGATTTTTTAGACACTGCGAACAAAATACGAAAACGACTTTCAAATGATTTTGATGAACTAGAACTTTTGGTAAAGAAGAAAAAATCTAAGTACAACAAAGAATTATATGTGACTAAGTGTGTTATCTGTGGAGCTATGGCTGAAGATGTTCACCATATATCGCAACGCTCTTTAGCAGACAAGGCTGGATTTATTGGACACTTTCATCAAGACAACAAGCATAATCTTGTGCCGTTGTGTAAAGAACACCATAATCTGATCCATGATGGGAAAATTCGACTAGATGGCTTTATGATGACATCAAATGGGTTAGAATTGCAATTTGAAGAACAAATAAATAAGCCTCAAGAGAAAGTTGTAGCCGAACCAGAGATAAATGAGCTTAAAGAAACACAAAAAAAAGCAGAAGAAGAGTCTACAAAGTTTGTACTTGATGATTGGTAATATTTCTATTTTGTAATGAGGATTTTCTATATCCTGTATAGGAAGAATGAAATGTTTTACTTATAAAACTTGCTCGCGACTTAGAAAATAAATACCCTGAATTTGAATCACTAAAGCCTCTCATAGAAAAGCTTGTTTAATTTAACTGATGCAAAACTTACACCAGTTAAATTACTATAAATCGTTGATTTCGTACACAACATTTGAACCACTCATCTCGTAAGAAACAAGAAGTAGATTTTTGCCATTTGGGGAATCAGTTGCTGGTATGAATTTCATACCCTCAGCAGATACATCACCTTCAACACCAGTTTTATAATAATCAACAAATTTAGCTGCGCTTGGAATCGTAATATCATAAACCATGATAGCATTTTGACGTTCTAGTCCAAGAAATGCATAAGTTTTTCCATTGATAGTTCCAAGTGTAAGAGCTTCTGGTTCAGCACCTTTGTTACCACTTCTACCGTCTATTTCACCTTCATCTTGGTTGAAAAGCAATGGTTCATTAAGTGCAACTTTTTTACTGATTTCATCACCACTATCAAATACGATGTCACCATTTGCATCCCAGATAGAGAAACTTCTAGCACCGTAAGCATAAAGCTTTTCATATTCACCATCATTATCAGTATCACCCATGTCAATAACAACTTTTAAATCATTTTCATCTGTATATGCAGATGCTATTGAAGTATCCAGAGTTAACTTAGAAATCTTACTCTCATCATTTAATGTATCACCCGTTTCTAAAGAAGCACTAACATCATCAATAGGATACTCTCGGCCATCACCTTCATTTGCTGTTACAACATAAGTAGCTCCATCAACATTATATGCTGCTATTGTATCTGGCATATAAAGGCCAAAAAGACCAGCATAAGATTTCATTTTAATCTCACCCTCTTCTTCTATATCTAAGGTATTTCCAGAACTAGCTTCCCAGCTTTTTGCACCATAGGATTTTACATACTCTAAAGTATTAGTACTTAGATTAATCTTAGCCATTGCATTGTTTTCTTGAAGCGTAACATACGCATAATCACCACTTACAGCAATATACTCAGGTTCAAGATCTTTTGCCTGATCAGCACTTGGAGTAGCGCCTAATCTAACTGGAGTACCATCAGTCGCATCTGTAAGTGTAGTACTTGAGAAATCAACATCTACATATGAACCATCTGCTACAGTTACAATTCCAATAGAACCAATCGGATCAACAGTATAGTCTCCATTTGGTTCACCTTCATTTGCTACAATTATTTTTGTACCATCTTCATTAAATGTTACCATATCTGGTAAATAACCAACAGTTACACTTTTCTCTAAAACACCATTTGTATCAAAAATAACTACCTTGCCTTTTTCACTTGTATGTAAACCATCTGTCAATTTAATCTCAACTGCAACTGCAATTTTTCCATTTTTAGATGCTACTGAATTTACACCTGTACCATATGGAGATAAATCTATTTGACTCACAAGAGTAGGAGTACTTACATTTGAAATATCTATAATATCAATTTTATTTGCAGCGCCATTTGTAGTAAACATTCTTTTTGAAGTTTTATCATACGCTACTATTTCACTAGCAGCTTCAGTAGCTGTCTCGTATGAACCAAGCTTTGTCAAAGCAGGAATACCAATAGATTTTGCACTTAAGTTTACATCTACTACATAAAGCGTATTCCCATCAATTATTGTTTTATCTATATCAAGATATTTTTGTTCTAAAACTCCAGAAGTTGACCATGTTGCAAAATCATCATCATTAAGAATACCAAGTTTATTTTCATTGAAAACGATAAGACCTTCCATTTTATCATGTGCAAATCCATTCTCTTTAATCATATCAACTACAAGAGTTTTTGCAACTGGTACGATACCATTTGCTGAGAGTCTATTCCAACTTTGTGAGAGTTTATCAAAACCACTCACAAAAACTGACTCTTCTAATGTAAAACCATCTACTGTTAAACCAACACTTATATCTTGATATAAATCACCAGCAGATACTATAGACTCAAGGTTTGTTCCACTACTTAAAGAGATTTTATAGACATGTTTTTGTCCCTCCGCAGTATCTTTTGCAAAAGTCCCATCCCTTTCAATCACTAGGAAAGTGTCATTTGTAAGTGCTACGATTTCAGAGTTAGAATTTGCAGCTTTTTCTTGTTTATAAAGATACTGACCTATAACACCAGTTTCAAGATTAACTGTAACTATACGAGTAATATCAAGAGTTTTTACTACTGAACTTGGATTATACATAGTTGATTGCATAATTCCAACTAAAGTTTTTTGATCGGGAGTAATTGTCAAACCTTCCATACCACGGTTTGCACGTCTATTTTTAAATTCAGCTGGTAAAGTATATATATTTCTTGCATCATCAGAAAAAGCATTAATACGACCTATCTCTTTACCTGTTGCATCAAAGTGAACCATGTGTGGACCGTACTCATCACTTACCCAAAATGTGCCATCAGTTAAAACAGCAAGTCCTTCACCATCAAGTCCAAAGTCATCAGTTTTAATACTTCCGTCGTCATTTTTAAGAGTGTTACCATCTTTATCATAAGGAATTTCCCCTGTTCCACCGAGTTCAGCTGAGTTTGGTAAACCTGTAATATTATTTCCTGCAGTGTCTTTAAGTAAAATATCACTTAATTTTTTTACACTTCCATCTTCTTGAACTTCAAAGTATCCAATTCTCGGTGTGTAATCAGGTGTCGGAAATATCTTTCCTTTTCCATCAGCACCAGTATAAGTTGCATTTGCCCCTCTGTCTGTAAGAGCATAAAATCTATTAATAGATTTAGGATCTGCTGAAGCAGCAGATCCATAGCCACCGTTACGAATTTCCATTGTAGTACCTGGATTCGCTCCATTTTCAATTGTTCCATCTAATACTTCATATGAAAGCTTTGAACCTACAGTAGGAATATTCCCAATGTAAGAAGCATCTACTAAATCATTGGATCCACTACACCCACTCATACCGAGGATGATAGCGGTACTTAAAGATAGTAGTGTTGTATTTGTTATATACTTATTCATTAAATCTCCTTAAAATTTAGAAGATATTAACACTACAAGATAACAATAAAACTACATTAGCATTACATAATAATTACATTTAATTATTCCCATAAATTATCAAATTCGGATAGTCATCTGGCAGAGCCGGAGGTTTACTTCGGATTAAATTAACTTCTCTTCTTTGGAGCTAGAATACCTAAAGTGGATTGTAGTTCTGGAAATAGTGAGTTTTCAAAATTTGTGATTTTAATCCACATTTTTAATAAGATGATTATTACTTTTTCTTTTCTATCTATATGATAGAGAAACCATGATATCTCGAATGTCTGCTATTTTCATGCTACTATATTTTTGTAGTATTTCAGTACTTAATATATAAGGTAATACTATATGAAATCTTTAAAGATATCTATAAAAATGAAAATGGTTATTTTAATTATTGCGACTGTAATTACAGTTGCTTTTGCAATCGTTCTACAGTCTGTTAATAGTATAAATTCACTGACAGAGAATAACATTGCTCAATATAAAGAAGAAGCTTATAAGAATAAAGAACTGGAACTTAAGAATTATGTAAGTGTAGCTTTAAAATCAGTTCAATCTTTTTATGAACGTACTTCAAAAGAAAAAATCAAAAAAGAAGTGAACGCTGAGCTAAAAGAAAGAACGGACTTTTTATTTACATTATTGGCAAGTGCATATAATGAAAATAAAGACACAATGGCAAAAGAGAAATTACAGTTTCACCTCAAAGCTCTTGTCTCATCTGCAAGATATGGAGTTAATGGTTACTTTTGGATAAATGATACAACACCCACCATGATTATGCACCCCATAAAACCTTCTCTTGATGGTAAAGATTTGTCAAAAGTAAAAGACCCAAAAGGTGTATATCTTTTTAACGAAATGGTAGAAGCTGTTAAGTCTAACGGAACTGGTGTTGTAAACTATCACTGGTCAAAACCAGGTTTTGATACAGCACAGGAAAAAATCTCTTACGTAAAAGTTTTTAAACCATATGGTTGGATAATTGGTACAGGTGCTTATGTGTCTGACGTAACAGCAAGTATGAAAAAGGAAGCACTTAACACAATATCGCAGATGCGTTTTGGCAAGAGTGGTTACTTCTGGGTTAATGATACTTCACCAAAAATGATAATGCATCCTATAAAACCAGCATTGGATGGAAAAGATTTATCAAAAGTTAAAGATCCAAATGGAGTGTATCTTTTTAATGAGATGGTCGCTGTAACAAAATTAAAATCAGAAGGTATAGTTCAATATAGTTGGTCAAAACCAAATTCAGAAATTCCAAGTCCTAAAATGTCTTATGTTATTTTGTTTAAAGAATGGAACTGGATAATTGGGACTGGTGAATATATAGACAATATCGAAGATAAAATTCAACAGATGAAAGATGATTCTGATAAAGAAATTATGGTTACGGTAAAGAGTATAGCTTTATCTTCTTTGTTGCTATCTATAGTGATATCAGTTGTATTTGGATTCATAGCAAATAGAGCTATAGTGGGTCCCGTAAGAAATATTCTTGGAATCACGCAAGATTTAGCAGAAGGTGAAGGCGACTTAACTAAGAGAATAGTTTGTAGTAGCAGAGATGAAATAGGCTCTGTTGGAGATAATATAAATATCTTTTTAGAAAAGGTTCATGCAAGTGTTTCAAGTGCAAAGCAGTCAAGTTATGAGAATGCATCGGTAGCAAATGAACTCTCTATCACTTCAGCAGAAGTTGGCGAAAACGTTGATAAATCTGTTGAGATAATTTCTAAGGCTACACAAAGTGCATCAGATACACACACTCAAATAAAAAGCTCTATTGATGATGCGATACAATCAAAAAAAGAGATGATAGAAGCAAATGAGATGTTGATTGAGGCAAAAGATGAGATTGTAACTCTTACGGAAAAAGTGCATGAAAATGCCGAGTTAGAAGTAGACTTAGCATTAAAGATAGAAGAGTTGTCGCGTGATACAGAACAAGTGAAGGATGTTCTAGTTGTTATATCAGACATAGCAGATCAAACGAATTTACTAGCTTTAAATGCTGCCATAGAAGCAGCACGTGCAGGGGAACATGGTAGAGGTTTTGCTGTAGTTGCTGATGAAGTCAGAAAACTGGCAGAACGTACACAAAAAACATTATCTGAAATTAATACTACTATAAGTATTATTGTTCAATCAAGTTCGTCTGCGAGTGATGAGATGAATAAAAACTCTCAATACATGGAAGAGTTATCTGAAGTTTCTTTAAAAGTTCAAAATAAAATAGAATTAACAACAGTTATTGTAAACAAAGCAACACTGGCAAGTGATCAATCTGTACAAGACTTCGAGAGTATTGCAAATCAGGTAAATAATGTGATAGCGGAGATAGATGAAATTACATCCATAGCATCCCAAAATGCGAAAAGCGTAGAAGCAATAGCTAAAGCATCAGAAAACTTAAATAGTAAAACCGATGAGCTATCAACAAAACTTGAGCAATTTAAAACGTAACCCTAACTAGACAGATTTTTGATGAAGATGGATTTGAAGGAGAGTATAAATCTAACTGTGTAAATCCACTTCTTACTCATTAATCACTTGGTGTTTTAGAATATATATTGTAGTTCCAGTATTCTGAGTTAAATTATAATTATGTTACATCTTTATATTTATCGCGTATAGCTATGAATTCATCTCTATTATCTAAAAATAAATGAACGAGTTTAGGATCAAAGTGTTTTCCTTTTTCTTCTTCAAAAAGATTAAAAATACGCTCATCATCCCAAGCTTTTTTATAGCATCTATCGCTACCTAGAGCATCAAATACATCAGCTATTGCAGTAATTCTTCCATAAATATGAATTTTTTCGCCAAAAATAGCATTTGGATATCCAGAACCATCCCATTTTTCATGATGGCTATATGAAACCATTGCCGCAGCTTTTAATATTGGTCTTTGTGACTCTTTTAATATGTTGTATCCTATCTTAGCATGACTTCTCATAACTATCCACTCATCATCATTAAGTTTACCTGGTTTTTTAAGTATGCTGTCAGGAATAGCCACTTTTCCAATATCGTGCATAGGTGAAGCTGAATATAATAATTCTGCTTTTTCAGTGCTGAGACCTGCTAAAAGTGCCAAAATTCTGGAATACTCGGCAACACGTCTCACATGAAATCCAGTTTCTTTAGAACGACTTTCCCCAACTTCACCCATTTTATGAATAATTTCTTTTTGAGTGTTTTCCATCTCTTGGTGTAAGGTTACAATCTCTGTTACATCATGTCTAATAGCTAAGTACTCAGTAATATTTTCCTTATCATCAAAAATAGGCACTATAGTACTTTCTACATAATAAGTACTTCCACCTCTAGCTCTATTTCTAATTTGTCCGTGCCAGACTTTCCCAGAGCTTATAGTATCCCATAAATTTGCATATATTTCGTTAGAATTATCTGGATGCCTTATTAAACTATGATAGTTTCCAAGTAATTCTTCTTTTGAATAACCAGATATTTCACAAAATTTATCATTAACGTAAGTGATTTTACCTTCTGTATCTGTACGAGAGAGTATATTACTTTCCTCAATCGCTCTTTGATACTCTTGAGAAATTTTATAAGCTTCAGAGAAATTCTTATTTGATATGTTTAGATTTTTTTCTAACTCTGCTTTAATATTTTCTAGTTCAGTTATATCTGTTCGGATACCGATATATTCTACTATATTACCATCATAATCAACTATTGGATTAATAACAGTCTCTACGTAATAATAACCACCATCCCTCTTTTTATTTTTAATTTTACCAAACCATGGTTTTTTATCTTGAATTGTTTTCCATATCTCTTCAAATATAGACGAAGGCATATCCGGGTGCCTTACCATGTTGTGATTTTGACCAACAAGCTCTTCTCTTGTGTACCCAGATATGCCACAAAATTTATCATTTACAAAGGTTATAATTCCTTTTGTATTTGTTTTTGAGACAATACTACTTCTATCAACAGCGTCTTTATAGTCATTCAGAACTTGTTGTTTGCAAAGGATTGCTTTACTTTGTCTATCTGCATGAATAACTATCTCTACTTTTAAGATTAATTCTTCTACATTAAATGGTTTTTGAATAAAATCTGAAGCACCCGCTTTTAAACTATCTCTAATAAGTACAGGTGTACTAGTACCTGATAAAATAATAACTGGTATTCTGCAAAAAAGTCTATTTTTTCTTATTCTTCTTAATAGTTCTAAGCCTTGTATACCAGGTAATTCCATGTCAAGTATAATCATATTTATATCATGAGAGTCTAGTTTTTCTAATCCTATTTCTGCACTTAAGGCAGGAATCACATTATAATTTCTGACTTTTAATATTTTATTAATATGTGCTTGGATAAAGTTTGAATCATCTATAACAAGTATGCTACTATTTTTATTAAGTTCTAAATCTTTTATCGTACCATTTATTTCAGCAACACCATTGTTGAAATATTTATCTTTTACTATATAGTCTAAGATCCCATTTTTAAAAAGAGTTTCCCTTTGCTCTACATCTGTTTCTGCAGTTAAGATAATTATTTTTGCTTTTGATAAGTGCTTTTTTTTGTCTAATAGTTTTAAACCTGAACCATCAGGAAGATTTAAATCAAGTAAAATAAAATCATATTCTTTTGATTTTACCTTATCTATAGCCTCTGCAACAGTGAATACTTGCTCACATGAATAATGAAATCTAGCTAGTGTCTTTAGTATAGAATTATTAATAAACTCAGTGTCTTCAACAATCAATATATTGTATTTTTCATTATTAGGTAGTTGAATAAGAGTATCACAATTTAGCATTATAATTCCTAGTTTATCTATTCAATTATTTAAAACAGACTTACATAATATTATTTTATATGATATTATATAATTATAGAACTTAAAAAATAATATAATATAATAAATTATATTATTTGATAGTTTAATCTATTTTGGTGTCATATAGGTGCTATTTATTAGCACCAAATACAATTCATGTAGTTTATTTATTTTTTTGTATTATCTAGTCTACCAAGTTAGCTCCAGTATCCGAAGTCACACTAAACTTAAGCCTCCTAAGCTCTTATATTTGGAACACAAGTAGCAATTACATTCTTTTTTTGTTCCACAAACCTTAAGAGATTATGGAACAAAAAAAGTGAGCTTTTACATTATATATTTAAAGCTGCATCCAATCTCCCTTAAAAAAATATAAGCAATTGAGAAAGTGTTAAACTCCAGTTCCAAATAGGCATTGAGCACTTTTTACTTGTAGTTTGGATACATATATATAGTAGTTTTAGTAAGCTGTTTAATCAGTGGAGCAAATACTCCATCTTGGACATCAATTCTGGTACCTTGTTTTATGAGTCGTTCCTTTAGAATTTAATATTCTATCGGTCTGACACAAAGTTTTGAACACTTCTAATTTTATCGTTGATATAATTTAGCCCTTTAATATTACGCCAAATTCAATTCTAAAACAGACCCCATCACTTGTATTCTTTACAGTAAATTTACCATTATGGTGTTCTTCAATAATAGTTTTAGCCATATAAAGGCCTAATCCTGTTCCATTTTTTTCATTTTTAGTTGAAAAGTATGGATCAAATATTTTGTCTATAATAGATTCTTTTATTCCTTTACCATTATCACATATAGTAATTGTTCTATCTCTTGTTGTAATCGTAATTTGTTGATTCTTAAGATTCTTATCTTTAAAATTATCTTGCGAATTTTTTAAAATACTTAAAACAACTTGCATTACCTCGTTGTCATAAAGCTCTATTTCTTCGTTTGAATGATACTCTTGTATAATTTTTATCTTTTCATTTAGTAATGATGGTTTTATTACATTTAATGCTTTTGAAATAACTTCTTCTAAATTTACATTTAATGATTCTTTATCTGGTTTGTAGAAATTTCTAAAGTCATCTATAGTTTCAGATAGATAAATAATTGTATCATTGATAAAAGTAAAAACATTATCTATTTCACTTTGGGGAACTTTTTTACCAAATAGTTGCTTAAACTGTAAGTTCGATATTTTTAATGTTATGATTGAAAGTGGTTGTCTCCATTGGTGTGCAATCATACTAATCATCTCTCCCATTTGAGCAAGACCTGATTGTTGAAGTAATTGGGCTTCTTTTTTGCGGATATTGTTTTTGTTTTCTACATCTTCTGTGATATCTTCAAGGATACCATTTGACTCAATAGGGTTATTACCAGTGTCATAGATTGTTTCACACCGTTCTTTTATCCATTTAGATGTACCATCCTCTAGTAGAAGTTCATGAGTTACCTCATAAGGTATAGCACTTTTTAAATGTTGAGTGTACTCTCGGTTTACAACTTCTATATAAGTAGGATCAACCTTTGTAAAAAAATCATTCAATGTACTAACTGGATTTTTAATTTTATCGATTTGAAATATATTGTATGTTTCATCACTCCAAATGAGAATATCTTCAACTATATCGTATTTCCATGAACCAATTTTACCTAGTTTCTGGGCTTTTTGTAAATCAAGTGCCTTATCTTCAAATTTATTGGTTAAGTTCTCTAACTCATTAATTTTTTCTGCGACCTCACCTTCAAGCTCTTTTAGAAGACTGACATCCTCGTAAAGGGCTATGATAGTTTCTTCATCTAATCTTGAAATTTTATTTTTACGCCACCCTGACTTGCGTTCATCTTGGTAATAGGCTACGTTCAATACTTCGCTAACTCCAGACTCCAAAACACGCTTAAACATCTCAATCAAGCCCATCTTTTCTAGACCTGTAAAAGCCTTAGTTACTGACTGTCCAATCAATGCTTCTTTTGAAATTCTTTCTGTTTCTTGAAGCATTGTATTTACATTTACAAGGATAAATTCACCGTTAGTATTTATACGTAATATAGCAACATTTATTGGGAGTAAATCTATTGAAATATTATTCAAATCAGTTTTCATATACGCCTCCAATTGCAGTAGTACTTTAAGTAAGTAATTTATTTAAAAAATAACCAACTACCATGAATCAACAAAGAATTTGATTGCGTTCCTTACATAAAACTGTTAAGCATCCCTCAACTATGAAAGAACGGATAAGTTTACCTAAAAGTTTAGAACTTAAAGCTTTTTTTCATAAAAGTGTTTATATCTTCTTTTTTTAACTTCTTCTCTACAAACAATTCATTTGCTAAAACACCTTGACCTAAGAGCATATCCGCTCCATCTTTATACGTGATGTTTTTTTCTTTTGCTAAGTGTAGAAATGGAGTGAGTTTTCCATATATTGCGTCGGCTACGAAATTTGTGTTGTTTAACACTGAATCTATTATTTCTTTTGGAGCAGGAAGCTCTTCATCCTTTAAGCCTGCACTTGTTGTATTTACAACTAGGTCATATTTTTTAGTTTTATAAGAATCCCAAGTAAATGTTTGACAGCCAATCTCTTTAAAAAAAGAAAGTCTTCCTTCACTTCTATTGATTATATCAACTTGTATAGCATCTTGTAGAAATCTAGAAGCGAGTGCTTTTGCCGTTCCACCAGCACCTAAAATTAAAATATTTTTCACATTTTCAAATTCTTCTATAGCAAACATAAACCCATCAGCATCTGTGTTATAACCTACAAGTTTTCCATTCTCATTAACGATGGTATTAACAACTCCAACTTTCTGCGCAAAGCCTCTTATTTCATCACAAGCTTTAAAAGCTTCTTCTTTGTGCGGAACTGTAATATTTGCACCGCTTAAACCGAGCCTAAAAAAAGTTTCACGAAGCTTAGAACCATCTTTGAGGTGGATTCTGACATAGCAAGCAGGGTAGTTAAGATTTTTAAACACAGCATTGTGCATGATTGGTGAACGTGAATGTGATACTGGATCACCAAAGATAGCAAATATTTTTTTCACTATGGGTTCTCTTTTGGGTCTAAATCTTCTAAAGAATGAACTAAAGCACCAAGCTTATTTTCAACTTCTTGGTATTCTGATTCTTTTACACTATCTGCAACGATTCCAGCTCCAGCTTGTAGAATTACTTTGTCTTCTTTTACCATAGCAGTTCTAATGGTAATAGCACTATCCATATTCCCATCAAAACCGAAGTAACCTATACTTCCACTATAAAAACCACGTTTCATACCTTCATACTCAGCTATGAGTTCCATAGCACGAATTTTTGGTGCTCCTGTCATAGTTCCCGCTGTAAATGTTGCCATAAATAGATCAAACATATCTTTGTCTTGATCAAGTTCGCATACAACATCAGTGACAATATGCATAACATGAGAAAATCTTTCAATATGCATCATATCTTCGACTTTTACAGTTCCAGTTTTTGCTACACGACCAACATCATTACGACCTAAGTCTATAAGCATAAGGTGCTCAGCTAATTCTTTTGGATCTGCCAAAAGTTCTTTTTCTAGTGCTAGGTCTTGTTGTTTACTTACCCCACGTTTTCTCGTTCCTGCAATTGGGCGAAGGAGTACTTCACCATCTGTAAGTCTAACCATAACTTCTGGTGAAGAGCCTACTATATTAAAGTCGTCATACTCAAGTAAAAACATATACGGTGAAGGGTTCTTCGTTCTAAGGATTCTGTAAAAACTAAAAGGATCTACTTTGATGTTTCTAGTGAAACGGTTTGTCATAAGAATTTGAAAAACATCACCACTTCGAATCATCTCTTTAGATTTGTCAATCATATTAAAAAACTTTTCTTTTGAGTGTGCGAAGCTACCTTTATCTGTTCCGATATTTCTCACTCGGTGTTGGTAGGTATATGTTCCTTTTAAGTCATCATGAATATCTTGAAACTTATTTGAGAAGCTTTCAAGTGTACTTACTAAAGTGATTTGATGGTTTTTATGTGAGTACACTAAAATCATTTTAGGCAAAATTAAGTCTAAATCTGGAGTGTTAAGTTCATCTTCTAGATTGTCCATACTTGAACCAAGTTTTGGCTCAAATACTTTAACCATGTCATATCCAATATATCCAATAAAACCATCAACATAGCCAATTTTTAAATCTTTACACGCTTCTTTGTATGGAGTTGTGTTTCTATTTTTGTAGTAGGTTTTTAAAAAAGTAAAAGGATTTTCTTCTTTTTCATTTCGGATACCATATGCATCAGTGTAAATAGTCTTTTCATTTATGTATTGAAGTCGTTCTCGTGCTCCAATACAGATAAAACTATAGTTTCCTTCACTTTGTCCAGCACTTTCAAAAAGGTAGGTGATTTCGCCACCAAACAAAGCTTTTAATTTTGCATACACAGCGATAGGTGCGAGTTGGTCTAATGTAAATTGTTTAGAGTAGATCAAAAGGAAAGTTCCCTCCCTTTTATAGTTTGATTAAGAAAGCACCTGGCTCAACTTTAGTGCGAAGTACTCGTCTTGCATCTTTTGCAACTACGCTTGACTTAAATGGACCAACAAGAACTTTGTTTGTAGATTTTCCATTTTTAGTGACTTTATGAAATTTGTATTTATAACCTAAGTTTGTAATAGAGCCTAAGAATTTTTTATTTGGAGCATATTTAGAAAAAGATCCAACTTGAATGTAGTAATAATTCTTAGACGTACTTACAGAAGTAGTAGTTTTTACTACTGGTTTTGGCTTAGGCTTTATGACAGTCTTAGCTTTTACAACGGCAGTTTTTCTTTTTTGTACAATAATTGGCTCTTCAACAATCTCAACTTCTTGAACTTGTGCCTCTTGACTTTCTTCTTTAAGTTTTCTTGCAATTTCGTCAAGGTTATCAGCACTCTGAGATTCTTCTTGCATCACTTCAACTTCTTCAAAAAGTGGTTCATCTGTCATATCTTTAGATGCTTGTGTTTGTGGCTCAGGAGGAAGAGGTGTTTGAGGTAAATTGTCTGTTCCTGTGGAGGTAAGAGAATTCATTAACATTACAACTACGATAAGTATAACACCAAGTGTAGCTACTGCTAAAATAATTTTTTTATTATTGTTTGCTGGACCACTCTTGTTTAAGATGATGTCGTTTAATTCGTTACTTTCGTTCATGATTTATCCTCTTTTTTACGTTAATGTTTATACTCTAGCAGAATGTGTGCCATTGTTGGACTTGCTTAATTGTCCTTCGCGGTCGGTACTTCGTACATCGACCTTGATTCGCAGCTAAAAATGACAAGAAGTTGTCATTTTATTTACGCTGCTCACATATGTTTAGACCAAGAAGCTCCTCTTTCTTTAGAGTACACTTCATACGGAAGTGTTAAGATGTTGTATTCATCAGGCATATCTGCATTTGGAAACATACGCCATTGTTTAGGTTGTTTCGCTGCAAGTTTCATTGAAATCATTTTTCCAAGTTGGATTGCTTCTTGAAGTGTTGTATGACCTTTGTGAATGTAAACATGAAGGTGACCATCAGTTTTTGTTTTATAAGCGGTAAAGTTAATGTATCCTTCTTCACGAAGTAAGAGTTGTGCTTTATGATAAAAACGCTCAGGATCTCTTCCATTATAGTCAATTACAATGTTTTCAACTTTATTGTGTTTATTTACAATAGAGTGAGCAACAGTAATTTCACCTTTAATGTGCTTATTAATTACAGATTGATTTAATGGTGCATCGATTTTTTCAAACTTGTTGTAAAAAGTACGACCCTTAAATGTGAGTTTATCTACCACTGTGTCTTTCTTTTCCCAGTAGTGATCACTCACCATTTTAATAAGTTTAAGATCCATTGCTGTCATAGTTTAATATGCCTTAGTATGTTGACTGGTTATATATTACAAAGTTTTGAGCTAAAGCTTTTAACTCTTCTTTGATGGATGCCTGAAGGTCAGTGTTGGAAATATCGTCTAAAACATCAGCCATTTTATTGCCGATAAGTTCAAACTCTTTTTCTTTCATACCACGAGAAGTAAGAGCAGGTGATCCAACTCTAATACCCGAAGTTACAAAAGGACTTCTTGTTTCGCCGGGAACAGTATTTTTGTTGATAGTCATTCCGGCATTACCTAGTGCTATATCAGCATCTTTACCAGAAATTTCCTTACCTACAAAAGACACAAGGATTAAGTGGTTGTCAGTTCCACCAGAAACTACATCGTAACCACGTTTAACCATTACTTCACCAAGTATTTTAGCATTTGCTTTCACTTGTTTTGCATAATCTTTCCACTCAGGTGAAAGGTTGTATTTGAATCCAACTGCTTTAGCTGCGATTACATGAACAAGTGGTCCACCTTGAAGAGCAGGGAAGATTGCTGAGTTCATTTTCTTAGCAATATCCTCATGGTTAGTCATAATCATACCACCACGAGGTCCTGCAAGAGTTTTGTGTGTAGTAGTTGTAACAACATCAGCATAAGGGAATGGAGAAGGATGTTCTCCTGCTGCAACTAAACCAGCAATATGCGCGATGTCAGCAAATAAAATTGCGCCAACTTCATCAGCAATTTCACGGAATTTTTTAAAGTCTATTTCTCGTGCGTATGCCGAAGCACCACAAACGATAATTTTTGGACGAACAATTTTAGCGATGTCCATAACTCTTTCGTAGTTAATACGACCATCAAGCTCAACACCATAGTAAAATGGAGAATAGTTTTTACCAGAAAATGAAGGCTTAGAGCCATGTGTTAAGTGACCACCATGAGATAAGTCCATACCAAGAATTTTATCGCCAGCTTTGATTAGACCTGCATATACAGCTCCATTCGCTTGACTTCCTGAGTGCGGTTGTACATTTGCAAAAGAACATCCAAAAAGTTCACATGCTCTGTCTATTGCTAATTGTTCAACTTTATCAGCGTACTCACAACCACCATAGTAACGTTTTGCAGGATAACCCTCAGCATACTTGTTTGTAAAAACAGAACCCATAGCTTCCATAACTGCTGGAAGTGTGAAGTTTTCAGATGCAATCATCTCTAAATGGTCTGTTTGACGTTCTAGCTCTTGCTCACATAAATCAAATATTTCGCTGTCGTATTCTTTTAAAAAACTCATAGTTGTAAAATTCCTTGTTATAATTGTAAGGATTATACTTAAAATAAATTAATAAAAGACTTAAGGTCCCTTCCAAAAATACCTAAAGTTACTCAAACATCTCATCAACAAAATCATATGTACGTATACTCTTTTGAGGTGTTCTTAAATCACAAGAGTCATAATGAAATATTTTCATATCATAGAAATCCATTTTATCAATAAAGTCGTTTTTTATCGTGTCAACATCGGGAGTAATTGATACTAAATATGAATACTTATCATACTGTTGATTATAATAATTACATGTATTAGTAGCTGTAGCAAATATATTTGTTACAAAAAGAATATTGAATAATAATATGATTATCGTATATTTTAGTATAAATTGGTTTTTCATAGTTTTCCTTAAATCTATATGGACTCTTAGTGATAAATATAGTAAAATATTACATAAGAAATTTTTATATACAAGGGTTTTAAATGTTACATCCAGCTTCAGCACACTTTGCAATGGTACTTCCTCTTATCGCTTTAATACTAGGTCTTGTTTACTTGCGTAAGCCTAACGAAATCATGTCTAAAATATCGACCAGATTTATGGTTTTTTCAAGTATTTTTTTGATTATTGCTTTTTTTACAGGAAAAGATGATGGTGGAGAAGCGTATATACTCTTAAGTAAAGAGGGACAATCGCTTTTGTTACAACATAAAGATTTAGGGCTTTATTTAGTTGTTTCAATGGCTATTGCAGCACTTATGAAATTTTATGGTTGTTTTAAGAGAGTATTTAAAGCTGAAGTGTTTTCTATCTTACTTCTTGTTTTAATAGCAGTAGGGGTTTTATACCAAGGCAAAATGGGAGGTGATCTTACTTATACGTACGGTGCAAATGTCGCAAATCATTCTGATGGAATGGATTGTTTAGAAGATCCTAGTGAGTTTATGGAAGAAGTGGAAGAATAAGTACACATTTAAGTGTACTTATTCAACTTATATTTACTTATTTACTCTCGACAACTGAGATACTATTAATAGCATCTTGACCGTCAATAGAACTAAGAACATCAAAGCTTTCGCTGTCATCTTCTTCAATTGCACCAAAAACAGTATGCACACCGTCTAAGTGAGGTGTGTCTACAAAAGTGATGAAAAATTGGCTTCCACCAGTATTTGGTCCAGCGTGCGCCATTGAAAGAGTTCCTGACGTATGGACTGAAGTGTTTGTATTCGTTTCACAAGCTATATTCCATCCCGGTCCACCAGTTCCAGTACCTGTAGGACAGCCACCTTGTGCCATAAAACCAGGAATTACACGGTGGAAATTTAAGTTGTCATAATAACCAGAGTTTCCTAAGTGTGCAAAGTTAGCAACTGTATTTGGAGCTTCTTCTGGAAATAATTTTAACCAGATTAGGCCTTTAGCAGTATCAACTTTTGCGTATTGTAATTTTGCTAATTCATCAGCACTTAAATCATATTTTTTTGTAGACATTTTATACCTTTAGTTTTTTATTGCGCAATTATAGTCAAAGTTTATAAATGATTGTTATAATGTTTCTTATGATAAATTTACTCAACCGTATTGATAAATACTTTTTAAAAATAGTTACTAATATAACAATTAAACAAGCTAATATTTTTACTACTATACTTATACTTATCTTTACAGCTATATTTGCATACTTATTAATTACGGAAAACTATAATGATTATGAAAGAGCCTTACTCAATCAAGAAAGTTTACATGAAAAATCACTTACTCCAGAGGAAGCGTATGAACAAACTCAAAAGAAACTAAAAACTCTCTTAATTAAAAATACCATTGCTATTTTAACTTTAGCCTTTATTATCTTTGGAATTATGCTAAGTTTTTCTAAAATTTTTATTACACTTATTCGAAAAGACATGCATGCTTTCCTAGTTTTTTTTCAAGATACCGCCCATGATGAGCAAGTGTTAAACCCTGATGCTATTTTTTTTAAAGAGTTTAAGACTATGGTTGGATATGCAAATGATATGGTCGATACTATTAGTGAACAAAAAAGAACGCTTAAAGAACTTAATCTAAGTCTCGAAGACAAGGTAAAAGAAAAGACTGCAGACTTAGTTCTGATAAATAAAAATTTAGAAGAAGAAAAGATATTTTCTCAAGATTTATTACATGCACAAAAAGAGTTTTTACGCTACGCTGTACATGAGACAAATACACCTTTGAGTGTAATACTTACGAGCATAGAGCTTTTTGTAATGAAAAATAAAAAAGATAGACAACTTTCAAAGATTGAAGCGGCAGTAAAAAATATTTTTAATATTTATGATGATTTAAGTTACTTAGTAAAAAAAGATCAGATAGAATATCCTAAAATTGCGATTGAGCTAGATAGTTATCTTAAGTCTCGACTAGATTTCTTTAAAGAGGTGGCTGAACAATCCAGAATACAATTTAAATACCTTCCATATACGGCAGATGTCTATATATATTTTAATGAGACAAAACTTCAAAGAATTGTTGACAATACTATTACGAATGCTATTAAGTACACATTAGCAGATGAAATAGTTTGTATTGCCTTAAAACGTGAAGGTAGTTTTTTAGAAATATCTATGGGGAGTAAATCTAAAGAGATTAAAAATACAGATAAGATTTTTGATTCTTTTTATAGAGAAGAAAAACATCGTGAAGGTTTTGGAATTGGATTAGGGTTAGTGAAAAATATATGTAAAGAAGAAGGTGTTCTCATTGTTTTGGACTCTACGAATAAAAAAACAACTTTTTCATATAAATTTAAAATGATGGGGGAATGATGAAAATACTTTTACTGGAAGACGAAGTAATGCTTAATGAATCTATACATGAGTACTTAGAAGCACTTGGTCATAGTGTTCAAACATATCTAGATGGTCTCAAAGCCTACGAGAGTATTCAGAGGAATTCTTATGATTTGTTGCTTCTTGACATTAATGTTCCGGGAATAGATGGATTGAGTTTTTTAGAAAAAATACAAGTATTAAAAATTCATACTCCCGCAATCTATATAAGTGCTTTAGTAGATATAGAAGATATCTCGCGTGCATATAATTTAGGATGTTATGACTACCTAAAAAAACCATTTCATCTTAAGGAACTTTCACTTCGGATAGATAGAATACAACTAGACAAAGAAACTCCTCGAGTTCATCTAAGACTTTCAACGCACTATAGCTATGACCAAGAACATAGTGTACTTTTGTTTAAAAATGAACCTCAAATACTTACAAAACGGCAATCGCAAATTATAGATTTACTTGCAAGAAATAGAAGTATGGTTGTAGATTTTGAACAATTTAGAATCTATGTATGGGATGAACAAATTATAGATAATGCGACAATACGTGCAGAAATGAATAGATTAAAAAAAATACTTAAAGAAGACTTACTTGTAAATGTTCGTGGAATGGGATATATGATAGAAAAACCTTAGTACCCTATTTTAGGGACTTTAAACTATGATGTACCGTTTTTGTACCGTTTTTCAAGAAACCCTATAACCATTTTTTCCTTTTTAGGGATGTAATGAGCATAGACTTTAAGAGTGATACTTAAATCTCTATGTCCTAATGTTGAAGACACCCACAAAGGCTCAATATTGTTATTTAGCATCATACTAGCAAATGTATGCCTAGTATTATGTAGACTTCTTCTTGGTAACTCCGCTTTATCTAAAATAGCTCTATATTCGTTATAGAATAAAGAATTATTTGCATAATGTGTTTTATCTTGCTTCATAAAAATAAAATCATTATTTAAACCAGTTTCTAATCTTTGATACTCTAAATATTTTTTTGTTTAAAAATTTACTTAATCAACTGTCAATTAAGTTTAGAAAACCTACTTAGTAGACTCTATAAACCTAAATGCAAATCCACCTATAATTAAAAATAATCCTAAAAATATTTCATATATAAACATTTTGTCATTTCCTTTTTCGTCATCATTGTTTAACCCTCCAGAAGTGACGACTTGAAGAGGGGAGAGTTAGAGTTTTACGGCTTCATTCTCAAATGGCGCGTGATATATCAAACGACTAACATCAAACTCAATGCATTGTTATGTGAAAGCGTCGTGGTAAACCAATTGTATTTATCAATATTAAGTGATTTTTTGCTATTATTGTTAAAAGAAGTGACACTGTTTTTATGAACGATATTTGAATTATTTGAAGATGTATTTATATAAGATACTGAATCATCGAATAAAGATGAACCTTGTATTTTTTGATTATTTTTCATTTGTCACTTCCTTAATGTATAATTATTTTACATATGAGAGTATTGTAAAATTATTTAACTTAAATAAAGCTTAATTAGTATAATAATTTGCAATAAAAAGGAAAATAGTTATGAGAAAAGAAGATATCGCAAAATTATTTAACATTACACGACAAACTTTAAGTAATTGGGAAAAAGAAAAACCAGCACTTTATAAAATAATTGAAGCAAACTTTGAAGAAAATAAAACGTATCCAGACTTAAATAATATTGAATATTTGAAAAGTGAAATGATGAAGGCTATTGATAAGTTACCTGAACATAAAACAAAAAAATTCTATCATTTAATGATGGCGGAATTAGCAGAGATGGAATAAAAAATTATTGTATGTTAAGTAATCATGAACAATGGAGATTAAGTTACAGAGAAAATAGATATATGGAATATTTGAATGAAGATGAACTAATGAATCGCACCAACGATATTTTATATAATTTATTAATAGTTGGAGAAAATGGAAAGATTTCATTTAGAAAAACAGATGATAATGATGGAAAATATTGGATGATTTTATTTACTGAATCTTTAGAAGAGTTTGTCCTTCGTTCTGAATCTAATCCAAATGAATTCGAATATGATTTTATAAAAAAAGAAAATATTATTAAACCTGATTTAGAAACCAAAGCATTAAAAGCGATAAAAGAACTTAACATAGACATGTCAAAATCTATTTATAAATTTAGCCAATATGAATACAATAAAAATGCTTTAGATTTCGGTGAAATACAAATATCGCCAGCATCAAGTTATTATGATGAAAAATTAAATGAAGCTATTCGTGATAATGAATTACAATTTGACATTATAACTCATCCATCAAAAGTAACTATAACTAATAAAAAAAATAATACTAAAGTTAAGCCACTAGGTAATATTACAAGTACATATCAATTATCAAGCGACTATTTTATACAATCATTAGCAGGAAAATATACTTACAGAGAATATGATGACTTTGAATGTGATTCATGTTTAATTATTACTGATATTTCTAGATACATAGAAAATATAAAAAAAGAAATGGCAAAACATATAAATAAATTTGAATTCTATTTTGATTATGTCGAGTATATAGATCCTCTTAAAATAAGAATGGAAGTAAGACCAAATATTATTTTTTCTAAACACTTTAAATATGCATATCAAAATGAATGTAGAATAGTAATAATACCAAAAGAAAAAACGAATAAACTTGAAAAGTTTTTAATTAAAATTGGTCCTATGCATGAGTATGCTAAATTGGTAACTATAAAACAATAACTTAAATATCATAAAACATAAGTTTTTTTTTCGAATCTCTCTATGTCAATATTTAACGAGTATATCCCGTCATAGATTATGTAAAAAGTGAAATATAACAATCTTATAAGTTGTTTTTAGTTAATATTTGATTATCAAAAATAAAAGATATTAAATGAATCCTATTTACAACAAAGACAAAATCCAAAACTCAAATCTAAAACATACTAATAAAATGTGGAAGATAGGCTTTAGTATAATAACATTGATACTAATAATAATCGTATATATTGGAATTATTGAATTTAATGATTTAACAAGAGGTAAGGAGAGTTTAAACCTTACAGTGAAAAGACTTTCACAAGAGAATCAAAACATTAAACGAAAAAGCGATATAAATGAAAGATTATTAAAAAGTAGTCAAGTAGAACTTAGAAAATTAACTCATGAAAATAGAAGATTAAAAAATAGAACATATACTTCAAGTAACAATAAAACATCTAATTATGTAAAACCAACACAAAAGAAAAGTTATACACCTGCAAAAAATTATACACAATCATATACACCTACAAATCGTAAACAAAAAACATATACACAGCCAAAAACTATAGCATCTATAAAAAAATATCAAAATTTCTCAAAAAATATAAAACTAAAATCATATTCTAAAATTACAAAAAAAAGTGATAATAGATTAGACTCAACTACTGTTATATACGGTATGTTCCATCCAAAACCATATTCAGTTATAAACCCTCATAAAAATCAAATAGCAAACATAAAATGCGGACTAAAAAATAATAGATATAAAGCAATAGATGAATGTAGTATGGAACTAGGGAATAACTTTGATAGGGTATATTTAGGAACTATGGATGCTAAAAGTATAAAAGATTTTAACTATAAAACACATATGATTGAATGTACCTATAGTAAAGAGCATGGGATAATGCACAGTTGCAAGAAGAAAATGAGTTAAATTTAATATGAAGATATATTTAAAAGAGGTAAGTGATGAAGTAATATCGTGATGAAGTAGAAAAAATCAACTTTAGAATGGATTATTAGAACCTATACCATTATTTTAGAAATGGGTTAGTATTTATGTTAGTTTCTCTAATATATCAATAAATTTAATTTGTTGATATTGTTTACAAAATTTTATCATTGATGGAATAATATCTTTTAATTCAGTAGGTTGTAATATATCATTGACCATGAATATTGTGTCACTATCATCTTCTTTAGCGACTTGAATAAAATCAAATTTTTCATAAAATTGAACTGCTTCAGGTTTACTGTCAACAATAATAGCTCTACAACCTGATGTACTTTGTTGAATAATAGCTAATAAGGTCATAAAAGTGATCAATATAGTTCCCACACCCTCATTAGCTTTTCCATCAAAAGTACAAAGTCTAGTTATTTTTAGTGCAGGTATTGAGTATTGCATAGAAGCTGGTATATCAATTTCATCTTCTATTTCTTCACGTTCAATTGTAGCGTTGGAAACAGATATATATCCCAAGTATGTATCTGCATCATCAACTAAAAAATAAGTGTTAAAAAGACCCATTTTTTGATGTGAATATGCGAACTGTCGAATATATTCCTGAAGATGCTCATTTGTACAAGAGAAAGTTTTTTTTAATTTATCATAAGAACTTCTAGAAATGGAAGATAAGCTAACAATTTTTGGCATCGAAAGCCTATCGAGTAGTAGAAATTTTTATTGCTTTACTAAAGAGAGATTGTAAACGAGCTTGCTTATGCTCAACATGCGCTTTTTGTCTTTTATTTTGAAACATAGAAAAAACTTTTTTGGCATCTCTACCCGAAAGAAGAATACCGCTTTCTTCTTTAGCATTTACATTAAGATGTTTAATTGCCATAACAATCTCCTTTTTCTGAATTAAAGTATTATATCATGTTTTACATTATGTTTTACATTATGTTTTACAATTAATTTTAAATATTTTAAGTTAAAGGATAGGTTTTATTCGAATCTCTCTCTATCCATAAAATATATTTGTACCGTTTTTTAACAAGAAGATAGGAATGCATTGTATTTATTGTTTATAGAAATGCCATAAATGCGTTATATCTCTTACTATATGCTATTCAATTTACCACTGTCGGATAAATGATAGAAAAACCTTAGCTCCCTAGTTTAGGGACTATTATCTAGGATGTACCGTTTTTCAAGAAACCCTATAAGTATTTTCCCTTTTATACCCTCTAGGGGCACTTCGTATTTCATTTTATTCCCTATCTTGCTGGATTGGAATCTTATTTTATCGTAGCTAACCTCTACTTCAATTCACTCTTCTTATTTTTATAGGTATTACACTTTAAACTTGAATTGGCGGAAAAAATTGACAGTTAAAGCCGCGCAATTTTATAACCAATATTGTTACTATTGATAATGAGATCTTTATGAAGTTTATTTCTAACTCTGAACATAAGTGATCTAAAAGCGGCTTCACCAGCCGGTTCATTTGCCCATATACTGTGCTCAATTTGTTCTCGGGATACAAAATTACCCTTTTGTTGACAAAGAAGAGCCATTAGATCTCTCTCTTTCACTGTAAGACTTACCAATTTTCCTTTTAAATGGAGGGCTTTTTTTTCTATGTAAAAGACATATCCATACTTAAGCGTAATAAATGTTAGTTTTTCCTCTTTGCTCTCTTGTAGTGTATGCTCAAGTGTTTTTGCTATATTCTCTACGCTATTTAATTGTTCTTTAGTTTTAGCATCTAAACTGGATTTTTGAAGTGCCAACTCAATGTTGGCATGAAGTTCTCTTTCTTTTACGGGTTTAATTAAATACCCATACGCATAAGCGGAAGCTGCTTTTTTAATCGTAGATAGTTCTGAATTTGCCGTAAGAAATATAATGGGCGTGTCGGGAATAATAGTTTTTAATTCTTTAGCCAATTCTATACCGGTTACTGTACCTTTGAGATAAATATCCATCAGCACTAGATCAGGTCGAATCCCTTTGTCCAATAGTGCTAAAGTTTTAGATCTACTTGGAGCGATTCCAGAAATTTCGTAGCCTAATTCAATAAGCACTTCTTTTAAATTCATTGCAATGATTGGTTCATCTTCAACAATAAGTATCTTTTTTTTAATCATTTAAATGCTCCAGATAGGGAAAAATTATTTTATATACTACTCCATTGGGACTGGTGCTATAAGAGATAGTACCTTCCAATTGATCTTCAACAATAGAATGAACTAAATTCATACCTATAGAGTTTTTCTCTATATGGTTCTGTGTAGTATCAAAGCCATCCCCATTATCTTTAATATATAGTTCTATAGAATCATTGTATTGATCTTCTTGAACTGTAAGTCTAATTGAGAAGATATTGTTTTCTTTATTAGCAAAGGCATATTTAAAAGCATTAACTGCTAGTTCATGGACAACCATACCTATTTGAATGCATTTATCAGAAGAAAAGAAGATGGGTTCTATTTCAATTTCGAGATTGACAGGATTACTATGTGCAGTACAACTTTGTTTAATGTCATGCAGTAACTTATTGATGTAGAGGGGTAAGTCTATGAAGGAAAGACTATCTCCCAAATAGAGAAACTCATGTACCAAAGCCATAGTGTGAATACGACTTCTACTCTCTTGAAGTGCATTTTTAAGGATTATATCGTCACTTCTTCTGCTTTGCATATCAAGTAGTGAGGAGATAATTTGCATGTTATTCTTAACACGGTGGTGTATTTCTTTGAGAAGCACTTCTTTTTCTTTAAGTGACTTTGTAAGTTTTGTATTGGTATGCGCATATTTTTTTCTAAAGAATCTCATCTGTGTGGTATCTCTAGCAAAAGCACAAATAGTTTGTCTTCCATGATAGATAAACCCATATCCAGTCATTTCAATGGGATAGACAGTACCATTTTTTCTTTGATGTGTTGTCTCTTCAGACCAATTTCTTGCAGTGTAAATTTTATGCATCAAATAAGGAAGTTCTGCTTTAGTAAAGTTTTTGTCGATGTCTGAGAGGTACATATCTTTAAATGCTTCCTCACTATAGCCATCCATAATACAAGTTGCCTTATTGACGTAAATAAACTTACCCTCTGTATTAAACCAATATGCACCTTCTGGAGAGTGATCTAATGCCTCTTTAAAGATGGCACACTGTTTGTCATCAAGAAAGTCTTCTTCCATTATATAACCTTAACTTATTTTAATAGATAAAATTTATTATGTAACGTTTTTACACATATACAATCTTTATATATACGTAGTTGATATATCCATAATTATACGATAATTATACGATTATTATACTTTATAATAGTTGGCTTGGCTAGTCAATGGAAGAACTTAAAGAATCCTCTAAGAGGGTCTATCTCTTTATATAGAGAAAAATACTTAAAGGTGCAAAATGAAAGCATATGTAGTAAACAAAAATGAAAATGAAAATTTTGAATCTTGTATTGAAGATTTGTCTATACCTATCATAGGTAAAGACGAAGTACTTATAAAAGCATCTTACTCATCACTTAACTTTAAAGATGCACTTAGCTCTATTGGTAATCCAGGTGTTACAAGAACTTTTCCTCATGTTACAGGTATTGATGTGGCTGGGGTGGTAGAATCTTCCAATAGTGCTAACTTTGAAGTTGGTCAGCATGTGTTGGTAACAGGATATGACTTGGGTATGAACAGTGATGGTGGACATAGTGAGTTTGTTAAAGTGCCAGCTTCATGGATAGTAAATATACCAGAGGGATTGAGCGATAAAGAGAGTATGATCTATGGTACGGCTGGTCTAACAGCTGCACTTAGTGTTGAAGAACTTTTAGCCAATGGAGTGACGCCTAAGCAGGGTCAAGTATTGGTTACGGGCGCAACAGGTGGTGTTGGGTCAATTGCTGTTGCCATCTTAAGTAAACTTGGTTTTGATGTGATTGCGCTAAGTGGCAAAGAAGAAAAGATTCCCTTTCTAAAAAGTATTGGGGCAAAAGAAGTTATTTTAAGAGATACTTTTGATGTAGATAATAAAAAGCCTATGTTAAAACCCAGATTCTCAGCAGTCATAGATACGGTGGGTGGCAAGATTTTAGCCCATGCACTTAAAGAAACAAAATACGATGGTGTTGTCACTTGTTGTGGACTAAATGCATCATATGAACTAAACACAAGTGTTTTTCCTTTTATCTTACGAGGGATAAGACTGATTGGTATAGATTCTGTTGAAATAGCATTACAAAAGAAAGAGGCTGCTTGGAAGAAGATTGCAAATGAGTTTAAAATACCTATGCTTGAAACACTCTGTAATGAGATTACGCTTGAGGAAATTAAAACTGCTTATGACATACTACTTTCAGGGAAATCCGTTGGAAGATATTTGGTAAAAATCTAGTTAAGTACTTCTATTATATATTTATACTCTAGGTTCTGAAAGTCTTTCTCTAATTGAAAGGCTGAGATTATTTTTAAATAGTGCCCCATAAGAGGTTTTTAGATTAATCTCTTCATACGCATCAATTAGGTTTTTGTTTTGTTTTAAAACAGTGATAAGTATCTGTAGTATTTTCCCTGCATCATTAGGCTTAACATGTGCAGGAGACTCTTTACTTAGTGTAAAGTGTCGATGTATTTTCTCTACTATTTCTTTATTTCTAATCTCTATAAAGAGCGATTCCAAAGGAGATTTAAAGAACATAATGTTATTTTTGATATCGACAGAAGTATACATTGTATCTAAGCCATAGATTTTTTTTGAAAATGAATCAAACAGATAAAGTCTTTTGTTGTAATTGTCATGAAATGTATCAAATAATAGTTCAAGTGTAGCTATTTTTTCTTCTTTTGTGTAGAAGTTACCGATCTCACTAAAACAGAAATTGAGTAAGGATTTTATGTCATGCCATTCGTCACTTTTGTAAGCATAATTGAGCATTTTATCTATACGTTCTTTCTTTAATACATCAATCTTATTGTTCTCTTTTTGTGCATAAAATTTTGGTGATATAACATCTCTGTAAACAGAACCAGGAAATTTAGGATGGATAACCAAACGTTGTTCAGATTCATTTTTTAAAATATATTTTAATCTACCTTCTTGGTTTTCTTCTATGATTTTGACATCTTTTGTTGGTACTGAAGTTATCATATCGAGAAACTCTTCTTTTTCACAACTTTCGTTCCATATCTCATCAGAGTACCTGAAAAATGAGGATATATGCCCTAAGATTTCCTTCTTTGGCGTTACTTTTACTTCTCTATATATCCAAGAACTAACTGTTCTTCTGTCTTTTTTTAGTATTTTGGCAAACTTTGACATACTGAGTTCTGAACGTTGATATATTTCAATCATTTTATCTATGCTATTGATATACAATGGAATATCTCCTAATGAAGTAATTGTATAGTTTTTATACATAATGTATACTGAATATGTAAAAATTATTTTTATGTATAAAAGAAATTATTATAAACATTTTTTATACTATTTGTTTATTCATAGCTGTGGTATACTTTAACAAAAGGAGAATTGATGAGCAAAATATATGATGATATATATAAAGAGTCGATTAGCAACCCTGAGAAATTTTGGGCAGAAGCTGCAACAAAAGTGCACTGGTATCACAAGTGGGATAAAGTACTTGATGTACTAGATGGACATTACCGATGGTTTGTAGGTGGGTGTATGAATACTTGTTACAATTCACTTGACTTACATGTAGACAATGGTAGGGGTAATCAAACGGCTCTCATTTATGATTCTCCAGTAACCGATACTAAAATAAAGTACACTTATAGAGAACTACGCGATAGAGTAGCAAAAACTGCTGGAATACTTGTGAACAAAGGTGTTGTTAAAGGAGATAGGGTTGTTATCTATATGCCTATGATTCCTGAAGCGGCTATTGCCATGCTTGCTTGTGCTAGAATTGGAGCTATTCACTCAGTGGTATTTGGTGGGTTTGCTGCACATGAACTTGCAACACGAATTGAGGATGCTAAACCAAAGGTTATAATGAGTGCTAGTTGTGGTATTGAAATAAGTAAAGTAATCCACTATAAACCACTCATTGATGAAGCCATTAAAAGATCAAGCCATAAGCCAACCACATGTCTTGTTTGGCAACGCCCTCAAGAACGTGCAATCATGCTACCATGGAGAGATGTTGACTGGGAAGAAGAAGAAGCAAAAACAGACCCGGTGGAATGTGTACCTGTTGATGCTATTGATCCACTCTATATTTTATATACATCAGGAACTACGGGTAAACCTAAAGGGGTTATACGTAGCAATGGTGGTCATGCTGTAGCTATGAAGTGGTCTATGGACAATATTTATGATGCAAAAGCAGGTGATGTATTTTGGGCAGCCAGTGATGTAGGTTGGGTTGTTGGACACTCGTATATTGTTTATGCACCACTTATGAATGGTTGTGCAACGGTTATGTATGAGGGTAAACCTGTACGTACACCAAATCCAGGAGCATTTTGGAGAGTATGTGAGGAGCATGGGGTTACTCATCTTTTCTCTGCACCAACAGCATTTAGAGCTATTCGTAAAGAAGATCCTGAGGGTAAATTCCTTGAAAAATATGATTTAAGTAAACTCAAAACTGTCTTTATGGCAGGTGAGAGATGCGATACTGCAACGTATGCATGGACTAAAGAGGTAACTGGTAAAGAGGTTATTGACCATTGGTGGCAAACTGAAACAGGTTGGGCAATTGCTGCTAATCCAACGGGATTGGACCCAATGGCAGTTAAAGCTGGAAGTCCTACTAAACCAATGCCTGGGTTTAACCTCCAAGCATTAGATGCTGATGGGAAGCAATGTGAACCAGGACAACTTGGTAACCTTGTCCTAAAATTACCACTACCTCCATGCTGTTTAATGGGTATCTGGAATGATGACCAGCGTTATAAAAGTTCTTACCTTAAGTTCTATGATGGATATTATCTTACAGGTGACTCAGGATACATAGACGAAGATGGTTATGTATGGGTCATGGGTCGTATGGACGGTGTAATAAACGTAGCTGGTCACCGTTTGAGTACGGGTGAAATGGAAGAAATTGTTGCAAAACACCCTGATGTTTCAGAGTGTGCTGTTATTGGCGTAGATGATGCCCTTAAAGGTGAAACACCTATGGGATTTGTGGTACTTAAAGAAGGTATCCAAAGAGACAATTGTTCTATTGTAGACGCGGTTGTACAACTTGTACGTGAAGAGATAGGTCCAGTTGCGAGTTTTAGAATAGCAACGGTGGTAGATAGATTACCTAAAACTAGAAGCGGCAAGATACTAAGAGGTACCATGAGAGACATCGCTGATGGTAAAGAGTGGAATATGCCTTCAACTATTGAAGATCAAACAGTATTACCAGAAATTACTAAGGCTATTAACGCACTTGGTTATCCAAAAACAAAACAAAAGGATTCATAACATGAGCGCAGGAAAAAAATTTAGAGAAGCATTAAAAGAGAAGGGACCATTACAAATATTAGGTGTTATTAACGCATATAGTGCTATTCAAGCAGAAGCTGCAGGAGCTAAAGCACTTTACATTTCAGGTGCAGGAGTGGCTAATGCAAGTTATGGACTACCAGATATTGGAATGACAATGCTTGAAGATGTATGTATCGATATTAGACGCATTACTGGACGTTGTGATTTGCCTCTTTTAGTAGATGCTGACACAGGTTGGGGTGGAGCATTTAACATTGCAAGAACGGTAAAAGAGATGACTAAAGCAGGTGCAGCAGGGTGTCATATTGAAGATCAAGTAGCACAAAAAAGATGTGGACACAGACCAAACAAAGAGCTTGTAAGTACAGAGGAGATGTGTGATCGTCTTCGTGCAGCAGTAGATGGTAAAACAGATCCGGACTTTGTTGTAATGGCAAGAACGGATGCACACGCAAGCGAAGGTCAAGAAGCAGCACTCGCTCGTGCTCAAGCGTATGTAGAAGCTGGAGCAGATATGATTTTTGCAGAAGCAATCCACACACTTGAAGAGTACAAAGCATTTACAGATGTAATTAAAGTACCAGTACTTGCAAATATTACTGAATTTGGCGCAACGCCTATGTTTAGCGTTGAAGAACTAGGTAATTCAGGTATAGATATGGTTCTGTACCCTCTTTCAGGATTTAGAGCTATGAATAAAGCTGCACTTGAAGTATTTACAGCGATTATGGAAAAAGGTTCACAAGAAAGCACTATACCTATTATGCAAACAAGAAAAGAATTATATAAAATGCTAGATTACTATGCATATGAAGATAAATTAGACGCACTTTTTTCGCAAAGTAAATAAAAAGGATAGACGATGAGTAATGAGATAAAATCAGGATTCAAACCTAAAAAATCAGTAGCACTATCAGGTGTTACTGCGGGGAATACTGCATTATGTACAGTAGGACGTACAGGGAATGACTTACATTACCGTGGATACAATATTTTAGAATTTGCAACCCAAGCAGAATTTGAAGAAATTGCATACTTATTAATCCATGAAAAACTACCAACTCAAGTAGAGTTGGACCTATATAAAATAAAATTACAGTCGATGAGAGATATTCCCCAAGGTGTTAAAAACATTTTAGAACAACTTCCAAAAGAGACACACCCTATGGATGTTATGAGAACAGGATGTTCGGCTCTAGGTTGTCTAGAAGCTGAGGGAGAAGATCATAATAAAGTGCAAGCACAAAATTTAGTAGATAGACTCATGGCATCATTTGGTTCCATTTTACTTTACTGGTATCACTATACACATAACAATAAACGTATAGACCTTGTAACAGATGATGAAAGTATCGGCGGACACTTTTTACACCTTCTTCATGGTGAAAAGCCACGAGATTCATGGGTAAAAGCAATGCATGTGTCTTTAATTCTTTATGCGGAGCATGAGTTTAATGCTTCTACATTTGCGGCACGTGTAATTGCGGGTACGGAATCGGATATGTACTCAGCAGTAACAGGTGCGATAGGTGCGTTACGAGGACCAAAGCATGGTGGTGCAAACGAAGCTGCATTTAGAATCCAACAACGTTATAGTTCTGCTGATGAAGCCGAAGCAGACATTATAGAGCGTATGGAAAATAAAGAAATCGTGATTGGTTTTGGACATCCTGTATATACTACAAGTGATCCTAGAAATGTTGTTATTAAAGAAGTGGCAAAAACACTTTCTCATGAGAATGGTACACCGCTTACGTACGATGTCGCATCACGGATAGAAGATGTAATGTGGGATGCTAAAAAAATGTTTCCTAACCTTGACTGGTTTTCAGCAGTATCCTATAATCAAATGAATATTCCTACTGATATGTTTACACCATTATTTATTATTTCAAGAGTAAGTGGTTGGGGTGCACATGTTATTGAACAAAGAGAAGATGGCAAAATTATACGTCCATCTGCAAATTACACAGGTCTTGAAGATTTAAAATTTATACCAATAGCGCAGAGAGGTTAAGATGACAGGTAAAAATTATTTACAAAAACTTGAAGGTACAGATTTAAAGTATTATGATGTAAGAAAAGCTGCTGAAGAGATTCAAGATGGTTCTTTTGAAAAGCTAAACTATACTTCACGTGTCTTAGCTGAAAATTTACTTCGTAAATGTCCAGCTGAGGATTTAAGAGATTCATTAGTGCAACTCATTGAAAAAAGAGACGATAAAGATTTTCCTTGGTACCCAAGTCGAGTTGTAACACACGATATTTTAGGACTCACAGCATTAGTTGATCTTGCTGGACTTCGTGAAGCTATTGCTGAAGAAGGTGGAGATCCTAAAAAGGTTAATCCGGTAGTACCTACTCAGCTTATTGTTGACCATTCTCTAGCCGTTGAGTGTGGTGGATTTGACCCAGACGCTTTTGATAAGAATAGAACCATCGAAGACAGAAGAAATGCCGATAGATTTCATTTTATTAACTGGACGAAAGTAGCATTTGATAATGTAGATGTTATCCCTCCTGGTAATGGTATTATGCACCAAATAAATCTTGAAAAAATGTCACCTGTTGTTCATTCAATTGATGGTATTGCAAGTCCGGATACACTTGTGGGAACAGATAGCCATACTCCTCATGTTGATGCATTGGGTGTCTTGGCTCTTGGTGTAGGTGGACTAGAAGCTGAAAATGTCATGCTAGGAAATCCTTCATTTATGAGAGTACCTGAGATTGTTGGTGTGAACATAAAGGGCAAAAGGTCTGAAGGTATTACTGCTACAGATATTGCCTTAGCGATGACATGTTTTTTACGTGAGAATGCTGTAATTTCTTCATATTTAGAGTTTTATGGTGAAGGTATAGAATTCTTAACACTCGGAGATAGAGCAACTATTTCTAACATGACACCTGAGTATGGTGCGAGTGCAGCAATGTTTGCAATAGATAATCAGACATTAGAGTACCTTACTCTGACTGGTAGAGCACCAGAACAAGTAAAACTGGTAGAGACATATGCAAAAGCAAATGGTCTGTGGGCTACGACTCTTAGTAATGCTACATATGCAAGAGAGTTAGAGTTTGACATTAGTACTGTGACACGTTCACTTGCTGGACCTTCTAAGCCTCATAATCTTGTACCTACAAGTACACTTCAAGCAGAAGGTATCAGTAAAGACTTTACTATTGATGGAGACAAGATGCCTGATGGTGCTATTTTAATAGCGGCTATTACATCATGTACAAATACCTCTAACCCACGTAACGTTGTTGCAGCTGGTTTATTGGCTAAAAAAGCAAATGAGCTTGGATTAGAGCGTAAACCATGGGTTAAGTCATCATTGGCACCAGGCTCTAAAGTAGTTGAAGAGTATTTAAAAGATGCTAACTTACTAGGTGAACTAGAAAAACTAGGCTTTGGTATTGTTGGGTTTGCATGTACTACATGTAATGGTATGAGTGGAGCACTTGACCCTGCTATTCAAAAAGAAGTTGTAGATAACGATATCTATACAACGGCTGTGCTTTCTGGTAACAGAAACTTTGATGGTAGAATACATCCCTATGTAAAAGAGTCATTTTTAGCTTCTCCTCCATTGGTTATTGCGTACGCACTAGCTGGTAGTATTCGTTTTGATATTGAAAAAGATTCATTGGGTACTGATAAAAATGGTAATGACATTAGGCTTAAAGATTTATGGCCAACAGATGCAGAGATTGACGCAGTGGTAAAAGCTTCTGTAAAACCAGAAATGTTTACAGAAATTTATGAGCCTATGTTTGCAAAAAGTGCTTTAGATAATATTGAAATAGATCCATTTTATAACTGGAGTTCTAAGTCAACATATATTCAAAAACCACCATATTGGGATGATGAATTTACAGGCAGACCAGCACTTAAAAACTTACGTGCATTAGGCGTGTTTCCTGATAATATCACTACAGATCACCTTTCTCCATCAAACGCGATATTGCCAGAGAGTGCATCGGGAGAGTACTGTCTTAAAATGGGATTACCTATTGATGATTTGAATTCGTATGCTACGCATAGGGGAGATCATAATACTGCTGTTCGTGCAACATTGGCTAATCCGAAACTCTTTAATGAAATGGTTAAAGATGAAAATGGTAATGTTAAACAAGGTTCATTGGCTCGTGTTGAACCTGAAGGTGAAGTTATGAGAATGTGGGAAGCAATTGAAACGTATCAAGAGCGTAAACAACCACTGATTATTATTGCAGGTATAAACTACGGACAGGGAAGTTCTCGTGATTGGGCAGCTAAAGGTGTACGACTTGCTGGTGTTGAGGTTCTTATTGCCCAAAGTATTGAGCGTATTCACCGAACGAACCTTGTTGGAATGGGTGTACTTCCTTTACAGTTTAAAGACGGAGATACAAGACATACTTACAACATTGATGGTACAGAAATATATGAGATAAGTGGTAGTATAACACCTAGATGTACACTAAACGTACTTATGACGAGAGCTGATGGTACAAGTGTAGAGATACCTGTAGTATGTAGACTTGATACGAGTGCAGAAGTTGAAGTATACAATGCTGGTGGAATCTTGCAAAAATTTGCTAAAGATTTCGTAGCACAAAAATAAGGAAGTATAAATGTCTTATACACCACAACAAGCAATCCCCGCTACGTATATGCGTGGTGGTACAAGCAAGGGTGTGTTTTTTAAAAAAGATGACCTACCAAAAGAAGCATTAGCAGATCAAGCCAAACTTGATAAGCTTTTACTTCGTGTCATTGGTAGTCCTGATCCATACAATAAACAAATTGATGGGCTAGGTAATGCCTCTTCTAGTACTAGTAAAACGGTTATTGTAAGTAAAAGTACTAAAGAAGATCATGATGTAGATTATAGGTTTGGTCAAATAGCGATAGATAAACCCTTTGTAGATTGGAGTGGTAACTGTGGTAACCTAACAGGTGCAGTAGGTTCTTTTGCAATTAAAAGTGGTTTTATTGATAAAAATAGACTTGTGGAAGATGGCATTATAGAAGTGCGTATTTGGCAGGTAAATATTCAAAAAACGATTATTGCTCATGTACCTATGGCAGGTGGTGTGGTTCGTGAAATGGGTGACTTTATCTTAGATGGTGTGGCATTTCCAGCGGCTGAGGTTAAGATAGAATTTGTTGCACCCATTGACCCTGGTGAAGCACTATTTCCTACCGGTAAT
>NZ_JBLHOE010000030.1:0-36060 GCF_047622445.1 Sulfurimonas sp.
ATAAGGATGAAATTCTATGTCATAGTCATTATATAGAAGGTTTGAAGTACTTCCTGTATGAGTACTGCTTATATTACATCCAATGAGTGTATTTGATAGAGTGGTCGAATCTGTTAAGTCTACTGTTATATTAACCGGGAATGTAATAGTAGTGTCTAGTGAACAATCGGGTACATTTGCATTTAAGAAATAAGATCCTGTATGGTGAGTCATCAATGCCGGATCACTATCAACTGTAGTCCATGTTGTATCTAATATGTTTAATTGGTATTCTCCAACTTGATTAACTGAAGTATTGATATCTACTTCACCATCAAAAAAGCTTAAGCTTATATTTGAGTCATTGGTATCGTTACAAAAAAAACTAGAGTTAGCTACAGTTATATCTCTAGGTTCAAAGATATAATGAGCTATATCATCTGTACTAACAAGTGGATCAAAAGATTTTGAATATCCTTTAGATGATGTATTATTACGGTGGTTTGTAGCATTTATTTCTAAAGCGTAATTATAGTCTGAGGCAATGTTTATCTCATTTATATTTGCAGTTGCAACTGCAGCTGTAACTCCAGAGTAGTTTGTGGTTAGTTTAATTGGTGGAGTGGCTGGATTTTCAGGGTCTGTTTGATTTTGGTCATATATATGCATTAAAAATGCTTCTGGCCTTATAGATAAATTATCCCTAGAACAATCAAATTTTGTGTTGTATCCATATATACACTCCATACATATTGAGATATCCTCAGGCGTCAGTCTATCACTATTATTTCCACAGTAGGTTGCAACAGTATCTGTATTATTTAATATCCCATCCATATCTTGACTGCATTCGCCTATATTTTGTACGAGTTCTGTAAAATTAATACTAAATGTACCGGCACGTCTACCTGCTTCAATTTTAACTAAATCATTATTTCCATCAGTAGTCATGTTGTAGCTAATTCTAAAAGCTGCATTAGATCTAGCATTTTGATAAAACTCCCAACTATTACTGATAGTTTGTGTTCCATTGGTTAAAGTTACCCTACCATCATCTATTGCTGCTTGTATAGCATCTTTATCAAACATTGTTGAGGTTTGATTTCCATCTTCATAAGTACCAATTTGAATCCATATTCTATCACTTATAGCAACTGATTGTTCATTACATGATGCTTGTGTATCGTGAAAAGCAGAAATATCTACTAGTTCAACAGCTACTACAGTTGAACGTTCGACTAGTTCATCAGAGTTGTTAGCATCTAAAGAGATTACTTTAAAGTTACCCTCTCTTGATGCTACTTGCGTTGGGATGTTGTAGTATGATTTTGTAATAGTTGGAGGAGGAGAGACATCCAGGTTATAGTAATCATTATGTACTACAGTAAAGAGTCCAGGTACAGGATCATAGGCAGAAGTTGCACTACATATAGGCACATCTGAGTTGATTAAACTAGATCTAGTTAAGGATACATTTTCAGTTGCAGACAGTGGAATGGTTAAATTATAATTTATCCGGGCATATATTGGCATAGAAAGATCACTCATCAATGGATCAATTGAAAAATAACTATAAAAATATTCAAAAGCATCAAAAGAGTCAATGGGTAGATCTTTTACGTAAGAATCACTTACATTTAGATCTGCATCATCAATCTTTGTTCTATAGAGTTCACCAGTCTCTGTTATCCAAGAACTTTCTGTTTTATAAGTTACTTGAGTTGTGTTAAAATCAAAAAAATCAAGAGTTACATTAGTTGCTACTATTTCAGAATCTTTAGTATTTTTAATATACATAGAAACTTCTATTGGATAGTCTGTATTATTAGCTATAACATCTCCAGTAAGTACAGGACCAGTTGAAGAATTGTAATCGTTAGTTATATATTGTTCTCCTTGTTTATATGCGTAGTCATAACATATAGTAGGTTCTCTTAAACCGTTTATTTTATTTACAAAGACACCGGTATCCCATGCTGAATCAGCTGTATCTGCAAGTGCCATTTTAAAGTGGTAGGTTACACCTGGTGTCAAATTATCAAGTGCTGCGTGAAGAGTATGGGTTAATCCATCATACTCTACGGTGATTGCTCCACCTGTATTATCTATAAAAAAAGCAGCATTTGTTAAGTCTTCTGGAGTACTATCATCAAAAACTCCAAGTGTTCCATCATTTACATTGTTTACTGTTACGGGTGGAAAGTTACTAATATCATCGACTGTGACAAATGTTTGACTATCTACGACTCTAGCAATATTATATGTTTGATTTAAATCTCCTCCGGATATAAAAAATCCAAATGAATCATTAAACTGGGAACCAACATATTCATTATATTCTTCTGAAGCAAATTGATAATCTATGAGTAGTAGTCTTGTGTTTTCATCTAAAGTTACATCAAATTCAAATATGATAGGATTATAAAAGGCTCTATTGTCAATAGCTAATAAATCGGCATCATTATAGGTTCCAGAAGCAGTAATTGATTTACCCCCAGAGTCATTTGTTGTAAAAGATTCATCTACACTCATACATGTGAGAAGAATACCCTCGTCAATCTCTAGTCCAATATCAGTACCATTTGAGAAGATACCTCTTTGTCCATCATCTCCATGAGTAATAGTTGGATTTGTAATTGCTATACCAATTCCCTCAATTTGCTCTGCCAGTTGCTGAGCCGTAGCAGCATCTGAAAAAGTTATAGCGGAAAAAAGTGAAGCAGGAGTAAAAAAAAGTAAAAATAATAAGGTTTTCATAACAGACTCCTCATGAAAAAAAGTGAACAGCTAAATTGGGCTCAACAGTGTTCTATACTTGTCTTAAATTCATTGTACTACTTTGTTAAGTAATTTATTCTTAAAGTGATAAAGTTTATTTAAAAAAAAAGATTAGATTTAAATGCTTTCAGAGATAATCTTAAAATATTTGAAATAAATATCCTTCAGGCATATTTATTTCAAAAACAGTGCAGCACTTATCTTCCATATATAAAATAAATTAAAGTATTGTTATTCTTTTATTTATTTAAAAAGCTAGAAATTTTTTCAGCAACTGCGTATACGGGTGAATCAGATAAAATAATTTGAGCAGCTTTATTGTTGTCAGTGTTAAAAACAAGTGGACCAACAAAATTTACTATTGAATCTTCTATTGGCGTTTGGATTAAAACTATGTTTAAAATTAATAAGTTTGATTCTTGTGTAGCATTGATAATTTCACTTATATTTGTTGGTACTTCAAAGTCGTATTCTCTTAAAATAAATGGATTTATGAGCGTAAATGAGATATGCTTTTCTGTTGTAGATTGCATCTTCATAAAAATATCATCAATTTTTTCTAACTCAACTTCCTTTACGTCTTCGAAGCCTAAAAGAGGGACACTTATATCAAATTTCATTAAAATCCTTTGAAAAATATGGGTTATTATAGCAGTATAAAGCATAAAATGTACCTTCTTTAATCATATATACATCTCTTTTAGATAGAATAACAAACAATTTTAATTAGGACTTTATATTTATGAAAATTACAAGCAGTTTTATACTTAGCATTTTGACTTCTCTTATACTTCTTAGCGGGTGTTCTAAAGATGTAGATGAATATAACAAGCCTGCAATATACTGGTACTCTCAACTTGTATCTGCAATTGCAAATCATGACCTTGATAAAGCGGATGCTTTTTATAGTTCTCTTCAAGGTGAACATATTGGTTCGCCACTTTTGCCTGAGGCAACACTGATTTTAGCAATTGCACATATGCATTATAAAGAGTATCTTTTAAGTGAGCATTTCTCAAATGAGTATGTAAAAAGGTACGCAAATATTAATGAAAGAGAATTTGCAGAATTTATGAAAATAAAAGCAAAGTACATGGCTCTTCCAAATCCTAGACGTGATCAGGTTCTTATGCAAGAAGCGATTCGTGATGGCGAAGTGTTCAAGCGAACTTATCCGAAGTCAATGTACTACTCAATAGTCGATACGATGCTTACAAACCTTAGGATGGCAGAAGCTGCTTTAAACGAGTCTATTGCAAATCTTTATGACAGGTTAGATAAACCAAGGTCTGCAGCATATTATAGAAGTATCAGACCTCAGACATGGATTAATTGGGAAGCGATTGATAGAGCAAAGACAGCGTGGTATAGAGAATGGTTTGAAGGTGATGGTACTGAGAGTTGGTATGCTTTTATGATTCCAGATACGCAAAGTGTTGTTTCACGTAACACTTTACAAGAAGAATACGTTGTTCCTCCAAAAGAGGGAAAAGTTATTGAAAATACAGAAAATTTTAGAACAACTTTAAGAAAACAAAATAAAGAATTAGAACAAGCTAAAAAGATGAGAGACTCTGGAATACTTAGTGATGCAGAGTACCAAAATCTAAGAAAAGAGACTTTTGGTGAAGACGCGCATTCATATTACCAAGACGTACAAATTAGCTCAGGAAAGACTACAAAATACATTTCTTCTATGCAAAAATCTCAACTTAGAAAAGCTAAAGCTTTAAGAAATGAGGGTGTTCTTAGTGACGAAGAATTTAAAGATTTAGAAAACGAGATATTAAACAATTAAAGAGAGATAAAAATATGAAATTAAGTAATTATGGTGAATTTCCAGCAGACGTGCCTGTTATAGCAGAAGATGAACTTTTTCTCTATCCATTTATGATTTCACCACTTTTTTTAAGTGATGAAGATAATATTAAGGCTGCAAGTAAAGCTATAGAAGAAAATTCTTTAGTTATCGTGTGTTCAACAAAAGATTCACATGTAGGTGAAAGAAACTTTGACTCACTTTATGAGGCTGGTGTTGTTGGTTCTATAATGAGAAAAGTAGCACTTCCAGATGGTAGGGTAAAGGTTCTTTTTCAAGGTCTCGCACGTGCAAAAATGTTACATCAAGTAAGTGAAGAACCGCTTATCGCTCATGTTGATATTCTTGAGGGTACAGAAGTAAATTCGCTTAAGATTGATGCAATTTTAGAGATTGTACGTGAAAAGGTAAGAACACTTTCAGCTGTAAGTAACTACTTCCCACCAGATTTACTCAAAACTATAGAAGAGAATCATGACCATAATCGTATAATTGATTTAATCTGCTCTACGGTAAAGTTAAAAAAAGATCAAGCATACAAAATGTTTGTTGAGGTAAATACCGAAGAGAGATTCTTACTTCTAATTGACTATCTTATAGAAGAAATAGAAGCAAATAAACTTCAAAAAGAGATTAAGTCAAAGGTACACACAAAGATTGAAAAAGTAAATAAAGAGTATTTTCTAAAAGAACAACTTAAACAAATTCAAAAAGAGTTAGGTACAGATACTGCTCGTGATGAAGAGATAGAAGAATATCGTAAAAAGTGTGAAGCAAAAAAATCGAAAATGGGCGAAGATGCTTATAAAGAGATTAAAAAACAAATAGATAGATTTGCTCGTATGCATCCTGATTCCTCTGATGCATCTATGACACAAACGTATCTTGATTGGGTTTTAGAAATTCCTTTTGGCGAGGAAGCTCGAAAAGCACTGAAAATCTCAGAAGTAGAAGTACAACTAGATAAAGACCATTTTTCTTTAGAAAAACCTAAAAAACGTATAGTTGAGTATTTTGCAGTAAAAGAACTTTTAGAATTACGTGGCATTAGTCATGAAAATTCTGCAGGTGCAATTTTATGTTTTTCTGGACCTCCAGGTGTTGGTAAAACATCACTTGCTAACTCAATCGCAACAGCACTGAAGCGTCCTCTTATTCGTATAGCTCTTGGTGGGCTTGAAGATGTAAATGAGTTACGTGGCCATAGACGTACTTATGTTGGTGCTATGCCAGGGCGTATTACACAAGGTCTTATCGATGCTAAGAAGATGAACCCTGTAATTGTCCTCGATGAGATAGATAAGATTACACGTTCACAACGTGGTGATCCAACAGCCGCACTTTTAGAGATTCTTGATCCTGAACAAAATTCTGAATTTAGGGATTATTATTTAAACTTTGATATTGATTTGAGCAACGTTATTTTTATTGCAACAGCAAATGATGTTGGTCGTATTCCAACTCCACTGCGTGACAGAATGGAGTTTATTCAAGTAAGTTCATATACTCCACAAGAAAAATTCGAAATTGCAAAAAGATATCTTGTACCTCAAGAACTTAAAAAGCATGGTCTTAAAAATAGTGAAGTAAGTATCTCTAAGCCAGCGCTTATAGAGTTAATTCATTCGTACACGAGAGAAGCAGGCGTGAGAAACTTACGTCGTCGTATTGCAGATATGAGTCGTAAATCAGCGAAACAAATACTAGAGAATCCTGAAGTAAATAAAGTTTCTGTATCTTTAAAAAACTTAAAAGACTTTTTTGATAAGTCAGTATTTGAGATAGAAAAAACAGATAAGATTCCTGTTATTGGAGTTGTTAATGGTCTTGCATGGACAGCTGTTGGTGGGGATGTTTTAAAGATAGAAACTATTCGTATTAAAGGTAAGGGTAATCTTCAGCTTACAGGTAGCCTAGGTGATGTTATGAAAGAGTCAGCTAGAATTGCTATGAGTGTTGTAAAAACATTGGTAGATAAAAGAATATTACAAATTGATATGGAAAATGTTCCCTTATCATTTAAAGAAAAAGATGAAAATATAAAAGTGGACCCGAGTGAAGTGTATAAGCGTTACGATATTCATTTACATGTTCCAGATGGTTCGACTCCTAAAGATGGTCCAAGTGCAGGTGTTGCTATGGTTTGTGTTATTTCATCTATACTAAGTTCAAAAAAAATACGCTCAGAAATTGCAATGACAGGAGAAGTTTCACTTAGTGGAGATGTTATGCCAATTGGTGGATTAAAAGAAAAACTTATTGCTGCACATAAAGCTGGCATGACTAAGGTGTTAATTCCTCAAAAGAATTACGAAAGAGACTTAGAAGATATTCCTAAAGAAGTACAAGACTCTCTAGAAATTGTTGGAATGAGGAGAGTAGAAGAAGTACTAAAACAAGTTCTTATATAGAACTTGTTAGACTAAAACAGTTTCAATTTTTCTAATAAGATCATCTCTTCTGATAGGTTTCATCAAGAAAGCATTTGCTCCAAATTCTAGAGCTTCCCCTTTTTTTGTTTCGTCTGTTGTTAAAACAATAATGGGAACTTGTTCAAGTCTGTCATCTGCACGCGCAACCTTTAATACATCAATTCCACCCATTATAGGCATAATGATATCTAAGAGTACTAAGTCAATATCTTCTCTTCCTTTTAAAAAGTCAATAGCATCAGAACCATTTTTAGCTTCGATCACTTCTTGAACTTTACCACTTTTCATTAGCATAGATTTTAGTAATTTTAAGTTTATCATATCATCATCAACGGCTAATACAATTAAATTTTCTTTTGACATTGGTTACCTTTTAAATAAATTTTTCAAAAACAAGTCTAAGCAGGTCTTTGTTTACAACATTTTTGATTGTTTCATGAACATATACTTTATCTTCTGGAGCTTCTGGACTTGATGGGTCAGAAATTAAAATAAGACTTGTAGAGAGTTGTTTACTTTCATTTGAATCTTTGACTTTTTTGGAGAATGCAGGTAGGTCAAGTCCCTCACATTCTTTGTCAAAAAGAATAACCTTATATGTTGATGCCTCAACAAAACTTTGAATCTCTTCATTTGAATGAGCAACATCATAACTGTACCCCATAGAGTCTAGAAGTTTAGCAAAAAGTTTTGATTCAAAAAGACTTTTTTTAGCAAGTAAAATATCTGCTTTATATGTGTGTTCTAGTATCTCGGGGATAAGATCTTCAGTCTCCACAGGTTCGAGAATCTCTTCTTCTACTATGTCAATGGTACTCTCTTCAATGATAGCTTCTTCAGTAATTTCTACTTCTACGAATGTAGTAACTTCTTTTACTTCTTCAATAATTGGCTCTAGAGCTAGTTCTTCTACAATAACTTCATCTGATTGAGTTACATCTTCTGTTTTTACTTCAATTATATGATCAGCTAAAAAGTGATTAAGTAGAGAAATAATTTCAGATCTTACTAATGGTTTCGTTGTGTACTCATCTAAGCCCGCTGCAAGAAATCGTTCACGATCTCCTTTTAATGCGTTTGCTGTTAAAGCTATGATTGGAACATGTACTTGATTGTAGTCTTCTTCGTACTCCAGAATTTCTTGAGTTGCTTCAACTCCATCAAGAAAAGGCATTTGAATATCCATAAACATCAAGTCAAAGTTTCCATCTTTTCTTTTTTGGAAAGCGTCTAGACCATTGTTGGCTATGGTAATTGTTAAGCCAATATCTTCGAGAGTTCTCTTGATAAGCTTTTGATTGATTATATTGTCTTCCGCGATAAGAACATTAGCATTAAATTTTGAAGTGTCAGCATTAAATTTTGTGCGATTTGTTTTCTTACTTTGTTTTAGTTTAAAGTTTTGTGAATGATAATTATCAAGCAAAGCTTTGACTTTTGAGTTGGTAAGTGGCTCAAATAATGTTTTAAACGTATTAAGGTTAAGGGCATCTAACTTTCTTATATAGGTTGCTTTAGTAAGTAAGATAAACTCTTGAGTTTGTGATGCATAATTTTGTAAGTTATCTACATCTGTACAGTAATCATAATCAACAAAAAGTAGGTCGTAATCAACTCTTGATTGTAAGCTTTCTAATTCACTTTTGTCTTTAAATATTGTATAGCTTACACCATAAAAATCAAGATATTCTTTAAGGTATATAGCTTGAGCTTTTGGTTTGTGTGCGTCTTCAAGAAGAAGAGCATTAATATTTGAAAAATTACCTCTATTTGTTTCATTTAATGTCTCTATCTCTTCAAACTCAATACTAAAGAAGAATGTAGTGCCTTCACCAGTTTCACTGTGAAGATCAAGTTCTCCACCCATAAGTTCAATAAATCTACTTGAAATAGTAAGCCCTAGACCCGTACCACCATATTTACGAGTAATTGATGTATCCGCTTGGGAAAATGCTTCAAAGATTTTTGATTTTTGCTCACTTGTTACACCGATACCACTATCTTGTACTTCAAACATAACTTTTGTTATTCCAGCTTGTTGGGACTCTACTCTTCTAATATTTACATTTATAGAACCGGAACTACTTGTAAATTTAACTGCATTTGAAAGAAGATTAATAATGACCTCTTTAATCTTGGTCGGATCACCTTTGAGTGGTTGTTCAAGCTCTGGGTCTATAAAACATCCAAGATCAATATGCTTTTCACTTGCCCGAACAGCGTAAACTTCTACTGCACTTTCAAATTCTTCTATAGGATTAAAGATAATATCTTCAATCTCAAGTTTATTACTCTCAATTTTAGAAAGGTCAAGAATATTATTGATAATTTCAAGAAGGTTTTCAGACGATTTCTCAATTATTTCAACAAACTCAGCCTGTTCTTCTTCAAGGCCAGTATCTTTTAAAAGTTCAGTAAAACCAACAATACCATTAAGCGGCGTTCGAATTTCATGCGACATATTTGCAAGGAACATAGACTTCGCTTCACTTGCTTCTTGTGCTGCAACTTTATCGTCTCGTGTTTGTTGGATAATGGTTTCGAGAAGTTTGTAAGCTTCAGCCGTTCCACTTGAAGAGTGAAGGTCAATAGTAATTGCATGGCCATGCGTATCTCTTGTATCTTCTGCAACACCACGAAGGACATTTTCAAGGTTTTTAATATTTGAGGCAATTTCATTAGATAATAAGTATCCCAACATACCCATGACAATGGAAGTGAACCAAACAGTAATTGATAAGATAAGAATTTGTAAAGCATCTGTCTGCGCTTGAGATGCTCTTTCATCCATTGCTTTTAGAACTGTTTCTTGTGCGTTTGAGATAATATTTACCTTCTCAGAAAGCATAGTAAACCATATACCAGAACCTAGCTCATATTCTCCAGTACTTGCAAGAGAGAGGATCGCTGTTCTCTCTTCATTGATGTCATTTATAAGTTCTACGTTATCTTCATCTTTAAATATTAATGTGAGCTTACTGCCAAGCTCTTTATTTGTTAAAGTGTCATAAGCAATGAATGCAGACTTCCCAATAAGTGAAATCCAAAGGTTTAATTCTTCTGCTTGTAGTGTAGAAGAACGTGCAAGAGTGTAAGAGATTAAATCTCTTTCTTCAGCTGTAAATGCCTTTATGTGTACTAAAGAAGTATACGCGTCAGAAAGCTCTTTAATCTCTTCATCAGTTTGATTTTTAGTGAGTGCCTCTAGCTGTAAAATTGCATTATGCTGCGCGGAACCATAGACTTCCTCATAGACCTCTTTGAAAGAAGCTTTTTGTTCATCAACAAGCTTTCTCATCTCCTTTATACTATCGATAGATGCACTAATTGATTGTGTATTTGCACATGTTTCACATGAGGACTTATCATCACTATCATCATGAGATTCTAGGTGTAGATTCATATTTGATAGATATAGTGTACTTTGATCATCAACATTTTTTCTTTGTTTAAGGAGAGAAGAAAGTGTATTTGGTGATGAATTACCAAGATAGATTACAGTCATACCACGTTCTCTAGAGATATTACCGATCAGGTCACTTAGTTGTTTGTTTTCTGAGAGCTTACTTTGCAGTTCTTTTGCCGCATTGTAATTAATAAAAGAAGTGTAGGCAAAATATGTTGTTATAGCAAATAATAAAAGTATCGGTAGTAAACTAATAAGTCGAAGTCTGTTTTTTAATCCAAATTGCATTTTTTATCCCTCTACATTTGATATAGCTACAAGAGCTTGAGAAATTCTTAAACTAGCATCTTTTGCTATTTCTATATCTTGCGTTTGGATAAGCGTTTCTAAGTACATTGTAAAGTCTTTTATTCTCATATTATCACTCATACCTTTAAGTTGGATAGATTTATGTTGCCAAGTTTCTGGATCATTAGCTTCTATAGCTTTGGAAATACTACGGGATAACTCTTTAGATTCAATTAAATAATCCTCAAAAAGTTCCATAAAGTTTTCTTGACTTAAACCTATCTCACTTGCTACGAGTTTGGCATCATAGCTTGATGCTTTTTGCTCTGTTATAGGTAAGGGAACTTCTTCAATGATTTTAGTTTCAGTAATTTGAGGTTCTTCTTGTGTGAAGATATCAAGGTCTTCTTCTAAGTTTATGTCATTCTCTAAGCTGAACTCTTCAAGTTCACTTACTTCGGTACTTTCGCTAGATTCAATCGAGCTTTCTGGCGTTACTTCTATATTTAGTTCTTTTAAAAAATCATCATCCGCAAGTTCTGGAATATCAATTCTTATCTCCGGTTCAGTAATTTCTTTTTCAAGAATAACTTCTTCTTTAGGAGAAAAAATATCTGTCATTTCTTCATTGAAGGGAGTGAGTTCTAGAAGTTCTTGAGTTTCTTCTGTATCATTGAATTCTATAGGACTAGTATCGGATACGTCTGCCAGTGTATTTTCATTTTTGGTAACCAAAATTGTTTCACCAGCAAGTTTTGAAACAATATTATATAAGAGATCTAATTGTGTTTTAATCTCATTAAGATTCTGAGAGATATTTATGATTGTTAAACTTTCTAAGGCATCTTCAATACGCAAGTTTGCAGCAACGCCCTTGAGTTTATGAGAGAGTATTTTAATATTATCCCCATCACTTGTATCAAGTGATTGGTACAACTCATTTTTAAACTCTTTAGCTTGGGCAATGAAATCTTCGATAAATTCTTCAATCAAATCAACAGGAAGACCAAGCTCATCCGAAGCAACATGAGGGTCGAATACATATCCGTTATCAAAAGCCTCTGAATATGTTTGAACTTCCTCTGTAGTAGCATGGTTAGCTTCTTCGAAGGTATCAGGGAGGTCTAAATCGATTTTTAACTCATCTTCTAAAGTATCGGTTTCTGTAAGGTCATCTGTAAAATGAAGGTCTAAAGGAAGATCTAAGTCAATGGCTGGATGAAAACTATCAGGGGTTTCTATCACTTGTATAGTTTCTTCTAGCTCCAAAAGAGGTTTTTCTTCAATAGCAGGGGAGATAAATACAGGAGTTACAATTGGAGTAGGGATAGGTGTCGCTACTGGTTTTGCTAAGGATATATTAGATACATCGCTGTTATCTAGTAAATCTCGTATATTGCTTAGATATACTAAAAAAGCTTTTGAAGTAGGATCATCGCTTAGATACAGCGTTTTTACATCTAAAAGACAACGAAATTTTTTATCCTTAGCATTGATAATTACCTTTGTACTTTCTATTGAGTCTGCACATATGACAAAATCAATCCAATGAACATGTTTAAAGTTGTGAACATGCCCTGGCGTCTTAACGAACATGTCAGCAAAGTCTAAAGCTTCGCTTTTTAATTCCTCTAAATTTGTAAAGCCAAGTATATTTAGGTCTGATTCGTCAATACCTATAAATTCTTTTTTATGGTTGTAAATTAGCATTATTCTACCTTAACCCTGATCTGCATACATTTTTTCATAGGTAGCTTCATTTTCTTCTATATTTTTTCTAGAAGCAGGCTTCCTAGATGCAATATATCCTATTACATTATGGTGCTCGTCTTCAATAGGTAGAACTTCAGTATCAACCCAATAGTAAAGACCATCTTTGCGTATATTTTTGACAAGACCGTTCCAGGTATGACCACTGGATATGGTATTCCACATTTTTTCAAATGCGGCTTTCGGCATCTCTGGATGTCTGACGATATTATGTGAACTTCCGACAAGTTCATCGACGGCATAGCCAGAGACTTCACAAAATTTTCTATTTGCGAATGTAATGTTACCTAAGAGGTCAGTTTGGGAGATGATGATGCTCCCTTCAAAATGGTACTCTTCATCAATTGGTGTTACTTTACTCATAATAAAACCTTATAGCTTTTAATCTAAAATATTAATAACTTTAATATATCATAAACTATACTAAAGAATACTTATTTATAAATGTTTTTGATTAGTTTTGCGTCACTTGTATTTAAAACAGCACTTATATCCTCAAGGCTTAAAGATTTCAGTGATTCGAAAGTTCCAAAATGATTAAGAAGTTTTTTCACTTTAGCAGGTGAAATACCATATACATTTAAAAGTTTTGACTCTTTATCAAGTTTTAATTTTGTTTTTTTATGAAAAGTTATTGCGGATCTATGTGCTTCATCTCTTAAATTTTGAGCCCATTGAAGACGTTTGTCACTTGCTGGCAATTTAAAACTCTCATCGCTTGTATGTAGAATATCTAAGGCTTTTCCTTTTGCCCGATGAGATTTTGCATCGATTTTTTCTTTGGATATAGCTATCGCATCTATGAAAACAGCAGAAGAGTCTAGTATTTCGCGAGCTAATTTCAAAAGAGTAGTTCCTCCATCAATTATCCATAAGTCTGGAGGTGAGTTTTTCTCGAAACTCTTTACTCGTCTTGTAAGAGTTTCTCTCATTTGGGCATATTCGTCTTTTGCCTCTAAATGATAAGTGCGATATGATTTTTTATCGAATTTTGACTTATCATAGACTATCATGGCTCCGACTGTAGCAACTCCTGACATATGGGAGTTGTCAAATACTTCCACACGTAAAGGTAGTCTTTGTAAATGGAGTAAGTCTTTTATTCCTTCTAGGACTTGATTCGAGTCTTTAGAGATATCTTTTTTTAGTAGCTCATTTGCATTTAAAAGAGCTAAATCAATTAGATGTTTTTTATCCCCTCTCAAAGGTCTATTTATGTGCGCTTTTCTCTCAAAAATTGAGCTTAAATGTTTTTGTATAATTTCAAGACCATCAAAATCATTAGCAACTAAAATAGGGGCAATAATAGGAGGCTTTTCTTTAGTGTAGAAATCTAACAATACTCGTAGATATATCTCATTTTCATCGTAACCTTCATTAAGTTGAATGAAGTCGTGAGAGGAAGAAATTATTTTACCGTTTCTCATAAAAATTCGAATTACAACTGCACGGCTTTGAGAATTGCTAACTGCAAAAATGTCATAATTTTCACCACTCGCAAAATCAATGTCACTTTTAATCTCAGAACGAGAAATTTTCTCAATTCTATCGCGTAATTCCCCAGCTTCTTCAAAACGCATATCTTCTGCATAAAAAAGCATTTTTTCTTCTAGCTTTTTTATAAGAAGTTTTTTGTTTTGAATAAGCTCTAAACCTAAATCTAATTCTTGTTTATAACGCTCTTTCGTGATCGGAAGTTCACAGGGTCCTAAACACTTGTCTATTTGATGATAAAGACAAAGCTTTTTAGACTTTAAACAGCCTTTCTTTTGTACAAGTTTACACAATTCATATACAGAATCTAAAATATCTCTAGCTCCAACAGAGTAAGGACCAAAATATGTAATATCTGCACTTTTAATAATTTTTCTTGTAATGTCATATCTTGGAAAATCTAAAGAATTGTCTATATAAATATAAGGGTATGTTTTGTCATCACGAAGTAAGATATTATACTTAGGATTAAGCTGCTTGATGAGAGAGTTCTCAAGGATAAGTGCATCATGCTCAGATTTTACGACAATATAATGGAGGGATGTAGTTTGTTCTAGCATCCGAATAATTCGAGTAGATAAAGTACTTTTGGGGTGAAGTTCTGGCGTAAAACTAAAGTAGCTTTTTACCCGTTTAGAAAGATCCTTTGCCTTTCCCACATAAAGTAAGTTCTCATATTTATCAAAGTACTGATACACTCCCGGAGTATGTGGGAGTTGAATGATTTTTTCTCTAAGTGTCATTGTTGGCTTGTCTGGCTTTTATAATTTCTTGAATACTTCTTACAAGAGAGTTTAATTTTTCATCGTGAATTTGTACGCATACTTCACCACTTGCTCTTTCTTTGTAATATTGTCTAGCAATTTTTTTTGGCTCCTGTCTTTTGATTGGAGAATGGGTAACGAAAGCTTTTATATCAGTTATAGTCGCACTTTCGCATTCATCTGGTGTGTGAAAATTTAAAACACTTTTGATATTTTTTACCTGATTGTTGAACTCTTGTTTACCAGCATTATGGTTTAGGACAAAAAATAGGGTATTATTCTGAAAATATGCAAATTTTACAAATCTTGTAAATGAAGGCATAAACATAGATTGTATTTTATCAATACATTTAAATTTTTTTAATTTAGAAAATTGAGGTTTATTTTGAAGAGTAGTAATTATTTGAGTAGCATTTTTCATATGCTAATTATAGCGATGTTTTTGTTAGGTCTAAATGGGTGTGGATATAAAGCTAATCCATTTTATGTACAAGAAGCTACTTCTGAAGATGAAAATGTTAAGTTTATACTAAAAGAGCCAAGCACTAAGAAATGAAATATGATGTAATAATTATTGGTGCTGGTATTGCAGGTTTATACGCAGCGATGCTTTTGCCAAAAACAAAAAAAGTACTTGTCATAAATAAACGTGAAACTTTTAAGTGTAATAGCTTCTATGCTCAGGGTGGAGTTGCTCTTGCTCGAGATAATGATGATATACAACCTCATATCGAGGACACTCTTAATGCTGGAGACGGATTATGCTCTAGTGACGCAGTAAATGTTTTAAGTAACAACTCTCGAGAAGTTATTGATGATATTATTGAACGTGGTTTTGATTTTGATAAAGATGAATCTGGTAATTTACTGTACACGAAAGAGGCCGCACATTCCTGTAAGAGAATTCTTCATGCTGGGGGAGATGCAACTGGGCGATACATACATCATTTTTTACTCAAGAATAATCCTCATGCCCAACTCTCAAATGCCAGAGTAGTTGATTTACTCATTAAAGATGGCGAATGTTACGGGGTTACTGTTCTTGATCATCGCGAGAGCTACAATATCTATGCTCGTGATGTAATTATCGCTAGTGGTGGAGTCGGCTCACTATATGAGTACCACACAAATGCCCCTTGCATTAGCGCAGACTTACAAGGGCTGTCTCTTATGAAAGGGATTGAATTAGAGCGAATGGAGATGATGCAGTTTCACCCAACGGTATACGTCAATTCAGATAATGCACAAAAAATGTTACTTACAGAAGCACTTCGTGGGGAAGGTGCTACTTTAGAAGATGAAGATGGACGAAGGTTTATGTTTGACTATGATGAACGTGGTGAACTCGCTTCTCGAGATATCGTGAGTAAAGCTATCTATGATTATGTAAAAAAAACAGGATCGCAAGTATATTTGTCAATGAGTAATTTCGAATACCATTATTTTATGAATCGATTTCCAAATATTTTTAAATATTTTCAGGACTTGGGGTATGATTTACCAGAACAAAGACTACCTATATCCCCAGCCTTTCATTATGCTATAGGCGGTATAAAAACGCAACTTAATGGTAGAGTTCCGAGTATAAAAAACCTATACGCCGTAGGTGAAGTTGCTTCAACGCAAGTTCATGGTGCAAATCGTCTTGCATCAAATTCACTTCTTGAAGGCTTAGTATTTGCAAAAGAGGCGGTAACAAGTATTTTAAATAATAAAACTGAGAAAACATTTCTTAGCTTTGACGTCTTAAATACTACAATGAGCCTTAGAAAAGATAAAGAAAAGAAGAATCAACTTCGTAAAATTATGTGGGAAAAGGTCTCAATAGTGAGGTCTAAAAGTGGACTAAATGAAGCTTTGGAACAAATTAATGCTCTTTTAAATGAAAAAGTTGGTAGACTACTACAATTTCGTTTGTTAACGGCTAGAGAGATTGTAAAATCAGCCTTAGCAAGAGATAAATCTATTGGTGTTCATACTAGAGTAGATTAAGAATTAGTATAATTAGGAGAACGAATGTTAAAACTTTTATCGATACTTGGATTCTCAAGTGTTGCGTTAATGGCAAGTGGTGGAGGTAGTGCTGGTGCAATTCCAGATATTACTTTTACGTGGGTTGGATATGGAGCTTTAATTATTTTTGTTATAGCGTACTATTTTGTAGCTATGGAAGAAAAATATCATATTGATAAAGCAAAACCAGCTTTATTTGCGGGTACTTTTATATTTATGTTAATCGCATTTTATTATATGCTACATGGTATGGATATGAACCTTGTTCATACACAAGCACAACATTTGATTTTGGAAATTGCTGAAATTTTCTTTTTCTTATTTGTTGCAATGACATATATAGAATCTATGATTCATATGAGAGTATTTGATAAATTAAAATACAATCTTATTTCTAAGGGTTACACATATAGACAACTCTTTTGGGTAACAGGTATTTTAGCATTCTTTATTTCTCCGATTGCCGACAACTTAACAACTGCACTTATTCTTTCAACTGTATTAATTACAATTGAGAAAGAAAATAAAGCGTTTTTAGTTCCTGGTGCAATTAATATTGTTGTAGCTGCAAATGCGGGTGGTGCGTGGTCTCCATTTGGAGATATTACTACACTTATGGCATGGACAGCAGGTAAGGGAACTTTTGTTGACTTCTTATTTTTATTTCCAGCATCAATTATTGGTTATTTAGTTACAGCAGCTATTTTAAGTAGATTTGTACCAACTGATGTACCAGATTTTGATATTACTAAAGAAGAGAATCCTGTGATGATGGATGGAGCAAAAGTGGTAATTGCTCTTGGTGTATTTACAATATTTTGTGCTGTAATGTCGCATCAAGTCTTACATCTTCCAGCTATGTGGGGTATGATGTTTGGTCTTTCACTTCTTAAACTTTATGACTATAGACTTAAAAAGAAACATGGGAAAGGTTTTGATGTATTTACTTCAATGGCAAAAATTGAAAACAATACTTTAATGTTTTTCTTTGGTATTTTAGCAGCTGTTGGAGCACTTTACTTTATCGGTTGGTTAGCGCTTGCTGCTGTAGTGTACGACCCATCAGTTCTTGGGCCAACTTGGTCAAATATCGGTGTTGGTTTCCTTTCTGCTATTGTAGATAATGTACCTGTTATGTCAGCTGTACTTAAAGCTTCACCAGAGATGGGCCTTGATCAATGGATGCTAGTAACATTAACTGCTGGGGTAGGTGGATCACTCATTTCTTTTGGTTCTGCTGCTGGTGTTGGTGTTATGGGTAAGCTACCAGGTATTTATACTTTTGGTGCGCATATGAAATACTCTTGGACTATTCTAGTAGGATATATCGTGTCCGTATCTGTTTGGTATTTTCAATACCAAGTATTAGGTATAGGTCACTAGGTTTATACTAACTAGATGATTTCTAGGTATTTTCCTAGAAATCAATCACTTCCTTTCTCAATTACAAATCAAATATTAATCTAAGTTACTGTATCCTTTCAAATTAAAAATAATAATTATTAAGCACTCTGAGTGCGTGGGCTTCACGCCAAGTGGAACCAAGCGTTAGCGTAAGATGATGGGCTTTGCTCATAATCTGTAATAAAAAAATAAAAAGGCATTTATATGACAAATGTTAGTATCATCGTTTTAGATTTTGGTTCTCAATACACACAACTTATAGCTCGTAGACTTCGTGAAGATAAAATTTATTGTGAAATTTTACCTTACCATACATCTGTAGAGGAAATTAAGACTAAAAACCCAAAAGGTGTTATCCTTAGTGGCGGTCCATCATCTGTATATAATGAAGATGCATATACGGTTGATCAGGGCGTTTATTCTATGGGTATTCCTATTCTTGGTATCTGTTATGGTATGCAAAGAATTGCAGTAGATTTTGGTGGGAGTGTTATTCGTTCTTCTCATCATGAGTATGGAAAAGCAGAACTTAAACTTGAAACGGCTTCGCCACTTCTAGCAGACTGTGATGATGGTAGAATTGTATGGATGTCTCATTCAGATAAAGTAGATAAGTTACCAGAAGGTTTTACTCCGATAGCTACATCAGATAATTCACCATATGCAGCTATTGCAAATGAAGAAAAACGTGTATATGCAATGCAATTTCACCCAGAAGTACAACACTCAGAAGAGGGTTACCTTATGCTTCGTAACTTCGCAAAAAATATTTGTGGAGTAACTGAAAAATGGAAAATGGAACACTTCTTAAAAGAACAGATTAAGGGTATCCGCGAGAAAGTAGGAACTGGTAAAGTTCTTTGTGGTTTAAGTGGCGGAGTTGATAGTTCAGTTGTTGCTGCTATGCTTTATGAAGCAATTGGCGATCAGTTAATTCCAGTTTTTGTTGACAATGGTCTTTTAAGAAAAGGTGAGCGTGAGCAAGTTGAAGAGGTTTTCAAGATTAACCTTAAAACGCCACTCATTACTGTTGATGCAGTTGATAACTTTTTAGGTAAATTAGAAGGTATAAGTGACCCAGAACAAAAACGTAAAATAATTGGTCACACTTTTATTGAAGAATTTGAAAAAGAAGCAAAGAAACACGATGGAATTAAATTTCTTGCGCAAGGGACACTTTACCCTGATGTTATTGAATCTATAAGTGTAAATGGCCCATCTGAAGTAATTAAATCACACCATAATGTTGGTGGACTTCCTGATTGGATGGACTTTGAACTTATAGAACCACTTCGTGAACTATTCAAAGATGAAGTTCGTAAAATTGGTTTAGAACTTGGTCTTCCATCGGGTATGATTAATCGTCATCCATTCCCTGGTCCAGGACTTGCGATACGTATTATGGGTGATGTAAATGTGCCTGATTTAACTATCTTACGTGAAGCTGATGTTATCTTACTTGATGAGTTAAAAGCAAGTGGATACTATGCTAAAACTTGGCAAGCATTCGTAGTTTTACTTAATGTAAAATCTGTTGGTGTAATGGGTGATAACAGAACGTACGACAACACAGCATGTGTAAGGGTTGTGGAAGCTGTTGATGGTATGACAGCAACATTCGCACACCTTCCACATGATTTACTTGAGAGAATTTCAAGAAGAATTATTAATGAAGTTGATGGAATTAACAGAGTTGTTTATGATATATCAAGTAAGCCACCAGCGACTATAGAGTGGGAGTAGAGGTTAAAAACCTCTTCTTGCATGAAATCTAAAACGTATCTTTTTTCTACTTTCTCTCATCCAGATGCTATCAGTATAAATTCTCTAGATATTACTCTTTTCAAACCAGATATTGATTTTTCAAAATATGATCATTTTATTATTACCTCTAAGCAGGTGAGCGAGGTCTTAAAGCAGTATGATGCAAAAGTCCTGAAACCTGCTCTTTGCATCTCTAAGGCCACAGCACTTGCTTATGAAAAGATAGGTGGTAAAGTCCTTGGTATTGGTGGAGGATATGGAGATGATTTATCCTTAGAAATAAGAAAACAATCTCGGGGTGTACAATGGCTTTATTTGAGAGCAAAAGTGGTTGCTTCTGGCTTTGTATCTCTGTGTAAGAAAGAAGGCTATTGTATTACTGAGTCTATAGTATATGAAAGTAAATGTTCTTGTGAAATACGAGATATTCAGGTAGAAGATAATGCAACATTGATTTTCACTTCACCATCAAGTGTAAAATGTTTTTTGAAGCAACATACTATCTCTGAACAATCAAGTGTTATAGTTATAGGTAAAACTACTGCAAAAGCCTTACCTACAAATATTGAGTATAAAGTATCAGAAAAAACTACAGTTCAAAGTTGTATAGACCTCGTTGATTTATAAATAATAATAATTTTATCTTATTTATAGTATAATTTTAAAATATATTAAATGAGGACTATAATTTTGAAATTTATGAGATTAATACTAATAACACTTTTTTTTACAACATTTTTAAGCGCAGAATATCTTCGTACAATTAGACTTGGAGCTTTTACCACCCAAAGTAGAGCTCAAGAGGAATTGGCAAAAGTAAATATATTTGTAAAAAATAATTCAAATATAACAGATTTTCAAAAAATTTGGGATTTTGAATTTAAAGTAAAAAAATCTGGTGCTCATTACCTGACTATTGTTAGCCCGATGAGAGATAAAGAGGTTCTACAAGAAGTAATTGATACATTACGATTATCATACCCTGATGCTTATGTAAGAAAACTAAAATTTGCTCCAGCATTTACAATGAAAAAACTAACTGTAGAGAGTCCCATTGAATCTAATGAAGGTGCAGAAGTTAATACACCCGAAGCGTTTAACATAGAGAACGATACAGAATTACCTCAAGAAATTATCTCAGAGGATGAAACAGAATTACCTGAAATAATTCAAGAGATACCTGTAGAAGAAGAAATAATAAAATTAAAGCCAGTAAAAAAACCTGAACCAATTATTCAAAAGAAAAAAGAAGTAGAACCATTAGCCTATAATTTTGATGAAAAAGAAGTATTTGTAAAAGAGAAAGAATCAGGTACAAACACTACTGATGTATATGAAATATTATTTTTTGTTACATTGATTTTACTTTTATTAGTTAGTTCATTACTTTATAGGTATAAAAGAAAAAGTATTTTTTGTAAAGATAGAGAGATAGAGACACATGAAATTTTTACAAAAAAAGATATTGAAATACGACATAAAGACAGCTTTTTAACACATGCCAAAACTTCAGTAGCAACAATTCATAATTTTACTAATCTTCTACTTGAATTTGACTTAACGCAGATTCAAAAAGATTATATACAAAGAATAAGAAGTTCATCAGAACATTTACTCAACACTGTAAATAACACACTTGATATAACAAAATTAAAGAATGAAACCTTGAGAATTGAAAACATTGAATTTGACTTGAATGAAATGCTACGTAAAGTATCTAAAATTATTTCACTTGAAGCTAAAAATGATGAGACAGTATTTGAATTAAATGTAGAAGATGATGTTCCAGCTTTTATTTTTGGAGATCCAACACGTATACGTCAAGTGCTTATAAACCTACTTGGAAATTCAGTAAAATTTACAAAAAATGGAAAAATATCTTTAACGATTAAGACACTTTATAATTATACACATGCAATAACTTTAGGGTTTATTGTCAAAGATACGGGTGTTGGAATGAGTAGTGAACAAGTAAATGATATACTTGACTCTAGTACAGAAATAGTTGAAGATGGGACAGTTGGGCTTGGTTTATCTGTTACGAAGCAATTAATCGAAATGATGAATGGTGAAATTAAAATATACTCAACGGAAGATGTAGGAACAACATTTACATTTACGCTTAAGTTTAATGTTATTAGATAACTCTTAGCTAGTAGAACAACATTTTTATATGTTATAATAATTAGAGAATAATGTATATGTTATGAAAGGTTAATAATGAAATTTCTTTTAGTATGGATACTCCTTTTCTCGAGCATGATACAAGCAGAGTATTTACGTACAATTAGAATCGCTTCTTTTAATACCCAAGCAGAATCAGAGCAAGCCTTAGAAGAATTAGTAAGTTTTATATCTTCACATGACAATGTACTAGACTTAGAAGAGGAGTGGGGCTTCGAATTTAAGGCGAGACGCTCTGGTCGTTACTATATAACTATTGCTGAACCCTTTACGCAAAGAAAAATACTTCAAGAGGTTATCGATACACTGCGCACACATTATTCTGATGTTTATGTTACGAGTATGAAAAAAAAAGACATAGCTACTCCCATAAGTGAAGTGAAGAAGAAGCCCATACTCGAACAACCTCCTTTAGTCGAAGAGGAAAGTGTACGAGAACCTATTACTGAAGTTGTTGAGCTTACCATTAATCAAGATGAGTTTAAAAATGATGAAATGATTGCAGAAGTTGAAGTAATAGATGGCACTAAAGTTTTAGTTCTTGAAGTACCTAAAGTCATAACAAAAGAGTTTGTTGAGAAAGATTTATTTATTGAAAATCTAGGTAATTATGTATGGAAGGGAATATCTTTAGTCTTATTTATGTTGGTTTTATTTCTACTGAGAAGTATGTTGAAACATAAGAAAGATAATGAGATATATTTTAACAGCGACATGATACATACTGAGAAGCATAAACAGTTAAGTTTAGAGATTAAAGATAGAGAAAAGTATCTTTCTCATGCAAGCCATGAGCTCCGTGCTCCAATGACTGCTATTATGGGATTGACTCATTTAGTTCTTGATTCTGATTTGGGAAAACAAGAAAAAGAGTATATAAAACAGATTGAAAATTCTGCAACAAATTTACTCAACATTGTGAATGATATTCTTGATGTTTCTAAGATTAAAGCGGGTGAACTTCATATAGAAAAAGCTGAGTTTAATATCAATGATATACTCCAGTATGTTTTAAATATTATATCAATGCAGGCAAAAAATAATAACATTAATTGTCTTGTAGATATAGATAAAGATGTACCCTCCCATCTTATAGGAGATTCTCTACGTTTAGGTCAAGTTTTAATTAATTTACTTGGAAATGCGGTTAAATTTACGAAAGATGGTGATGTCTCTTTGAGTGTGAAAAAAGTTTCAGATTCCGGAGATGTAGTGAGTCTCGAATTCATAGTAGAAGATGATGGAATTGGGATGACTGAGGCGCAATTAGAAACAGTTTTTCAATCCTTTACTCAAGCCAATGACTCTACAAGTAGAAAATTTGGTGGTACAGGTTTAGGTCTTAGTATCTCTCAAGAACTTGTTAGAATGATGAACGGAGAGATTAAAGTTAAAAGTGAAGTATCTAAGGGAACGACATTCTCATTTTCAATAGCCTTTAAACTAAAAGACCATCTTAATAAACGTCAATACAGACTGCCATCGGCAAAGTATTTAAATAAAAGAATTTTGGTTGTAGATTCCTCTGGTAAAAATGTAATGCAACTTATCCAAATGTTAGGGCATTTTAAATACAGAACACATACTATTCCATCATTTTTGGAATCAGTACTAGACGAGACAATGCAATTTGATATTGTCATTATTAATAAAAATCAGTTAAACGCACAGACTATTGAAATATTAATGAAGATGCAAAAAGAACAAAAATTCAAAATTGTAATACTGAGTGAATTATTTAGTAGTCTAAATAATGAAATACTCAAAAATATAGAAGTAGATAGTTATTTACAAACGCCTTTTAATCAACAATCTGTACTCAATATGATTATTGATTTATATGCACCTAAAAAACTAAAACATAAAGCAAGAGCTAACCCATCAAAAAATATTTTGCAAAGTGTTGTTGATAAAAAGATTTTAATTGCAGAAGATAATGAAGTAAATCATAAAGTTATTACAGGTTTATTGGCAAATACAGGGATAGAAATAACATATGTTATTAATGGAAAAGAAGCGCTAGATATATTACTTAGTGGTAGAAAATTTGACTTAGTGTTAATGGATATTAATATGCCTATTATGAATGGTTTTGAAGCAACACAAGAGATTAGAAAGCATAAAGTGTTTGACACTTTAGCAATCTTTGCATTAACGGCAGATGTCATGGATGATGCAAGGAATAAGACAATTGATGTGGGTATGCAAGGGTATATTTCAAAACCAATAATTATTGACATATTTTATAAGAAGATTTATGAGGCATTGCATACAGAAAAAAAAGAAGTCTTGATTAAATCTACTGTACAAGCAGTATTAGACTCCGATGAAAATGAATATGAAGAGATTAGTATTAAAGTAGGGCTAGAAAGATATAATAACGACAAAATGTTTTATAATTCTATTTTAAAAGACTTTAAAAAGATGTATATTAATTCACCTTTAGATTTAGAAGAGCTGTGTGGTATGGGTAACTATAAAGAAGCTAGGCATAAGGCCATGGATATTAAAGATGTAGCACTTAGTATAGGTGCATATAAGCTTTGTGAAAGTGCGGCTACCATGGAGTATAATCTTGAAAAAGGTCCTAGAAGTAATTGGGTAAAACTTATAGCATTCTATGAGTTGGAGTTAGCCAAACTATTTAAAGATATTGATGCACATTTGAAGAAGTCTCACGTATAGTATTTCGTTTGTACTCTTTTTGCAGCTCTTTTAAAAATATCAATATTATAGTTACTTTCTTCTAGGAGTTTAAAAGCATTACTGAGGGAGTATTCACTTAATTGATCTTGCACATTTATTGCTGCTCTTATAATTTGTAAAATAGTGACAGTATCTTTCATGGCATCAGGAATTTCTTGCTCGTTATCTAAATATTTCATAGATTCCCAAAAACTATCATTGAGATGTAAGTGTTTAAAAATAAGACTATTGATTTGAGAAGTATTCATCATTGTATACATAGTCTCAACATCGGAGATATTCTCATAATGACTCATATCACTTTTAAAATTATCCTCTTTCCCTTCTTGTAGTACCTCCTTAGCGATTAATATTTTCCCAGTTTCCATTAAAAAAGCTATTGGTGTTAGGGTCCTAGCTAAGTCAATGTCAATATTCATATACCATTGGAACAATAATTCACTTTGCGTAATCGAAATTTTTGCAAACATCTCTGTGCTAATATTATATGGAGTTAAGTTGACATCAAAAGATCTTTGAATACTTGAAGCGAGGACAAGAGCGCGAATTTGAGGTGCCCCAAATAATGTAGTTGCTTGTAAGACTGAAATAATAGTTTTGGAAAATCCATAGAATGGAGCATTGACTTTAGAGAGGATATCTGTTGTTAGAGAGGGATCTTTTGTTATGATATCTACAAGAGCGTCAATATCTGGATATTCATTTTGAAATAGTTCTTCAATCTTTAGTACTGATTCTGGAAGTGGTGGTAGAGAGTCAATGCGAGCAATCAAGGGAATATAAGACATTTACGACCTTCTGTATTTAATTTATTTGTATTATATAAAAAATAATGTAAAAAGGAGTATAATATTCTTAGTAGTCTGAAAAGTTCGAGACTTCGCAAATATGAGGGTTCTACATTTTCAAATTGTGAACTAGTAGGACTTTTGCGTGTCGATGGTTTCATTTGAGGTACGTTTACTCTACCGAGAAATTGTCGCCGATAAGAAGTTCTCTCTTCACCCAAATTCGGCTTTTAGAACTGGCCAATAGCGAGACGGCTTTTTGGGCTATATAAATAAATTATATTTTCTTTCTTTTATTCTAAATACAGCTAAGTTACTCTAAAATGCATTATCATGAAATTAATTACTAAAAAAAACTTTTCTATTATATTATCAACTATACTTATCTTATTCCTTGGACTCGTGTCATATAAGGCATACAATCACTCTGTACTATATGACACTGAAATGTCAAAACAAGCGGAAGAAAATAAAGCAAAAAAGTTCATGGATGCACCCGTTGAAGAAATTGTATACCTTGGATTTAAAAAACTTCGTGCTTCTATCTTTAATAATGATGCAACAAAAATGAATAAAGCAAAAAGTGATCAGATTATTCAAAAGAATAAAAAAATGATGAATCAATATGTGGTCTATTATTTTGTTTTTGTTGTCATGCTCTTATTTACTTATTTTTTCCATGTAGACGAAATATTTATATTTACTATAATAACAGCATCCTTAATCTCTTGGTTTGTTGGTATATTAGCGCCTATTATGACAATAGAAGTATTTAAAGATTTACCAGTTGTTGGATATACCATATTTAAATATGAATCGAAAAGTATCTGGGCTACGATTAAAACACTATGGGATATTGATAGATATTTTATTGCTGTAATGGTAGGACTATTTAGTGTTGTGATTCCTGTCATTAAAACATTTGCAGTATACATTAGCATTTTTTATAAAAAAAGCTTAAAAATTATGAATTTCATTGGAAAGTGGTCGATGGCAGATGTGTTTATTGTAGCATTATTGTTGGCAAACTTAACATTAAATACTGATGAATATACAGATGCAGAAGTGCAAATTGCACTTTACTTTTTTGCAATGTATGTAATATTTTCTATTATTGCTACGTTTGTTGCTCACAGACATGTTGAAAAAATAGCACAAGGCAAAGCCTGATAAACTTTAAGACCTCTATGGTATAATTCACGCTAAAATAATAGATATATTTATCCAAATATTATGGAGTTGTGAATGAAGATTTTAATTTTAGGTAGTGGTGGTAGAGAGTACTCAATTGCAAGAGCAATTTCAAATGAGAAGGAAGAACATGAACTTTTTTTTCAACCTGGAAATGGAGCTACTTCAGCTCTTGGTACGAACCTAAATATTAAAGATTACAACGATTTAGCAGCTTTTGCTAAAGAGAACCAAATAGAACTTACAATTGTAGGACCTGAAGCACCCCTTGTTGATGGTGTGGTTAATATCTTTAAATCTAATGGACTTACTATTTTTGGACCAAGTAAAGAGGCTGCTCAGCTTGAAGGTTCAAAAGTATATATGAAAAATTTTCTTGCAAAATACAATATTCCAACTGCAAAATATATTGAAACTTCTTCAATTGAAGATGCTTTTAAGTTTACAGATACTTTGAGTGCTCCTATTGTTGTAAAAGCAGATGGACTTTGTGGTGGTAAAGGTGTAATAATTGCACAAAATCATGATGAAGCAAAAGTTGCAATTTCTGAAATGTTAAGCGGAAAAAGTTTTGGAGATGCAGGGCTTAAAGTAATTGTTGAAGAGTTTCTTGATGGGTATGAGCTTTCAATGTTCGCAGTATGTGATGGAAATGATTATATCTTACTCCCAGCTGCTCAAGATCATAAGAGACTTTTAAATAATGATGAAGGTCCAAATACTGGTGGAATGGGTGCATATGCTCCAACACCACTTGTAGATGAGGTACTGTATCAAAAAGTAAGAGATAGAGTTATTCGTCCAACACTTGATGGAATGCAAAAAGAAAATGCACCATTCGAGGGTGTCCTTTTTATTGGGATTATGGTTGTAAATGGTGAACCAATTACTCTTGAATTTAATGTTCGTTTTGGAGATCCAGAGTGTGAAATACTTATGCCACTTATGACTTCAAGTGTTTCAGATATGTTTTATAAAGCCTCAACTTCTAGACTAAGTGAAATTAAGGTTGAGTTCTCAAAGCAATTTGCAGTAGGTGTTGTTATGGCATCAGGAAACTATCCTTACTCTAGTTCAACTCCAGCGGAAATAATTGTTGATGAATCACATCATGATGAGATTAACGACTTTACACATATATCATATGCCGGGGTTAGTGAAGAGGACGGTGTTCTATATGCTGATGGTGGAAGAGTTCTTGTTTGTGTGGGTCTTGGAGATAGTATTAAGCAAGCACGTGATCGAGCATATCTAAGATGTGGGCAAGTACATTTTGCAGGCAAGAAAATTAGAACAGATATAGCATATCAAGCGCTTTAGGATATTAAACTGTGAATGAAGAAATAGAAAACATACTTCACCGTGAAGGTTTGACTTTAGCAGATAAGGGTAAACGTGCTACAGCATTTTTTATAGATGAGATGTTATTGTCTCTCTTGCTTCTCATCGCTTTGTGGGAAACGTTCTCACAGCTCACGACAACTGAAGAAATAATTATTATGACAAACTCTGTTGTTTTAGAGTATATGGCTTTAAAGATTATATACCAATCTTTTTTTGTAATGCAGTACGGGGCAAGTATTGGAAAAATTATAATGAAGATTAGAGTTATAGAAATAAATACAATTCAAAATCCAAATGTAATAGTTTCAATAAACCGTGCAATATTTCGAATTCTAAGTGAGATACTTTTTTATCTTGGTTTTATATGGGGACTGATGGATCCTTCTCGTCAAACATGGCATGATAAAACAGCAAAAACATTGGTCGTGAATGTATAAGTTACTTTTTTTATTTTTTCTAACACTTTTAAATATTTCTGCAAATGAAAAAATAGAAATATATGCCACGAAAGTAGAAACAAAAGATGGTATAGTCAATGCCTCTGGAGATGTTGCAGTTGTTTATAAAGGCTACTATCTTAGTGCATCAAAGGCTATATATAATAAAAATACCGGTGAATTAGAACTGATTGATGATGTACGTGCTAATCAAGGCAACGAGTATAAGCTTTTGGGAAATCATGCAAAATTAAATATTAAAACTAAAGAAAAAAGTTTTCAACCTTTTTACATGCTTGAAAAAGAATCTAAAGTTTGGATTAGTGGAGATAGTTGTAAGGCTAAAGATAATGATTTTGATATTGCATCCGGAGTTGTAAGTGGCTGTAATCCAAATGATCCATTATGGAAAATAGAGTTTTCGTCGTCTGAGTATAACACTGAATCAAAATGGTTAAATTTATATAATGCAAGACTTTATATCTATGATATTCCAGTATTTTACACGCCATGGTTTGGATATCCATTAGATAAAACGAGACGAACAGGGTTACTGAAACCATCTTTTGGTGTTTCTGGGGTTGAGGGTCTTTATTATCAACAACCATTCTATATTGCAGAAGATGATGCTTGGGACTTAGAATTAACACCACAAATTCGTACAAAACGTGGTGAAGGAATATACTCAACTTTTAGATTTGTTGATTCTAATGTTTCAAAAGGTAGTTTACGTGGTGGATACTTCAAAGAACACACTGATTACTTCTTAGCAAATAATTTAGCAAATGATAAGCATTACGGATATAACTTTAAATATGAAAATAGTGACGTAATCAATCAGTGGTTTGGAGTAAATCTTGATGGACAGTCTGGTTTATATATAGACGGAAACTTTATGAATGATGTGGATTATATCAATCTCTCTTCTAATGAAACAATTAATATTTCTACTACGACACAAGTATTGTCAAGAATCAATCTTTTTTATAATACAGATAAGAATTATTTTGCTTCATATTTTAAGCACTATATTGACTTAACAAAAGACTCCAATGATGACACATTGCAAAAATTACCAACAATACACTATCATCATTATCTTGAGACCTTACTGGATGGTCATTTAACATATAATACTGATATTCAAAGTAATAATATACATCGAGAAATAAATCAAAAAGTAGTACAGACTGATTTTAACATGCCAGTATCCTTACATACTTCAATACTAAACGAATATATTGATTTAGATTATACTACAAATCTTTATGCACAACACTCTGCATTTTATGGTTCAGAAATAACGTCAACTGGCTTATACGAAGATGGAATTATTGCTAGAAATAATAATGTTGTGGGTGTATCAACGCAATTGACAAAAGCATATGAAGAATTCTCTCATGTTATGGGTTTTGGATCTAGTTATACATTTAAGGGTGCTGAGACTACCAGTGGATTTTATGATTATAATAAAGATTATTGTGAGAATTTAGATAATAAGAGTAATCCAAACTATATCTCTCGATGTGAGTTCTATAATATACTAGAGGTGAAGGAAGAATTAAAGCTAAATTTTTCTCAATATCTATACGACTCTTTAGGAAATCAAAAGCTCTATCATCGATTGTCTCAAACAATTCTTTATACTGGTGTTGAATCATCTAAAGGTGATTTAGAAAATGAACTAGAGTATAAAATCACGGATCATTTAGATATATACAACAATATGTTCTACAATCACAAGCAAGAAAAATTTTCAAAAATATATAATAGTTTAGTTTATAATGATGACGGATTCGATATTTTAATATCTCATTTGTATCAAGATACATTTATTCCATCTACAGCTACTATTTTACAGTATACTGATTATTTAACATCAGGGATTAAATATAAATATAATAAACATTACGCATATCATTTTGCATATGATTATGACTTAGAACTTAAAGAGAAAAAAAGAACAGAAATAGGCTTTTTATATTCTAAAAGATGTTGGGATTTTGGTATGAAGTATGTTGAAAATAATAGACCAGTTCTTGATGCAACTGGTAATACGCAAGGTATAAAAGAGAGATACATTTACTTTACGATATCCCTTAAGCCATTTATGTCAACAGGTAGTACTGATAGCTCATTATTCGCATATAAATTACCAAATGAAGAATAGGTATAAAATGAATAAGTACAAACAGATTTTAAAAAACCGTGAAGATGCAGCAAAAAAACTTTTAGATGTTATACCAATACAAAGATTCAAAGATGAGTCTTGGAAAATTATTGCTGTCTCTAGAGGTGGACTTTCTCTTGCTTCTTACATTCGAGGAAGATTTGTAAATAAGATAGATTTTCTTTTATCAGAATCGATTATGGCTCCCAATAATGATGAATGTGAAATTGCACGCGTATGTGAAGGTGAAGAAATAGTTATAAATGAGAATTTAGTCTCGTGTTTTGAGATTCAGTATGATTATATTTATGGTGAAGCACATAGAAAGCACGAGGAAAAAATATTAAGTCTTGTCTATCGATATAGAAAGGGTAGACAATTTACAAAGATTGAAAATGAGATAGTGCTTCTTGTGGATGATGGAAGTGAAACGGGTATGAAATTTATGACAGCGCTTAAAGCAATTTTAGTTCAAAAGCCTAAGGCTGTTTATATTGCGGTACCGGTTATTCCCAGTGATGTACTCGAGTTATTGGAGCCATTTGCAGATGATGTTTTTTTCTTACATGACATAGATGATTATGTTCAAACAGCCTTATACTATGAAGAGTTAGAAGATATAGATGATGAAACAATAGAAAACTTATTAGAGGATAAATAATGAAATATGATGTAAATTTAGAGTTAGAAAACCGTAGAGAAGAGTACTCGTTTGGAGACGTAGCAAAGCAAGCAAATGGTAGTGCTTGGTTAAGATCAGGCAAGACAGTAATTCTTGCAACAGTAGTGATTAATGAAACAGAGATTGTAAAAGATGACTTTTTACCTCTTACAGTTCAGTATATTGAAAAAACCTATGCAGCTGGAAAAATTCCTGGTGGGTTTTTTAAGCGTGAAGCAAAACCAAGTGATTTTGAAACTCTTACATCTCGTATAGTAGATAGAAGTTTACGTCCACTTTTTCCAAAAGGTTTTGGACACCCAACTCAAATTACAATAATGACCTTTTCTGCGGATAGCGAATCAGACTTACAAGTTTTAGCACTAAACGCTGCATCAGCTGCTCTATTTACATCTGACATAGATATGAATACTTCAGTTTCTGCAGTTCGTGCTGCAAAAATTGACGGTGAAGTAGTTTTAAACCCAACATCGTCTCAAATGAAAGACTCGACTCTTGACCTGTACCTCTCAGGTACAAAAGATGATTTACTTATGATTGAGATGCGTTCATTTGGAAATGAAGTTAGTTCTAATGCTATGGCTGAAGATGAATTGATTGCTGTATTTGAGAAAACGCAAGAGCTTCTTTTTTATACAAATACAAAATATGAAAATGCATTTTTATATTCTAAGAAAGAAACAATGGAAATTGATTTAAAACAAAGCGAAATTAATGAAGAAATGCTTGTTTATGTGAAAGAAAACCATATGTCAGAAATAAAAGACGCTATGAACCAGATGGCAAAGTCTGAGCGTTCAACTGCTCTAAGACAATTACGTAAAAAGATTATGGTTATTCATGAAACATGGGATGAACTTGAATTAAAAGCTGTAATTGAGAGTGCGAAAAAAGAACAGGTACGTGGACAGATTTTAAACGAAAAAGTAAGAGCTGATGGAAGAAGTTTAACAGAAATTAGACCTATCTCAATAGATACAAATGTACTTCCAAATGCACATTCATCTTGTTTGTTTACTCGTGGACAAACACAAGCACTAGTTGTTCTAACGATGGGTGGACCTAAAGATGCGCAGATGTTTGAAACTCTTACAGAGAGTGGAACACAAAACGAAAACTTTATGGTTCATTATAACTTTCCAGGATTTTCAGTTGGTGAAGCAAGCCCAATTTTGGGTACAAAAAGACGTGAACTTGGACATGGTAATCTAGCAAAGCGTGCTCTTGCACCTGTTATTAACTTAGATGGAAGTACTGTTCGCCTTGTGTCTGAAATTTTAGAGTCAAATGGCTCATCTTCTATGGCAACTGTTTGTGGTGGTTACATGGCTCTTAAGGCTGCTGACATTAAAACCAATGATACTATTGCTGGAATTGCAATGGGTATGGTTAGCGATGGCGAAACATACGCAATTCTTTCAGATATTATGGGTTTAGAAGATCATGATGGAGATATGGATTTTAAAGTAACAGGTTCTAAAAATGGAATAACTGCTATGCAAATGGATATTAAACTTGGTGGAATCTCTTTAGACGTACTTAAAGAAGCATTATATCAAGCTAAAGATGGTAGAAGTCATATTATTGACATTATGCTAGAAGCTGAGTCTCAGATAGAATTTAATGATGGAGTACTTCCATGTGTAGAAGTATTCACAATAGATGCTAGTTTCATTGGCGAAATTATTGGTCAGGCTGGAAGCAATATTCGCGCTTTGATTGAAGAGTTTGAAGTTACAATTGATATTGATAAAAAAGATGGTAAAGTAAAAATTACTGGAAAAAATAAAGATGGTGTAAATGGAGCAAAAGCTAAGATTGAAGCGATTGTAAATACTCCAAAAATTGCTAAAATCAAGTATGAAGTAGGCGATAAGCACGAAGGAACTGTAAAAAAGATAGTTGACTTTGGTGCATTTATAGAACTTCCTGATGGAACTGATGGCTTATGTCATATCTCTAAAATTTCTGATCAAAGAGTTGAAAAAGTTTCAGATGTAGTAAGTGAAGGCGATAAAATTACAGTAGAAATTTTAGAGTTTAAAGGTAACAAAATATCTTTAGGTAGAGTGTAAGAGAATATTTAGTATATTTTAACTATAATGCGCGTATCAATTTTTAGTAGGGAAATCCTTGCATTTATGTATGGGTTGCTTCATCTCACGATGGGGTTACGCTATCCGAAATATTTTGTAATAATTTAATATGGAGAAACTTATGAAAAAAGTTCTATTTTTAATGCTAGCTCTTGCTACTGCTGCACTTGCATCTGACGGTGATGTTGCTAACCAAACTCTTAAAGCTTACTCAATGATCGCTGCTGGTCTTGGTCTTGGTCTTGCTGCTCTTGGTGGAGCTATCGGTATGGGTCATACTGCTGCTGCTACTATCGCTGGTACTGCACGTAATCCAGGTCTTGGTGCTAAACTAATGACTACTATGTTCATCGCTCTTGCAATGATCGAAGCACAAGTTATTTATGCACTAGTAATTGCTCTTATTGCACTTTACGCTAATCCATATTTAGGATAGTCTTTAGACTAATCTAAATATACCCCTCAAAGGTTTTAACTATTTTTAGTTAAAACCTTTTTTACTTTCTAAAAAATGCGACTATGGTGGAACGGTAGACACGCGGGCTTGAGGGGCTCGTGCCTAACGGTGTGGGAGTTCAAATCTCCCTAGTCGCACCACTTTGAACGACCTCCTAAAAAATTCTTATGATAAAAAACCACTTAAGAAATGAACTTTATTAAAAGTTATATACTATTTTCTGTAAAACATCTTCTACCAGTAATGCAAAAGATTTAATTTCATAAGCAGACTTAATGAAAAAACGGGTGCATAATTTTCTACTTTTTCTTATAACTTATAAGGTAATAATCAACTAAATTCAACTTCAAACTTTTAGTAAGTCCGCGATGCAAACTAATCATATTTTTCATATGAGAGAATACTCCACCTTCAAGAGCATTGGTTGTATTTTGAATATGTAATTTCTTGTGCTTTTTATATGTAAATAGATAAGGTAAGTTTGTTCTCAAACTTCTATATGCAGCTCTAATCCTAGGATGAGTATAATGTAATTCTCCAGTCGTAGAAGAGACACTCTTTTCATCTAAAAAGTCTTGATAGGTTTCGTACCATTCATCTTGGATTGTATATCCAAGTTCAAGTAGTTCTTCTTTTAAATATTTATAGTCTTGCCCTAGCTCACTCTCAATATACTTCCAAATAAGTATCTCTTTAGATTCTACATCCGTAAAAACTAATGTACTTAACTTATCTCTTCTTTTACCATAAAAAGTAGCATGACAAACTAAATTAACTGCTCTTGGACTATGTACTTTTTCTCCAATATCAAATTCATTAATTTGATGTCGTAACCAAGGTATTGATCTTTTATATTTCTTTGATAATTACTGGAGAGTCTGTCGCTGTAAAAAGTATTCTTTAAAGATACTACTTTGAAGTTGTTTGGGTCTTCTTTTTGAGATAAAAGATGTTTTAAAATCTTTACAAAAGTATCTTTTTATTCCTCTTCTAGAGCCTCTGTTTTGAGTGTTATTCGACTGACAATTTGGACATATTTTAGAACTCTTTTACAGGCATTTGTAAATAAACCTTTGTTTACTACCAATATACCGAGCTTAGGTTGATATTTTATGCACCCGTTTCTTTCATTAAGTCTAATTTCTTCATTGAAATTACGACTACTTTTATTTGTGAGAAGCCCATAAATAATGGACTTCTAAATTAATAAACAATAAATGGGTAGGTTTTGCTTATAACACCTCTGTTATATATTTTTTAATACACACATCAAGTCCTTCTTTTGTCATTTGTTTTAACAATTTACTATCCTCAAGAAATATTTCATCATAGGTAGGAGCATTTTCAGTATAATCAGGGAAGTATTGACATTGTCCTTGTGCAAGTATTTTTTTACTATTAATATCTATCAACTTTAACGTACCAATATATCTAACTGAATATGTACCCCAATTAAAAGGATAATATACAACTTGCCACAATAAATCTTGAGTATCTATAAGATAGTCAACATTATCATATGTTTGTACTAATTCATCAATATCTGATTCATTTGTTGTAATGTTATCAAGTACTTTTATCATTTTGTATTTTTCTTCAAATACTTTGCTTAATTCTGTAGATATATAAGCACCTGGTATTTTAGTAGCCAGTTCCTCCGCATCCAAACCACCTGTAGCACCCATTATAGCTGCACCTACTCCACCAGTCAATCCAATAGCTAAAGCCTTACCTGGAGTTAGAGTCTGTGGTCCCAATGGCCCTGTTCTTTTCACAAATGTAAATGTTTTATTCGACAAGTTTTGTTTAGCATCGGAGCTTACTGCGATAGTTTTTACACTACATCCTGTAAACAATGCAATTAACACCACTACAACAGCACTTTTTTTTAGACACTTTTCTAAATTCATTTTTTTCCTTTATATTTTATAATAACCCATTTCTTAGAAATTTTTCAACTTTCTATTTAGTTAGAATATAAACGTAAATAGAATAAAAAATTTATTATAGTTATTTAGTATTAAAATATATAGGTAATATCATCAAAAATAAAATATATTGTTTTTGATGTAAAAAAGTAACATATTTATCTAA
>NZ_JBLHOE010000031.1:0-34829 GCF_047622445.1 Sulfurimonas sp.
GCCGAAATTATAGACAAATTGCTTTTTAATGTCAAGGGAAATTTGCCTAAATTTACCAAAATATAAAATATTTCTCAAACTAGGATTTATGCTGGATATTTTTACTTACTAGTTGACCATTCATATCCATTTTATAGGCAGCTCCAAATCCTAGTACTAGGCTTTTTTCAGATGGAATAAGCTTTATAACTTTAAAATCTTTCATTTCTCTAAGAAAAGAAAGGGATTCTCCATATCTAGCATCAAAAAGCTTAAAGATATTTTCTGTATCTTCTTCTAGTACACATGTAACACTAAAATATAAACGTTTTCTAGCATAGATATTGCTCGCTTTACTTTCATCCTCTATTATTAAAGCATGTGCTTTTTGAGTTTCTATCATATTTATATAGTGAGGTAGTTGTGAACTTATACAGATAAAGTAGTTTCCATCTTTTGTAACAAATGGTGAATAATTTGTTAAAGGCTCATTCTTAGTACTTACAGTAGAAAGAACTACGCTCATTTTATCATTTTCAAATGTTTTAAATTCTTCTATTATTTCTTCATTAGTTTTTGTACTTCTCATAAGTATCCTTGAGAGTTTTTGTGATTATACCTTTTTAGTTTATATTATTAATAATTATTTGAGTATAATCACTTAAATTATTTAAAAGAGAATGCATGACACCCATAGAGAGAGTTTTAGAAGCGATTGAAGAGATTAAAAAAGGCAAGATGATCATAATGTGTGATGATGAAGATAGAGAGAATGAAGGAGACTTAGTATATGCAGCTGCATTCTCAACTCCCCAACATGTAAACTTCATGGCAAAAGAGGCACGTGGACTTATTTGTGTAGCTTTAAACAAAACTATGGCAACAAGATTACAGTTAAATCCAATGGTAAGCTCAAACTCTTCATCATATGAAACAGCATTTACTGTAAGTGTTGATGCAAAAAGTGCGTTAACAGGTATTTCTGCAGCAGAGAGAGATGATACTATTAAAATTTTAGCAAATCCTATTTCTCATGCGGATGAACTAGTTCGTCCTGGACATATTTTTCCACTTATTGCAAAAGAGGGTGGTACACTTGTTCGTACTGGGCATACTGAAGGTTCTGTTGATATTTGTCGTTTAGCTGGATTGAGTGAAGCTGGTGTTATCTGTGAAATTATTAAAGAAGATGGAACAATGGCAAGACGTGATGATCTTGATATCTTTGGAGAAAAACATGATCTTAAAACAGTATTTATCTCAGATATTGTTGAGTATCGTTTAGCAAATGAAAGACTTGTACATGAAACAAAAGTTCAAGAAATAGAGTTTTTTGATGTAAAAGTTCAACAACACACATTTGAAGATCATGATGGGATTGAACATACAGCTGTTGTATTTTATAAAGCTGGTGAAGTTGCAAATGTTCGTGTTCATAATGTTGTAACAGACATTGAACTTCTTTTAAATCAAGAAAAATATAATAACTTAGTTAATTCTATTGAGTATCTTAAACAAAATTCTGGAGTACTTGTGTTTATAAATAAAACAACACATCAAGATAACTCAGCTATGAAAGAGATAGGTACAGGCGCACAGATCCTTACATCTCTTGGCGTTTCTAAAATGAACTTAATCACTTCAATGAAGCAGAGTGATTTTGTTGGTCTCGGTGGATTTGGACTTGAAGTTAATGAGATTATTAACCTTTAAATTCCTTTCTCTCTTTTTTATCTCTGTAACTTTTTTAAGTGCAGAGATGTTTTCTCGTACCAAAGTTGCTATGGGTACTTTTGTTACAATCTCTTTAGAAAAAAAACATAAAAAATATATAGAAAATGCTTTTCACCTAATTGAGGATATAGAACTTTCCTTATCGTCTTACAATTCACAAGCAATCATCTATCAGCTTAACAAAAACAAAATGGTGAAGTTAGATGCATACGCATATGAGGCATTGGACTTAAGTAAAAAGTATTATTGCCTAAGTAATAGATATTTTAACATCACGATAGGTGCTATTACTAAGGATTTATATAAATTCGGTAAAGTAGAAACTATTCCAAGTAACGTAGAACTCAAAAAAGCAAGTACAAACTTTGGTGGTTTACACTTTACTACGAAGGTGGCTACTTTAGATAAAGCTCTAAAAGTAGATTTAGGTGGAATGGGGAAGGGTTTTGCTGTAGATAAAGTGCATGAATACTTTCAATCTAAACAGCTAAGTAAAGGAATCATTGCGGCAAGTGGAGATATTCGTTGTTTAGATGAATGTGACATCGATGTTGCAGACCCTTTTAGTGATGATGTCTTACTCTCGTTTAAAACTTTAAAAGCCAATGTTGGCATTAGTACAAGTGGTAATTACAATCGTTATGTACAATCTAAAAAACATAACCATCTCATAAATCCGAAAATGAAAGAGTCTCAAAAAAACTTTATATCTATCACTTTGATTTCAGAATTACCTAGTAGTGATTTAGATGCCTATGCAACAGCAGCAAGCGTTATGCCTATTAAAAAGGCGTATGAATTTTTAAATGGACATGACTTGGCGTATATAATTATGCAAAGTGATAGGAAGTTACGATTTAGCGATAATATCTCAAGATATGTAAAAGATTTAGTTATTCATAATGGAATTAAGAAGTAACCAAGATATATAGATAATCAAACTCTCTAACACAATGAATGAAGTGATTTTGATATAAGAAAAAAACTCAGCTCCTAGAATAATAAAAAATGGGCTAAATACCTCTAGAAAGGCACTGGTAAAGAGTATGTAAATTAGAATCTTGATTTGCTTTGTATCTTTGTATTTTGTGAAAATTAAAAAATGTAAAATAACCATAGCAAAAAGCCCAAATGCAAAAAGATGGGGTAATACAATTTTGAGAATTCCTGTGGAACTCTTTGCTACGATAAACTTATCTTCATCTCCTAAGTAATACGCAACAATAGCATTTGTACTAAAACCTATCTTTTGCTCAAATAACATTACACCACTTCCTACAAGGAGCATAGAAAAAGCTAAGAAGTAAACTATAGAGTATTTATATGTTTGGGTCATAGTAGAGTTTCCAAAGGGAATAAAATATCATATACATAGCAATTATATGCCAAGCAAAAAATAAAATTGAGTATACGAGAACAAATGCTTGGGATATAAAAAAAGCAAGTAAAAGTGAAATAAGTGAAAAAAGGGCGCTGAGCATTAATGCATTTAAAACAATAGCTTTAAAGGTAGTATGTTTAGCTAATCTTATAAATACAGTAGAAAGTGTAAGTAGAATCATCATCATAAAAAATATCTCTACATGCCAAAACTCTAAGAATGATGAGGCACTAAGTGGATCTATAAATTCATCTTCATTTCCAAAGAGTGTTGTCATAACTTCGTTTGGGAATACGCCAAAATTTAAATGTTTTACCAAGATGTCTGAGATAATATAAAAAAAAGTAAAAAAGAGTAAACCCGTTAGAATAGGGTGCATACTCTTGTCTTGGCGTAAGTTTTTTATGAGAGTAAATCTCATTATTTTTCCTTAAGCATTTCGTTATATATTGCAAAAGCTACCCGTGAGCCATTTGTAATAGCCCTAGCACTGAGTGTAGCTCCTGTAATAGTTGGAATATCCCTTGAACTTTTTAGCATAGTATCTGTACTAATATCTTTAAATTGAGAATTCCAATTTTTAGAAGGGAGATACTCTAAAGGTTCATTAAAAGCAATAATTTCTATACTTTTTAAGATGGAATTTTTGGATATAAAGTAGAGTACTACTGCATTTTTTGAACGGACTTTTTTATTTATAAGGACACCATACCCAAGTAGAGTAGTGTCTTTAGTCGCTTTAAATATACGGAAAATTTTACTTGAGAGCTTTACTTGTGCAGCTTGTTCTATAGTTTTAGCACGTGATGAAGAAAGTAAAATATTTTTCTTTGTGATAATTGTGCCACTTCCATAAGTAGATTTCATAGCATCTATTGGTGAAATAAGTACTTTTGCACTCAAAGGGAGTGCAAGTAATAGAAGTATATAGATAGTTTGTTTAAACATATTTTCTCTTTTTTAGAATATAAAGCCCATTGACACACTTGCGATATTGTCATCAGTAGAACCTTTGCTTTGCATTGCATAGTCTAATTTTAACACAACTTGTTCATGTGGAAAGTAATTTATACCAAGAGTTGTCGTTTTTGTTGCATCTCCTGAAGTTCCATCTGCCCGAGAATCTTCTGCATTCATATCTTCATATTGAACAAACACAGGCAATGAACCTGTAGAAGATGAAGATAGTAAATCATAACTAAGGTTTAAGTAACCACCATATGCTTTATCTACAGCGTTCGTTGCAATATTACCAGCTTGAGATCTATTTACTATTGCATACGTTCCATACACTCTCGCACCTGCAACCTTGTAATCTACGTGCACATCTGTTATTGTAGTTGCAGATTTAGTAGTGCTCTCAGAAGGTGCATAATACGCTGATGTACCTAAAAGAAGACCATTTGTTCCAGTGTAGTCAAGTCTTGCTGTGAACCCAAGGCTAGGGTCTGTTTGTTTATATGAACCACCACGGCCATCACGTAACCATTTTGAACCATTTACTCCCGTCTCTAAAGCACTCGTTGCAGCAAAGTTGTATGATAAACCTTCTGTGATTTCACCATATACCATTACACCGCTCTCATGCCAAGTTGATGGAATGATATTTTTCGAAGTATTTGGTCTTTGTACTGTTGTAAAAAGTGTTGGTTCATGTCTTTCATTAATGAGACCCATTGGCATCAACATATGACCAACTCTAAGGTTATACTTTTTATCCATTAAGAAGTCTAAATACATAAACTCCATGATAACTTCGCCACCATTACCTTTGGCGTCTACTCCACCATGTTCAAACTCTATTTCTGTATTTAAGATGATGTTGTCTGTAAATTTATACCCGATGTATGGAACAAATCTATATACATCTAAAGTTCTTTTATCAGTTGAATCTCCTTCTTGAGATGCAAAGTACATTTCACCATAACCACCTATGGAAAGAGGAGACTTAGAATAGTAAACTTTTGAAGCAGCACTTGCTAAACCGCTGTGTGACTTAGTTGGATCAACAGTTGTGTAATTAAAACCAGATTTTAAATCACTTGTTTCATCTATAAGAGACTGTGTAATCTCTTTAAGTTCACTCATCTCTTGTTTAAGCTGAGCTATTTCACTTTTATCATTAGCGAATGCTGTACTAGTTAGGGTTAAAGCTGTTAATAAGCTTAGAGTTATTTTTTTTGAGTTCATTTTATTTTCCTTTAATGATATTGATACCAATTATCATTCTTGTTAATTTGAGCGTATTGTAATATAAAAAATCCTTCTTGTCAATAGTTTTGATAATCAATTTCAATAAAGATAAAAATATTCAGCTTTTTAAGCTATAATAAGATAAAAATAAGTAATAGAGAATGCATGAGAGAAATTTTTTCAAGAGTAGAAGATACAAGTATATTTAACATCGAAGTAAATATCGATGCAGGTGAGATTAAAAGTGACAATCCTTGGTTGTTTAGTGTCTTTGTAAAGTACGGTGGGCTTGATGACTCCAGTGAAGCATATGAAGAGTTCTTAGAGACAAAAGAATCTTTGATTATTGCTATCGAGTATGAAGATAAAGCGCACTATCTTGGAAGCAGAATGGTTGACGGTTGGACTGAGTTCTATTTTTGTGCATCTACCTCTAAAGAACTTAATCCTATGGTTACTTCTATTTTAAAAGACACAGGTTATGCCTATGAAAGTAATATCATTAAAGATAAAAAATGGAATTTTTACGAGTTGCAACTTTTCCCTACGGAGTTAGAATTTATTCATATTCAAAGTGATAAAATAATCTTTTTACTTGAAGAAGAAGGTGAAGATTTAGAAATACTAAGGGATGTAGAACATTATATTTCATTTCTTACACCGACACAAAAAAACAGATTTTTAAATACTTTAGAATTAGATGGTTTTTCCTTTAAAGATGATATTAGTACTGAAGAATTTGAGCATGGAGTAGCTTTAGTAAAAAAACATGCAGTTACAAATGATGTTCTTAATAATGTTCTCAATGGACTTTACATCAAAATAAAAGAAAATCAAGGTTTTTATGAGGGTTGGAGTACTACCCTTGTAAATACTGAAGAAAACTAAGTCAATGGGAAGAATGTTTGCCATTATAGGTGTTATGAATTATCTTGGTGTTGTATTTTTAAATGCATTTACAGATTTAGGACATAAAATAATCATTCAAAATACTATCTTTAAAGTATATGATGGTGAAATGCAAATTATTTTAACATCAATAGTCAATGCTCTCATTCTTCTCCCTTTTATCTTGATGTTTTCACCATCTGGATTTTTAGCAGATAAGTATGCTAAAAATAGAATCATGAAGTATGCATCTCTTTTAGCTGTAGTTATTACTCTGTTGATAACTTTTTCATACTATCAAGGTTGGTTCTATATCGCTTTTGGTTTGACTTTTGTTTTGGCATTACAAAGTGCAATTTACGGACCTGCAAAGTACGGGTACATTAAAGAACTAGTTGGAGAACAACATCTTTGTACAGGAAATGGAGCAGTTCAGGCTGTTACAACTGTTGCGATTTTAGGCGGTATTATTTTTTATACAGTTTTATTTGAAAACTTATTAAATGATAATTTTACAAGTAAAGAGGAGATTTTGCAGACTATAGCTCCTCTTGGATGGTTGTTAGTCTTAGGTTCTCTTATCGAGTTATACTTATCTTCAAAGTTACCTAACAAAATGCTACACCATACAAAAAGAAAATTTGAAAGTAAAAAGTATTTTCGTGGTGAATATTTATATAAAAATCTTAAAATTGTAAGAAGAAAACCAGAAGTTTTTGAAGCAATTATCGTACTTAGCTTATTTTGGTCTATCTCTCAAGTAATACTTTCTATTTTTGGTGAATTTGCGAAAAGTGAACTTGGTATTACAAATGCAATTACAGTGCAAGGGGTAATGGCATTAGCGGGAATTGGTATAGTTATCGGTTCTGTTTTTGCGTCAAAATTCTCCAAGTATTATATTAATATGGGACTTGTGAGTATAGGCTCTGTTGGGATCATGATTGTAGTTTTCTTAGTTGCACAGACTAATTCTATTGAAACTTTAGCCTTTTTATTTTTTGGATTTGGAATTTTTTCTGGTCTTGTAATGGTTCCTTTAAATGCGAGGATACAGTTAATTACGCCAAGCATTCATTTAGGGACAGTTTTAGCTGGAAGTAACTTTATTCAAAATTTATTTATGGTTGGATTTTTACTTATAACCACTATTTTTGCATACTTTGGTACAAATGCAGAGTCATTGTTTTATGTGATGGGTTTTGTAGCTGTATATATGACATTAACTGTGTTTAAACGGTATTTGATTATGACATTCTGGACTATTCTGGAACTTCTGTCTATGCTCGGTCATAAATATGAATATATTGGTTTAGAGAATATTCCTCTTACTCGTGGTGTTCTTTTACTTGGAAATCATGTGAGTTGGTTGGATTGGATTATTTTGCAACTACCTTTAAACAAACAGATTAATTTTATGATGGATAAAGAGATTTATAATTGGAGACTTTTTAATTTTGTATGTAAAAGAGGTGAAGCTATTCCTATTTCGCCAAGAGCTTCTAAAGATGCTTTTAAAGAAGCGCATAGTAGACTTTTAAAAGGTAAGATAGTTGCAGTATATCCAGAAGGTAAAATTAGCCAGACGCATGAGCTAAATACATTTCAAAGAGGTTATGAGTATATTGATCAAGGTTATGATGGAGTCATTGTTCCATTTTTTATCTCAGGTTTAGAAGGCAGTCTATTTTCACGTTGTCGGGCAAGAAATCCACGTTCTTTTTTCAAACGTAGGGTAATAACTGTATATTTCGGTACAGCAATATCTAAAGAAACAAAAGCAGAAGAATTACAAAAAGTAGTACAAGAGATGAAGGATAAACATGAGCAATAAAACAACATTAATTATAGGCGCTGGCGGAGTAGGTCGTGTAGTTACACATAAGTGCGTACGAAATGCATCTATATTTGGACGTATAATCCTTGCAAGTAGAACTTTAAAACGGTGCCAAGAAATACAGTCTGAACTTCCAAAGGGAAGTGTAGAAATAACGACTGTTGATGCTGATAATACTCCTGAACTCATTGAACTTATCAATGCCTGTAAGGCAGATATTGTTATTAATGTGGCTTTGCCTTATCAAGATTTGACTATTATGGACGCTTGTATCGCGACTAAGACTCCGTATCTTGATACCGCAAACTATGAACATCCCGATGTTGCTAAATTTGAGTATAAACTTCAATGGGAACGCCATGATGCTTTTAAAGAAGCTGGAATTATGGGACTTCTCGGAAGTGGTTTTGATCCTGGTGTGACAAATGTATTTTGTGCTTATGCACAAAAACATTATTTTGATTCTATAGAAACGATTGATATCTTAGATTGTAATGATGGAGATCATGGCTATAACTTTGCAACAAACTTCAATCCTGAGATAAATCTTCGTGAAGTTTCAGCAGATGGAAGATACTGGGAAGAGGGACGTTGGTTTACAACCCAACCACTACAGCAAAAAATTGTATGGGATTATCCAGAAGTTGGTAAACGTGATTCCTACTTACTCTACCATGAAGAGATGGAATCTTTAATTAAGAATATAAAAGGTCTGAAGCGTATACGATTTTTCATGACTTTTAGTGAAAAATATTTAATGCATATGCACTGTTTATCAAGTGTTGGTATGTTAGGAATTAAAGAGGTAGAACATAAGGGTCAAAAAATTATACCCATAGAGTTTTTGAGTACCTTACTTCCAGATCCTGCCTCACTTGGTAAAAGAACAAAAGGTAAGACAAATATTGGTGTAGTAGTAAAGGGCATAAAGGATGGTGTACGTAAAAAGATATATATTTATCAAGTAAGTGACCATGAAAAATGTTTTAAAGAAGTGAACTCTCAGGCTGTTTCTTATACAACCGGAGTACCAGCTATGATTGGTGCAAAACTTATCTTAGAAAATAAGTGGAATGGAAAGGGTGTATTTAATATGGAAGAGTTTGATCCGGATGTTTTTATGTATGAGTTAAACAGACAAGGTTTACCTTGGAAAGTTGAAGAACTAGAAGTATAAAATGGATTATAAAAGCTTAGTAGATACGATAGAGTCTTTACCACCTTTATCAGATTCAGCGATATTAATTAAAAAGTTATATGATGAAGGTGCTGAGAATGTCGACATAATTAAACTCGTACGTATTATTGAGTCAGACGCACTTTTAACAGCTAATGTTTTAAAAATGATAAATGCTCCCTTTTATGGTTTTTCTAGAAAAATTGCTTCTGTATCTCAGGCGGTATCTTTATTTGGAACACATATTATGTATGGTTTAGTGATTAATTTTGCAATGACACAAAAGATTAAAGCAAAGACACAAGCTTATAACCTTTCTCCAACTGAATTTAATGAGATGTGTCATATTCAAAGTCACTTAATGATGCAATGGTATTCTAAAGTAGATTTACGACATGCTCAGTTTTTAGCTCCACTAGCACTTATAATGGAATCTGGAAAACTTGTTTTAGCACAAGAAATAGCAAATAGTGCATATACTGTGGAATTTAAGCAAGGTCTTAAAGAGTGTGAAGAAATTGAGAAGTATGAGTATGAGTTAGTCGGAACTACCTCGTATCACTTAAGTGGCTTGTTATTTGATCATTGGAACCTTGAACCGTTATATGTAAAAATGTTAAAAAATTTAGATATTGAAGATGAAGAGATAACTGGGAAAATGGAGTATTACATCGATACTTTAGATGTGATTAGAACAGCCGTAAATGTCAAAGAATTCCTAACCGATGAATCGATTGCAAAGGCGAGTATAATTGTACGAAATCTTGATTTAGATCATGTACATTTTGAACATGTTGCACGCCGTATTAAAAATGCATATAACAAAAAGAAGAGATAGAAGTATGAATGTTGAAAATATTGTAAAATCTATAGATGCACTAGCACCCCTGTCTGATGCTATCTTAGATATTCAAAAACTTTATTCAGCTGGACAAGAAGAGTTAGATATAAATAAGCTAATAAGCTTTATAGAATCAGATTCTCTCCTTTCTTTAAATATCTTAAAAATGGCAAACTCACCAATATATGGATTTTCTACTAGAATAGCTTCCGTATCTCAAGCAGTTACACTTTTTGGAATTATGCAAGTATATGGTTTTGTGATGAAGTATGCAGTTTCAGAAAATATAAAAGCAAAAACAGAAATTTTTGGATTTTCCAATGAAAGATTCAATGATATTTGTAATATTCAAAGTGCATTACTCCTTCAATGGTACTCAAAAATTGACTTAGAAGATGCAAGATTCTTAGCTCCTTTAGCTTTAATTATGGAAACTGGAAAGCTTGTTATTGCAAATGAAGTAAGTGTAACTTCATATGAAAAAGAATTTGAAGAAGGGTTTCGAAAGTCTAAAGATTCTAACAATTATGAAAAGCTACTTATCGGTACAACTTCGTATGAGCTAAGTAGTATGGTGTTTAAGCATTGGCACCTTGAACCTTTATACATACGAATCTTGAAAGAGTTACAGGAAAAAGATGAAGCAAGCGAAACTCTACGTAAGTACATACAGATCTTAAATATTGTTTTGAGTGCTGTTAATTTAAAGTCAATTTTGAGTAAGGCTTCTGTATTAAAAGCATGTACACAGGTAAAAGAAATGGGGTTAAACCCTAATGCTTTTGCAAAGGTTGCTTTAAATGTAAAGCGTGCTTATATATCTGAGCTAAAAGTTAGACAAGAAAAATCTTAGTGCTAGACCTGAAAAGCCTTCCAAGCCCTTGTTATATTTGTGAAGAATCTCTACTTGAGAAAAACTTACAGACTTTAGAGTATGTTCAAAAACAAAGTGGTGCTAAAGTTATTTTAGCTTTAAAAGGCTTTGCTATGTGGAGTACATTTTCTGTTGTTTCAAAGTATCTAAAAGGCTGTACAGCAAGTGGATTACATGAAGCCCAACTTGCAAATGACACTTTTAAAATAAATAATATTGATGCTGAAATACATACATATTCACCGGCTTTTAAGGAAGAAGATATTAGAAAAATTGCTAAGATATCTGATGATATTGTTTTTAATACACCATCACAATTACTCAAATATAAAGAAATTGTTAAAGGTATAAATCCTAATATTAAAATATCTCTGAGAATAAACCCAGAAGTTTCTTCCTCTCAAAAAGATATATATAACCCATGTGGAATTTATAGCCGCTTAGGAACAACTTTAGCAAACTTTGATGAAGAAGTCTTAGATCATATAGATGGGCTTAATTTTCATGCTCTATGTGAACAAGATGTGGATGCTCTAGAAGAAGTTCTAGTTACGTTTGAAAAAAACTTTTCTAAGTACTTTAAAAATCTAAAATATATTAATTTTGGTGGTGGTCATCATATAACGAAAAAAGCTTATGATGTAGAAAAACTCATTCAAATAATTAAATCCTTTAGAGAAAAGTATAATGTTGATGTATATCTCGAACCTGGTGAAGCAGTAGGTTGGGAAACAGGGTATTTATTGAGTACAGTTTTAGATGTATTCCAAAACGGTATGAATATAGCTATTTTAGATACTTCAGCAGAAGCGCATATGCCGGATACTTTAGCTATGCCATACCGTGCAGATGTGAGAGGAAGTGGTGTGGCAGGAGAAAAAAAGTATACCTACAAATTAGGTGGGAATACCTGTTTAGCTGGGGATATAATGGGAGATTACTCTTTTGATGAACCTCTAAATATTGGAGATAAGGTTGTTTTTGAAGATCAAATTCATTATACGTTTGTTAAAAATACAACCTTTAATGGGATTAAATTACCATCTTTAGCAATTATCCGTAAAAGTGGTAAAGTAGATATTATTAAAGAGTTTGGGTATGAAGATTACAAAGGAAGATTATCATGATTGAAGATAAGGCAAGATGGAATGAAAGACATGTAAGCAAGCCAATGCGACATGAAGTTAGTCTAATTTTAAAGAAATATATAAATTACGCTAATATTGGAACTGCATTAGATTTAGCTTGTGGTACGGGAAGAAATACACATTTCTTAGAAGAAAAAAATTTCATAATAGATGCAGTTGATTTATCTGACTATGCTCTTTCTCAAATAAAAGATACAAAGAACATTCTAAAAATTGAAACTGATTTAGATACGTATGATTTAAAGAAAAATTCTTATGATTTGATTTTAAATTGTAATTATCTAAACCGTCGTTTAATGAAGCAAATGATTGATTCACTAAAGGATGGTGGATTACTTATATTTGAAACTTTTATTGTAGCACATGATAAACCGGAACAAGGAAGTATGAATCCCGCATACCTCTTAGCAAAAAATGAGCTTTTAAGTGCTTTTCTTGGTATGGATATTATTTACTACGAAGAAAGAAATGACATAAATCTACGTGGAGAAAAGAATAAGATTGCTTCTTTAGTAGCAAAGAAAAAATAGCTTAAAATAAACTAGATGAGATGAAACTCTTTATGTAAAAATACTTCACCGTTAATGATTATCTCTAGTTTATGTAAACCTTTATAGTAAGAGCGTGTAGTAATATTTTTAAAGGAGTACTTTTTTTGAAAAATCTTACTATTTTCCTTGTAAGTTCCTTCTGAAATTTTAAATACCTTCTTGCTGTGTGTTTTGTTTTTTCTTAAAAAAAATAGAGCAAACTCAAGACGTAGTTTTCCTAGGTTATTTAAAGACTTGATGAGAAACGAAAAATTAAATTCTTCTCCCATAGCTACATTATCATCTTGGATAAAATTTTCAAGTATGAGATTCGTTGTTTTCTTAAAGCCAAAAATATTTAATGTTTTTCTATCACTTTGTTTGAGTAATGTTCTGCATCCATGCTTTACAATAGCATCTAATGCTTTTGTATTTCCAATCCATTGAGAGGCTAAATCTTTTATAATATCTGGGTGATCTTTTGAAATATCATTAAGATTATTAGCAATACTTTTTTGTACATACTTATGTTTATCATCTTTAAGTACTTTAATGATTTTTAAGACCTCTGTAGGGTCTAGTTTAAACTCTTTTAGTGCAATTGCCCAAGGTAAACGAGGTCTACAGCCTTCACTCGCTAATCGTCTAATATGGAAGTTATTTGACTCAGCCCATATTCTCATTTGCTGCATTGTTTGCTTTGGATACTTGATGATGAATCTTCGTATTGCAAATTCACTTGAAGAGTTGATAGTAAAAGATTCTAGGGCATCCATTGAAATTTCAAAATTATCGAGTCCAAACTGTTCAACATAATCTTGAAAAATCATATTTTGAAGAGAGAAATCATAGTTCATATATAAAAATGTTTTTTTTAAAATTTGAATTGATTTTATATAGCTCTGAGGCAAATAAGACTGTAACCGTTGAGATATATGGTGCATTCTCTCTTTTAACTCTTTATCATGCCACTGTAAGTCAAAAACAGAAGGAATGAACTCATTTTTAAGAAAGTTAGGATAAAAATTTGTTATGTTAACAGAGAGTAAGTTTATATACTCTCTAGTATATAAATCTTTTAGTTGGGTGGACATAGTTTCTTATATGTTTGTCCAAAGTATATATCAATTGAAAAACGCATAGAATAATTAACTTTGTAGTCATGTTGTCTATGAAAATTCACTCCTGGTGAAAGCTCATAGAAAAACCACTTTTTCCAAATGTTTTCTCTATAGTTTACAGTAGTAATATAGTCATTTATTCCACCATAAGTATTATAGCTTTGGGTAGTAGGAGAACCATAAGGGATGTCTAGGTATTTTGTATTTCCTACAAAAACTTGTGAAATGCTAATCGCTGTTTGACTTTTCAAAGGAAGAAAGTATTGTGCGCTAAAGGCATAGTCCATACCTTTGACATTTTCCTGTGTATGTCTGTAAAGTGTCAATCGTAAAAGTTCTGCATCTTTAATTACTTTGTCAAAATAGACATTAGTTTCTTCTTCGAACTTTCTGTTTGAAGAATATTTGAATGTTTGGACGGGTTCTATGAACCAATCTTGCAGAGAATAGTTTAAGTTGTATCTTGCCCGAACAAATGGATTAAAACCTGATGTACCAATAGAATATTTTGATTTAATACCATAGGTTTTAGCTGCAAAATAATTTACTCCGATAGCTGTGCTAGAACTTTGGTTGATAGATTCATCTTTGAGTACTTGGTTAGATCCATTTTCTTGTATATCTTCAATAAAAAGGTTGTAATTCTTTTTAGTTCGGCTAAGTGGTATTCGAGCTCGAATTTTATACTTAAAATCGCTGGAGTGTTTTGTCTGAAATAATGAATTAAAGTTGACACGTAAAAAAGTTTTTTCAGTTTCATTAAGAAACTTATTTGTTTGAAAAAACGAGTCAACAGACTTTGTTGTGTCATAAGGAGATCTATTAACTAAAGTGGTATTTTGATCATCTACACTGCCACTAAAGAGTTTGTCTATGGAATGAGATAATGTATGAACATCATCAGAAATACTTGAATGCAAATTATCGAGATAGCTATGCTCATCTTGAACATTTATATCAGCATACAAAGTAAATGTACTCAATAAAGATAGAGATAAAGTAATGTGTTTGATAGACATCTTATAAACCCTCAAGTAAAATTACCCATAGTCTATCTATTTCTTTATCATTTAAAAATAAAGAAGACTTATTTTTATACAATTCTTTTAATCCGGCAGTATTTATACTTAATGTGTGTGTACATTCTTCATGTGTAGGTAAATATCCTCGTATTAAAGATACATTATCTTGGATTTTCATAGAGCACAAGAAGCATTCTCTTTCTATATGAAGTCTTCCCTCATGTTCTAATATCCTAACATAGGATTCAATAGCTACTCGTTTGGAGTTTTGTTTTCCCCATTGCTCAGAAGCATTATCTAAAAGTGTAAAGTAAAAATCTCCAATATCTTCAGCATCTTTAAGGTGTTTATGAAAAAGAGTTAAAAAATCTTGCCATAGTCGTAATTTAGAGTAATCATTAATCCACTTGAATCCTATATGAATTACATCTTTGAGTCTATGTATTGTAGATTTTGCAGATTCCCCGATTTCATAATCAATCTTGAAACCAATATTTATAGTCCCATGACGTGCACCATAAAACCTATAAAGAGTTTGTAAGTTATTCTTTGATATTATTGTAACAATTAAGTCTTCTTCTTTAACTTTGTTAAGATTTATGATGTAACCTTGCATCTACTCACTTTGGTGTGCTTCTTTTATACACAAATTTTAAATTTATTTAAAAAATTCTACTTAAATAATGCTTCCTTAAACCTTTATCTAGTATAATCAAATCACTTTGTCTAAATAGACTAAGTTAGATTAAAAAAAGCTTAAAATATTAAGTTTTTATAATGAATTTATACATTTCAGGAGAAATAATGGTTAAACATCATGATTTATTAAGATCATTTAAAGATAATTGTGGTTTTGGTCTTGTAGCCAATATCAAAAATAAAGCATCACGTAAGGTTTTAGATGACGCAGTTACTGCATTAGAGAGAATGATGCACCGTGGTGCAGTTGCAGCAGATGGAAAAACTGGAGATGGTAGTGGTTTACTGCTTTCTATGCCAGAAGAGTTTATAAGAAAAGTCTCATCCGAGAATGGGGTGGAACTACCTACACAATTTGCTGTAGCTTCTGTATTTACTAAAAATAGAGCACATTTAGATACTTTATCTGAAATCTGTATGAATAATGATTTAAAAGTTGTAATGCTTCGTGACGTGCCTATAGATATTAATGCATTAGGTGATCAAGCGATAGCAACATTACCAAATATTATCCAAGTGATTATCACGCCAAATTCTATTATGGCTACAAATAGGTTCGATGCGCTTTTATACCTTTCTCGTAAAGAAACTGAGCATAAATTAATCGAAGATAGAGATTTTTATATCGCTTCTATGAGTTCTAAAGTTCTTTCATACAAAGGGCTTGTAATGCCTACTCATATTAAAGAGTTTTATAAAGACTTTAATAATGAAGCATTTAAAATCTCTTTTTCATTGTTTCACCAAAGATTCTCTACAAATACTCTTCCAGAGTGGAGGTTGGCACAGCCTTTTCGTGCAGTTGCACATAATGGTGAAATTAACTCAGTTGAAGGAAATCGTTTAAACGTAAAAATAAAATCAGAATCTATCAAGTCGGAGGTATTTACTCCTGAAGAGATTGATAGAATTCTTCCAATACTACAACTTAACTCTTCGGATTCAGCTTCAGCAGATAACTTTTTTGAGTTTTTAATTGTTAATGGAATGGATTTCTTTAAAGCTGTTCGTGCAGTTATCCCTTCAGCATGGCAAAATTCTCCACATATGGATCCTGAGCTTCGTGCTTTTTATGAGTACCACTCAACTGTGTTTGAAGCATGGGATGGTCCAGCAGCATTCTCTGTAACAGATGGTCGTTACGTTGGTTGTGTACTTGATCGTAATGGTCTTCGTCCTTCAAAATACATCATTACAAAAGACAATAATCTTTTAATCGCTTCTGAATATGGTGTTGTAGACATTGCAGAAGAAGATATTAAAGAGCGTGGACGTTTACAATCTGGTGAAATGTTAGGACTTGACCTGAAATTTGGTAAAGTTCTTAAAAACGAGCAGATTAATGACTACTTAAAATCATCAAACCCTTATATGAAATGGTTAAACGAACATATGATTTATCTCCAAGAACATGTAGAGATTCAGTATGAAACTCCTTGTGAATACTCACGTGAGAATTTTGTTAAAAGACAAAGATACTTTAATATTACACAAGAGATTGTAGAACAAGTAATTGAACCTATGATAATTGATGGCAAAGAAGCTGTTGGTTCAATGGGTGATGATACACCTCTTGCAGCATTTTCAAATAAGCAAAGAAACTTTACAGATTACTTTAAACAAAAATTTGCTCAGGTAACAAATCCACCAATCGATCCTATTCGTGAAAAAGTGGTAATGAGTTTAAATACTGGTTTTGGTGAAGTACACAATATTTTAGATGAAATACCAACACATGCACATAGACTGAAATCAATTTCACCAATTATTACACATGAAAAACTCGAAGTATTAAAATCATTTGGAGATAGAAAATCTCCTCGTTATCAAGCTTTTTATCACAACACTATATTTTCAACTGCATATACAAACTCCTTGAAAGAAAGTCTTGATCTTTTAGTAGAGACAGTTGTCTCTTCAGTAAAAAACGATGGAACACGAATTATTATCCTTGATGATTATGAGTTTTCCGCACTTAATAAAGCAATTCCAATGGCCATGGTTGTTGGACGATTAAACCTTGCACTTCTTCAAGCAAAAGTTCGTCATCTAACTTCTATGATTTGTATTACGGGTGAAGTAGTTGACTCGCATAGTGCTGCGGTCCTTATCGGCTATGGTGCAAGTGCAATATATCCTAACCTTTTATTTGCAACGGTAATTGATAAAATCAATACCTCAAATGTTATTAACATTGATTGTAGGGAAGCTATTAAAGCTGTACATGGTGCTCTTAATGGGGGACTTCTTAAAATAATGTCAAAAATGGGAATCGCTACGATTGCTTCATATAGAAATTCTGCATTATTTGATGTTTTAGGTTTAAACGATGAGATAGTAAAAGATTGTTTTGAACATTCTCACTCAGAACTTGGTGGCCTTACATATGAAGACATAGATGAAAGAATAAGTAAATACCATAAAGATGCATTTGTTGAAGATGGATTTAAAAAGATTTTTCCATTAAATATTGGTGGATTTTATAAATTTTATTCAGGACAAGAACATCATGATTTTGGACCTGCTGTTATTCATGCTATTCATGCAGTTTCAGAAAGTGGTAAAAAAGAAGATTTTGATACATTAAAAAATCTTATTAACAAACGTGGCTTAAAATATATTCGTGATTTCTTTGATTTAAAATCGACAAGAAAAGCGATAGATATTTCCGAAGTTGAGCCTAAAGAGAGAATTTTCAAGAGATTTGCATCTGCTGCAATGAGTCTTGGTTCGATTTCACCAGAAGCGCATGAAACTATTGCTATTGCAATGAACAGAATTGGTGGTCAATCAAATTCTGGTGAAGGTGGAGAAGATAAAGATAGATTTGGTACTGAAAGAGTTTCAAAAATTAAACAAGTTGCATCTGGTAGATTTGGTGTAACTCCAGCGTATTTACGTTCGGCTGATGAGATTCAGATTAAAGTAGCGCAAGGTGCAAAACCAGGTGAAGGTGGACAACTTCCAGGGCATAAAGTTTCAGCACTAATCGGTAAACTTCGTCATACAGTTCCCGGTGTAACACTTATTTCACCACCTCCACATCACGATATTTACTCTATTGAGGATTTGGCACAGTTGATTTTTGACTGTAAACAAGTAAATCCTAAAGCACGTGTAGCGGTAAAGTTAGTTTCTACTATTGGTGTAGGAACAATTGCGGCTGGTGTTACAAAAGCATATGCAGATAAAATTATTATCTCTGGTGGAGATGGTGGTACTGGTGCTGCTCCACTGACTTCGATTAAATTTGCTGGTAATCCATGGGAAATTGGTTTAAGTGAAGCACATAATGCACTTAAAGCGAATAATCTTCGCTCCCTTGTTGAGTTACAAACTGATGGTGGTTTAAAAACTGGTTTAGATGTTGTTAAAGCTGCTCTTTTAGGTGCTGAGTCTTATGCATTTGGTACTGGTGTTTTAAGCATTGTTGGTTGTAAAATGCTTAGAATCTGTCATGTAAATAAATGTTCTGTTGGTATTGCAACGCAAAATGAAAAACTTCGTCAAGAATTTTTCAAGGGTCATATTGATCAAATAATTAATTACTTTACATTTTTAGCTGAAGATATCCGCTCAATTATGGCGGAACTCGGTTACAAAACTATGGAAGAGATGATAGGTCAAGTAAGCGTACTTAAAGTTAAAGATGATCCTTTCGCTCAAAAGTTTGACTTTAGCTCTATACTTCACCAAGAGGAAGGTGTGAATACGCATCAGCAAAAATTCAATCATCCTTTTGATGATAATTCATTTGAGCAAAGTGTTTTAGTAGAAGCAATGGCAGCTATTAAGCATCCTGATCATCCTATTAGAATAAACAGAGAAATTCAAAATGTTCACCGAAGTTTTGGTGCATTAGTTTCAGGCGAGATCGCTGAATACTATGGTGATGCAGGTCTTAAAGCTGATACGATTAAGATTAATCTAACAGGAGTAGCTGGTCAAGCTCTTGGTGCATTTTTAATTCATGGTGTTTCTATTTATCTTGAGGGTGTCGCAAATGATTACCTTGGTAAAGGTATGCATGGTGGTAAGATCATTATTACTTCTAAAAATGAAGGTGAAGAGTTTGCGGCTGGTGGTAATACTTGTCTTTATGGTGCTACAGGTGGTAAACTTTATATTTCAGGAAGTGTAGGTGAGAGATTTGCTGTTCGTAACTCTGGAGCTTTAGCAATTGTTGAAGGTACGGGAGATAATGCTTGTGAGTATATGACAGGTGGTATCGTAGCAATTCTTGGACGTACTGGTATTAACTTTGGTGCAGGAATGACAGGTGGTATTGCATTTGTATATGATGAAGATCATAGTTTTGTTGAGAATGTTAATCACGAACTTGTTGAAGCTGTAAGAATTGATACGGATGAAGGCTCTGATGCGAGACATTTACTTAAAAAATTACTTAAAGATTATGTTGTTGAAACTGAGAGTAAAAAAGCAAATGAATTACTTGAAAACTTTAGAGTAGAAGTAAGAAACTTCTGGTTAATTAAACCTAAAAACTTAACTAAATTACCTCTAAATATAGAGGCGGGAGACTAACATGAAAGAATTTTTAACAACTGAGAGAATAGATCCTAGTAAAAGATTAGTAGTTGAGAGGACGAAAGATTTTGCTGAAATATATGACATATTTAATGTAGCTGATGCATCTTCACAAAGTGATAGATGTATTCAATGTGGAGATCCATTTTGTTTAAACAAATGTCCTCTTCATAACTATATTCCTCAATGGCTTAAATCTGTTGCTGAAAAAGATCTAGAGTTTGCTTTTAAACTTTCCAATGAACCTTCTCCATTCCCTGAGGTTATGGGTAGAATTTGTCCGCATGATAGACTTTGTGAAGGTGATTGTACTTTAAATGATGGTCATGGTGCTATTACAATTGGTAGTATTGAGACACATATTACAGAAGCTGGATTTAAAGCTGGTATGAAGCCGGATTTTCCAGGTATTACAACAGATAAAAAAGTTGCTGTTATTGGAAGTGGTCCTGCTGGATTGTCGGCTGCAACATATCTTTTACGTTCTGGAATTTCGGTAACTATGTATGAAAGCGCTGACCGTGCAGGTGGACTTTTGACATATGGTATACCAAACTTTAAACTAGATAAAAAAATTGTTGACAGACGCATATCTCTTCTTGAAGAAGCTGGTCTGAAACTCATATTAAATACAAAAGTAGGTCAAGATATTAATTTTGAAGACGTAGCTAATACTCATGATGCTATGTTTATTGGTGTTGGCGCAACGAAGGGTAAATATGCTGGTTTAGTTGGCGAAAAAGCTTCTAATGTTTATGCTGCTATGGATTATTTAACAGCGATTCAAAGAAAGAATTTTAAGACAGTATATGATAAAAAGTTCGATTTTAAAGATCTTAATGTAGTAGTAATAGGTGGTGGTGATACGGCTATGGATTGTCTTAGAACTGCAAAACGTGAAGGTGCAAAATCTGTAACTTGTCTTTATCGTAGAGATGAGAAAAATATGCCAGGAAGTAGAAAAGAGTATAAAAATGCTATGGAAGAGGGTGTAGACTTTACATTTTTAGTGGCGCCAAAAGAGATTATTGTAGATGAATCTGGAAAAGCAATTTCTGTTGAAGTGATTAAAACTAACCTTGGTTCAAAAGGTACTGATGGTCGTCAAAAAATGGAAGAGGTAAAGGGAAGTGAATTTAGAGTTAATGCTGATATAGTTATAATGTCATTAGGGTTTGATCCAGTTGTTCCATCATTCTTAGCTGAAAATGGAATTGAGACAAATTCTTGGGGTGGGATTATTATTAACGAAGAAACTCACGAAACAAGTACTGCTGGTATTTATGCTGGTGGTGACTGTTTTAGAGGGGCTGATCTTGTTGTAACTGCGGCACTTGATGGTCGTGAAGCTGCAAGAAGTATTTCAAATACTTTATTAAAATAAATTAAATACTTAATCAAGAACACTTCAAATTAAAGTGTTCTTGTCTCTCTACTTTTTAGGCTGATTTCTACACATTTATGTTACTTTACATATAAAAAAAAATAATACGACTCCTTTAGTTGGTATATTTTTGCTATAATCGATAAAAATTATACTATTTTGAGGATACCTTATGAACCTACTTAACCTTTTTTCTAAAGACACAAATAAACAACCAGTTAAAAGCGAGGCTGCTGCCCACTGGGTTAAATGTAAATCATGTCAATCTTTAATGTACTACAAAGAGGTGGAAAACCAAAATTATGTATGCCCAAAATGTGGATTTCACCTTCGTATTGGGGTAAAAGAAAGACTTGAACTTTTAGCTGATGAGGATTCTTTTGTAGAATTTGATTCAAACTTAAAACCAGTTGATCCATTAAATTTTGTAGATAAAAAATCATATAAACAAAGAATTGAAGAAGCGACAAAAAAGACTGGAAAAACATCTTCAGTAGTAAGTGGTTCTATAAAAATGAACGGCGTATCTGCTCAAGTTGTAATTTTTGATTTTGCCTTTATGGGTGGATCACTTGGTTCTGTAGAAGGTGAAAAAATTGTTCGTGGAATTAACCGTGCAATTGAAAATAAAGAAGGTTTTATTATTCTTTCTGCTTCTGGTGGAGCTCGAATGCAAGAGAGTACATTCTCTTTACTCCAAATGAGTAAAACGTCAGCAGCTCTTGCAAAACTCGGTCGTCATAAACTTCCATATATATCAGTTTTAACTGATCCTACTATGGGTGGAGTTTCTGCTTCTTTTGCAAATCTTGGAGATATAATAATTGCTGAACCTGGTGCACTTATTGGGTTTGCTGGAGCCCGTGTAATTGAACAAACTATTGGTTCGGCTCTTCCAGATGGGTTTCAAAGAGCAGAATTTTTACTTGAGAAAGGTTCTATTGATATGATTGTCAATAGAAATGACCTTAAAAATACGCTATCAGACTTACTAACAATTTTAAAAGTTGCATAATCCTTGATACGTCTTTACGCTCTTTGTGATCAGGATTTATTAGATTCTAGAGGTCTAAGCTTAGAAAGTTTTATTGAAATTGCAAAGAATCATAATGCTGAAATTATTCAGTATAGAAATAAAACAGCAGATATCTCTTTTATTAAAGCACAACTTATTAAAATTAGAAAAATGTATAGTGGATTTTTAATTATTAATGATTCTTATGAACTTATAGAGTTCTGTGATGGTGTCCATCTTGGTCAAGAAGATTTAAAGAATATTGATAGTGAGGTTCATAGAGCAGTTTCTATTGTAAGGAGTGTAATAGGAAAAGATAAAATTCTAGGAATTTCTACACATAATGAAGATGAAGTACTTCAAGCAAATGATTTAGATTTAAATTATATTGGATTAGGTGCATACAAGAATACGAGTACCAAAGATGTCCCAAATATACTTGGAGATTCTCTTGATCAAATAGCATCTAAATCTAAGCATTTTGTAGGAGCAATTGGTGGAGTGAATATAAATGATACATTTGTAAATGTTACCTATCATGTCATTGGTAGTGGGTTGTTGGAAAAATGATGAAAATAGAAATAGTATCCATAGCTAAAAAAGAAAAAACAATTTATGATCCTTTGTATAAGGATTTAACAAAAATGATTTCTCGTTTTGCAAAGGTTGAAGATACAGAAGTTTTTCCAAAAGATGTGGCTAAAGCACATACAATCTCTCCTAAAGCATCTCAAATGGCATATACAAAAGCTCTAAATGGGTATATTAGTAAAGATTATAGTGTAACTTTACACCCTGATGGGGAATTAATAGACAGTTATGAATTTAGTAAGCTTTTAAATGCTAAAATATCCGTGAAATTTTTCATAGGTGGAGCTTATGGGTTTGAGGATGATTTTTTACAAAAAAGCGACAAAGTAATTAGTTTGGGAAAGTTAACAATGAGTCATAAAATAGCAAAAGCTGTTTTACTAGAACAGATTTACAGAGGTTTTTCTATCCTCAGTAACCATCCATATCACAAGTAAGATAAACACAAGGAAAAAAATTGCAACAGAGTGAATTAAGCTACTTTAAAGAGATTTTAGATAGTCGTAACGATCAAATAATTAGAAATATTGATGGTGTGAATGATGAATTAGCCCAGTTAAATGGATTAGAATTAAATGATGAGGGTGATCATGCCTCAGTAAACAATAGTTCTATGATAGAAAGTGCAATTGTGCGCCAACAAGAACAAGAGTTACGTGAAATCAATGTAGCTTTAGGTAAAATAGCAACAGTTGGTTATGGGGTTTGTTCTATGTGTGAAGATGACATAGGTTTTCAAAGATTAAAAGTGAAGCCTCATGCTAGTTATTGTATAGATTGTCGAGAGATTATAGAAAAAACAAAGTAAGGATAGATTATGCACATTAAGAGATTAGCAATTGCATCGTTGGTATATATAGCTTTTATTGGGTGGTATATGAGTACTATTGTAGGCGATAGTACTACAAGTATAAACGTATTTGGTATTGTTTTACCATCATTGTCAAACTCGGTATGGGTAATGTTAATTCTTTTAATTTTAGCAATGGGAAGTATTCTTCATGTTGCTTTTTATTCAGTTGTCGAAAGTTTACAACTTCGTAAGAATGAAAAAGACTATGCAAAAATGGTTGAATCGATTTCAGATGCTTATCTCGGCAAAGAAAATAGAAGTCATATTTTTAAAACTCCTGGTTATAGAATGCTCGGCTTATTGATAGACAATTCAACAGTATTCCCAAATAACCTAAACTCTTTAGAGATTGAAGATGAAAAAATTAGGTCAACAATTAAAATAATTGAAGATATTAAAAGTGGTAAAGCGGTTGATACTAAAAAGCTATATTTATCTATTGATAATCCTTTAACTATTCAAAATGATAGAAATGCATACAGAAATGAGTCTATAACGGCAAAAGATTTTTTGAAAAATCCAGAAAAATATAACGCCGGACTTTTGAGTGAAATTTACATAGACTATGTTAAAACAGCTTCATTAAGTGACATAGAAACTTACAAATCACTTATGAGTAAAGAAGCGCTATCTAATATATTAAGTCGTGTCAATGCGGAAGAAAATATTTTAGAAACTTCAAATAAATCTCTTATTAGTTTATTTGAAGAATTAGAGTTAGATATACAAGATTATCTTGATATTGCAGCATCAATGTCATCATGTATGATACCGGAGCAAAGAATGAAGCTTTTTGAGAAGATAAGTGATGAAAAAGAAGAAGCTATGGATTCTTACCTTTTTACACTTTTTGATCTTGAAATGATAGCACCTGCTGATGCTATTTTAGAAATATCACAGAGTGATGAATATTTAAATTTTAAAGCATATCGTGCGTTAAAAGAATCTAATCAGCATTTTAATATAAACTTATTTGTTTAAAATATGAACAATAAGTTCTCATTTACTCAGCCAGTCTATGTATTGGCTCCTCTCGCTGGATTTACGGATCTACCATTTAGAAGTGTAGTGAAAAAATTTGGTGCAGATTTAACTGTGAGTGAGATGTTAAGCTCCAATGCTCTTGTTCATAATTCTAAAAAAACACTTCATATGCTTCAAAAGTCCTCTGTTGAAGACCCTTATTCTGTTCAAATTTCTGGCTCAAGTATAGATATTGTTAAGGGTGCGGTAGAGATACTCAATTCTTATGAAGGTATAGATATTATTGACCTGAATTGTGGTTGTCCAGTACCCAAAGTAGTTGGTCATGGAAGTGGAAGTTCCTTACTCTTAGACTTACCATTAATGGGCGACATTATTAAGACTATTAAAGATACATCAAATAAAAGTATGACAAGTGTAAAAATGAGACTTGGATTTGAGACAAAGAATCATGTTGCTATAGCAAAAATGATTCAAGATAGCGGGGCTGACTTTTTAGCAGTTCATGGTCGTACTCGAGTTGGTAAGTTTAAGTCTGAAGTTGATTATGATGCAATAAAAGAGATTAAAGAGGCTGTTTCTATTCCCGTTATTGCTAATGGAGATATTAACTCCTACGAGAAAGCTAAGTGGGTATTAGAACATACTGGGGCTGACGGTGTCATGATAGGTCGCGGAGCCGTAGGCGCTCCATGGATATTTCACCAACTTCGAAGTGCTCAAGAGCATATAGATAATGCATTAAAGCATGAAATTATTATGGAACATTACGATAAAATGATCGAGTTCTATGGACAGCACGGAGTAGCAATGTTTAGAAAGCACACACATACGTATACAAAAGGTTATAAAGGTGCTTCAAAGCTACGAGATGAAGTTAATCATATTAATGATATCAAAGAGTATAGAGATATTCTAGATGACTTCTTTAAGTATGGGGAAATGGCTTTATAATGCTTGATATTTCTAAATCGATTCAAAACCTTGATACAAATGATATAGCAGATAACTTATTTCATTATGATTATAATACAAAACATCTTCTTTCTTTAATTAAACAAGGTATCAATGAAGATGACCCTGCATATATGAGTTCATTTCGCTCATTTGAAGGTGAAGTGTATGAGAACTTTATTTATGAAAAATTACTTCGTTATGCTGAGATTACTCCAGAGGTAGATAAGTTCATTCTTAAAGGCTATCATCAAAACAGGTTTAAATCACATCCAAATACGCTTTCTATAAGTGAAAAACAGCAGATTGTATATAGAACAAAAAGTAGAGAAATTTCTGAATTTGATGCAATGATTCTTACAAAAGATAAAGAATTGTATTTTGTAGAGATGACACTTGTAAAGTCTGTACTTAAACTTAGGCGTCGTCTTAGAAAGAAAAAGGCTCTTCTGGAGATTATATTTCCAGATTTAGTGATTAAGGCTCTTATAATTTTAAATGAGGGCGCTACTGGGACAAAGCAGTTTCCTTCGTATTGTAAAGTATGGTTTACAAATGAATTTTCTGCACAAAATGTTTTGGACTATATTCAAAATCCAGCTTCTAAAAAATTAGAACCAAAGCAAATCATAAAATCTAAAAAAATGTTAGAAGCGCATCGCTTACAAGTGTATCCATTTAGATACTACAATACTATGACATGGATTACAAAAACACTTCGTGCACATAAAAAACATGTTTTAGATATGTATTTCTTAATGAACTTTAAAGTGCAGAGATTTCATGATTTGTATAATAAGCTTTATGTTGGTTACATGAATATGGAAGACGCTAAGAGCATACTAGGACTTAAAGAGAATGAATATGATGACAGTTTAAGAGTTGTTGTTGCTATAGAGAAAAAACATTCTGATGAGATAGTAGTAACTTATTATATTCAAAAAACGCGTAAAAATTTGTATTTGTATTCTTTTGATGATGAAGATAGAATGACGAAAGAGAAAAAAGATCCATATGGAATTACTGTAACTGAAGTGTACCATTCTAATAAAATTATGGATGAGAGTTTTGTACTAAGTATGGGTGATGTAAAGAAAATTAAAAAGCTTTTACAAGATAGCTTTTTAAAATCTCAATCTTAGTATTTAGCTAGTATAAGAAATATTTGCAGCTTTTTCTTTATATATCTGCATAGGATCTTTTTCTAAAGACTCCCCTTCTTTTAAAAAGTCATCTAGTTCTTGGTGTCTATTTTGCAGTATTGTGTCAAAGTCATCTTGAGTTACCGGCTTATTATCTGTAAATTTATCTAGTAAAATATTATTGGAACCCATAAGAACTAAATAACTCTGTCCAACGAAATCTAGCATCACTACACTGCTATGCTCATCTATATTTTTTTGAAAGCGTATACTTACAGGTTCCGCTGCTCCATTTTTTGCATCATTAGCTACTTTAAACAACCATGAAGAAGAATTTTTAGGTTTTCCTGGTCCATTCATTTTATTTTTAAGTACAAAAAGAATGACAATACCAACAAGGAGTATACCAATTACTATATAGTAGTTGTTTGATAAATCTTCATTATTTTTAGTGGGTAGTGATGATGTAGAAGTGCTGGAAAATAAGTTTGCTTGAGTAGCCTTTGAAGGGTTTTTACTTACTATTACTAATTCTTTTGAAAATCGAAGTCTTAATCCATAAGAATCTGATGTTTTAGAAGCTTTGAATTTTATCTGAGCAGGAACTTGGGCAACAATTTTTGTGTACCCTAGTAAGGGGACTATACTAATAGTGTCTAGAAACTTTGAAGAAAGCACTTTAGTTTTTGTGGATTCAATAGAAGCGTCTTCTAATTTAATTATTATTTTAGATGCACTGGTACTTTGTTTTATTTTACCTTCATAGGGTGTATCAAAGGTAATCATTACATCGACTCTATCTGTTCTATCGTACACATTGTAGCTCAGTATTTTTGATGCATTTAAAAGTAAAGGAAGTGTAAGTAGCAGAAGAAATTTAGTCATTTTCTCTCTCTTTTGCTAGATGGTAGAGTACAGCACTTGAGTCTAAAACTTCATTAATCCGAATTGCAAGATTTTTTTCATAGACCATAACTTCACCTTTACCTAATATACGGCCATTTACGTAAGATTCAACACTTTCCCCAGCAGGTTTCTTTAAATCAATAATAGAACCTTTTTCATACTTTAGTATTTCCGCGACACTTGCTTCAGTTTCACCTAAATCAGCAATAAATTCTACCTCCATATCTAAAAGCCCAGAATAGTTCATCCATGCTAATTCTTTTTCTGCATTGTATGGAGTAGAATCATCTATGAAACTGTAACGATTTTTTTTAGCCAATTTAATTCCTTAGTTTTTTAATAGCCACGATTAATATATCATCTTCTATTTTGATAGTTTTTACTTGATCGTACTCAAAATCAAAACTATCAAATTTTTTAAAGCTTGGTGTACCTATTATATAGGTATTACTATTTTCTTCTTCTGCAATTACTTTTGCGCTTCCAACGATAAGATTAGCTATTTCTAATGTCATGTCAATCAAAGTTTCTTCATCACTATCATCTTCTTCTAGAAAAAGATTTGAAACTCTTTGCATGAATTTTGAATCAGATGCAATATATACCCTATGCTTTTCACCACTAGCAGTTTCTATGTCGATAGAAGCAATAAGTGTTCGTGTTTTAGATATCTCATCACAAAGTATATGTGGTACACGAATTTGATGGATGCAAAAGTTTTCAGAAGCTTGAATAATAGTGCTTAGCATAGGCTAAATCCTTGTAAAACTCTTTATTTGAATCAATTATACTTTATAAATCTCAATTCAATATTAAATAAGAAGTTTGAAGCCTATTTTGAGTACAATTCGTAAAAAGTTATAGGTGTGTATGTCTGAATTAATTATACTTGGTTGTATTGTTGGTTTATTATCTGGATTTTTTGGAGTAGGAGGTGGAACAATTTTAGTTCCTCTTCTTCTGTTACTTGGGTATGAGACAAAGGTTGCAATAGGCATATCGGTAACACAAATGCTATTTAGCTCTGTCTATGGAAGTTACCTTAACAATAAAAAAGGTACGCTCGATGTAGCTATAGTTATTGTGGTTGGCATTGGTGGTTTTATCGGTGGGCTTCTTAGTGGATTCATAACTTCTAGCGTTAATGATGAAATATTAGAAGTTATTTTTCTATCCTTTGCTATATTTGCGTTACTAAGACTTTTTATTACAACTAAAGAACATCATGAACAAAAAGAAGTAAGTAAAATACTTCTTTTCATTATTGGATTTGTAATTGGTGCTATAAGCATGAGTATTGGAGTTGGTGGTAGTATCATTTTGGTACCAATTTTAGTTGGATTTTTACATGTCCCACTTAAAAAAGCAGTGTCCGCTGGACTTTTATTTGTGGTTTTTTCATCACTTGCAGGATTGATTTCTCATACAATGAGTGAAGACATTGATTATATGAGTGGTATAATTATTGGTAGTGTTTCTTTAATTGGTGTGTATTTTGGTATTGTTCTAAAAGATATAGTTGATGAAGTGTTACAAAAAAGATTATTAGGAAGTTTTTACTTTTTAGTAGTTATATATTTAATAAATAGAATATTTTTAGAGGTTTAAATGAAAAAAAAAGATCAGATTGTTATAACAGGCGCACGAGAAAATAATTTAAAAAATATAAACTTAACACTACCAAAAAATGAGCTTATAGTAATGACTGGTTTAAGTGGTTCAGGTAAGTCTACACTTGCCTTTGATACTTTATATGCAGAAGGACAACGTCGTTATATGGAGTCTTTGTCTTCTTATGCAAGACAATTCTTAGATCGTGTTGGAAAACCTGAAGTAGACAAAATAGAAGGGCTTACTCCTGCCATTGCCATAGATCAAAAAACAACTTCTAAAAATCCTCGCTCTACAGTTGGAACGATTACTGAAATATATGATTATTTCAGACTTTTGTATGCACGTGTAGGAATCCAACATTGTCACAAATGTAAAAAAGTAATTTCACAAATGTCTGCTTCGGATATTATTGGTGAAGTGCACAAACTTCCTGAAGGTGCGAAGCTTGTACTTTTAGCACCATTGGTTCGAGAAAAAAAAGGTGCCTATGCTGATATGATTGAATCTTTAGTTCATAAAGGTTATGTGAGAGCTATGATAGATGGTGTGATGGTTCGCCTTGATGAAGAGATTGAACTCTCAAAGACAAAAAAACATACGATTAAAGTAGTGATAGATAGAGTGGTTGTAAAAAAAGATAACAAAGAAAGAATTGCGGCAGATGTAGAAAAAGCATTAAAAGAGAGTTATGGTGAACTAGAGATTGATATCTTAAACCATGAAGAACTAGGAATAAAAAAACAAAGTATTCATTATTCTGAGCATAATGCTTGTTTTGATTGTAAAATAAGTTTTGATCCATTGGAACCATTGTCATTTTCATTTAATTCACCAAAAGGTGCATGTTCTGAGTGCGATGGCTTAGGTCTTCGTTATGCACTCGATCAAGAGAAAATCATAGATCAAGATTTGTGTATAGAAAAAGGTGCGGTAAAGATTGTTTATGGATTTAATAAGGGATATTATTTTACTTTCCTAAAAGGCTTTTGTGCTGCAAATGACATAGATATAACTGTACCATATTCATCATTAGCTGAGCATCAGCAAAAAGCAATTCTTCATGGTAATATACATGAAGTAGAGTTTCTTTGGAAAAAACATACTGTTAAAAGAATTTTCCCTGGAATTATTCGTATCGCATACGATATGTTTAAAGATGAGAAAGAACTAGCAGATTATATGAGCGAAAAAGTTTGTAGTATTTGTGAGTCAAATAGACTTAAACGTGAATCTTTAGCTGTACGTGTTGCAGGTAAAGGTATATCAGAACTTTTAAAGATGCCAATTGCACAGACGTATGAGTGGTTTGCCGATAAAGAAAACTTCACTTATATGGATGATCAAAACACGCAAGTTGCAAAACCGATATTAAATGAAATACGAGAAAGATTATACTTTCTTTTTGATGTAGGTCTTGGATATATTACCCTTGGTCGTGATGCAAGAAGTATCTCCGGTGGTGAAGCACAAAGAATTAGAATTGCTTCTCAAATTGGTTCGGGGCTTACAGGGGTAATGTATGTCTTAGATGAGCCAAGCATTGGTTTACATGAGAGAGACACTCAAAAGCTTATTAGAACACTTAGAAACCTACAAGAAAAAGGGAATAGTGTTATTGTTGTTGAGCACGATAAAGAAACTATTGAAAATGCAGATTTCATTGTTGATATTGGTCCTGGTGCTGGGAAATATGGTGGTGAAGTTGTTTTCTCAGGTACTTTAGATAAGCTAAAAAAGGCCAAAACACTTACAGCTGATTACCTTTATGGAAGAAAGAAAATAGAGTATTTTTATAGACGCTCACAAGCTAAATATATAGAAATAAAAAATGTTACATTAAATAATATCAATAACCTATCTGCAAAAATTCCACTAAATAACTTTGTGTGTATCACCGGTGTAAGTGGAAGTGGAAAAAGCTCATTAATGTTGCAAACGCTTCTTCCAACTGCAAGAGAGTTATTGAATCATGCAAGAAAAGTAAATAAAGTTGCAGGTGTAGAAATTACAGGATTAGAACATGTAGATAAGGTTATCTATCTTGATCAAAGTCCAATTGGTAGAACACCACGTTCTAATCCAGCAACATATACTGGTGTTATGGATGAGATAAGAAATTTATTCTCACAAACAAAAGAAGCACAAATCCGAGGTTATACAACTTCAAGGTTTTCTTTTAATGTAAAAGGTGGTCGATGTGAGAAGTGTCAAGGTGAAGGTGAAATCAAGATAGAGATGCATTTTCTTCCAGACATCATGGTTAACTGTGATACATGTAACGGTACAAGGTATAATCAACAGACTTTAGAGGTTTTTTACAAAGGTAAAACTATTTCTGATGTTCTTGCTATGAGTGTAGATGAAGCATTTGAGTTTTTTGCAGCTATTCCAAAAATTAATCTAAAAATGAAAACACTTGTAGATGTTGGACTTGGATACATTACACTTGGTCAAAATGCCGTGACTCTTTCAGGTGGTGAAGCACAGCGAATTAAGCTCTCTAAAGAGCTTTCTCGTAAAGATACAGGTAAAACCCTTTATATCTTAGACGAGCCTACAACAGGTCTCCATTTTGCAGATGTAGACAGACTTACGAATGTACTACATAAGTTTGTTGAATTAGGTAACTCTATGCTAATTATAGAACATAACTTAGACATGATAAAAAATGCTGACTGGGTTGTAGATATGGGTCCTGAAGGTGGAGCCGGTGGTGGTTTAATCATTGCAGAAGGTACACCTGAAGATTTAGCAGCAAACTATAAAACTACTGGTAGTTATACTGGCGAATATTTAGAGAAAGAACTAGCACTTCATAAATAGAAAAGGATAAGTTTCTAGGTAATTTAATTTACCTAAAAACTTATTTTTTGGATAGTTGGAGGATTTGTTCTAAATGCATTTTTAAATGTATTTATACGTTTTTCTTTTATTTTCCCTACTGCAAGTGGAGATAAAAAATAGGCAAGGTCTATACATTCGTCTGGATCATAATTATTATCGTGTGTGAAGTAGATTTCTTTACCTAGCTTTTTAGCTTGGGTAGAAATATTTCTTGCATAATTAATTATCTCTTTATGATGTCTATCATATTTATGGCCACTTCCAAAATAAACAAACTTTCCATTTAAACTCATTGTAAGATAATCTGTATAGTTGAGATTCTTATCATAACGTGTAAGTTGGCTTGAGTTATATCTATCCAAATCTGAATCAAGTTCTTCAAGTATAGGGGTAGGTTCAATATTCGCTTTATTGAGGTTAAAAAGGTACTTAATCTCTATGAGTTTGCCTCTATATCCATCTCTAATAGCTTTTGAGAAAAGGTTTATCATATCGTTGAAGTTAAGCTCACTAAACTCATCGCAAAATTCAAAGCCTTGCTCAGCAAGTGATGAGTCATTATCATAACCAAGGGGACTCATAGTTGGATTATATAAAAAGATAGTTCCAGCTACATTTTTACTCTTTTTTTTGAGTAATTTATTTAAATCATCAACAGAGATTTTTATATCTTCTCTTGCTTCATCTTTCTCATTTATATAAATGTAGTGCTTTGCTATGTATTCATGATCGAAGTTTGTTGAAAATATTCCAAATGTTTGCATTAAATTTCCTAGGGCATCTTACTTTTTTCGAATTATACTATAATTTACTTGGAAAGATTATTTCTAACAAAATTTTTATAAGCAACTCTTTATAGTTTTTAAATCATTTAAGGTTATTTTTTTTAATTCAGGATTTCTTAGAAGAAATGCTGGATGGTATATGGGAATTAGTTTATATTTTCTGAAGTCTATTACATGCCCACGGACATCTTCAAAGTTCTTACTTTCATCAGTTACTTTATAATAAGCATTATCCCCTAAAGTTACAATGATTTTTGGTTTTACAAATTCTATTTGTGCGAATAAATAAGATTTACAGGAATTAAATTCAGAAGCGGAAGGTATATTTGAATTTAATGTTTTACACTTTACGGCGTGTGTAAAATACACATCATCTACCTGTAAGCACAAAACATTTTCTATCATTTTTTTTAAACTTTCACCAGACCTACCATGATAGTATGTATTGTGTGTGTCTTCACCAGAAGAGACACTAAAGTCGATAATCATTAGAGAAGCATTGGGATTTCCGTAACCACTCATACTTTGGCATCTAGACTTACTTAAGTCACAAAGATGACAACTCTTTATATTATGTACTAACTGTTCTAGAGATTTTGGTATTTCATTTGAATTTGCTTCATTTATAGTGAATGGATCGCTATATTTAAAACCAAGTGCTTTTTGGCGATAAAGATTTTGAAGTAAAATAAGGTTTTGATAAGACTTCAAATATTGTCCTCTAGAATGATGATGAGAGTATATTTAAAGTGTGGTTCGTTTTGGCTTAAAATTGTATTACATACAGTGTTATTAACTTTTTATCACTATAATAATCTAATGAAACAAAAATTAATAAATAATATAAATAGTGATATTAAGAAATTAGAAGATATAGCTTTAAATAATAAAATTGATGATGAAATTTATACAGAATTGTTAAAACAATTATATACTCTAAAAGAAGTGCTAATTAAATCAGACACAATAGATAAATTAAATGCAATATACAATAGTCTGCAAGTCCCGATTAAAATGTACTTAAATAATATATAGTGAAATATCTAATGGCCTGAGTATTTAATACAGAGGTTCAAAGTATATGCAATCTTAGCTATGAATATACTACAACTCCGAACAACCCTAAAATCGAAATATCTATATCCGCAATTAGGGACTTAAAATAATGAGTTCAAATGAGCTATAGACTTTAAAAAAAACTAATAAATAAAATACTTAGACAAATTTTGGTAAAATAAAGAAAAATAGGGAAGCTATTTATAATGTTTAATGCTAATGATAAGTACATAAATGATGTTATTGAAATCGTTACAGTTAATGAATACTTAATTGTATATGATTATAAAGATAAAGAAAACCAAATATTAGTCAAAAAAGAATTAGTAGATAAGATTATTAATTATATTCAAGATATCACAGAAAAAATAGATTTAAAAGATTTCCTTAAATTTTCAATTAGAGAAATTTTTGAGCTTCAAGAACACGATATTGTTATCAGTAAAAATGGTCATATATTTATTAAGCTAGTTGAGAAAATAAAAAAAGTAGAAGTGCCTCTTGAAAAACAAGATACTATTTCTAACAGATATAACGGTTTTACTGAAGAGGAAGTTAAATCATTTTATGCTGAATTTTTTGAAGAAGAAGAGAACAAAGACTTCTTCCCCTCAATAGCAAGAGAGTTTGTAAACATTTACTTTCATGAGAAAAAAATTAATAATGAAATATATGAAAAAAATGCATTCGGATACATCCATAGTTTAACTTTAGAACACTTAGTTGAGA
>NZ_JBLHOE010000032.1:0-34152 GCF_047622445.1 Sulfurimonas sp.
AAAGTGAAGGACAAGATAGTCGAAAATTTGGTGGTACTGGACTAGGGCTATCTATATCTAAACGTTTATGTGAAATGATGGATGGAAAAATTTCTGTCAAAAGTCAAGAAAGAAAGGGCTCTATTTTTACAGTACATTTATATAATATAGATATATCATCTATGCTGGATGAAAAGCGTGTTGATGGAGAGTTAGCTCAAGATATGCGTAATATAATATTTGAAAAAGCAACAATTTTAGTTGTTGATGATATCCAAGACAATAGAGATCTAATCGTGAAAAACTTTGAAGACACAAATATAGAAATTATTACAGCAGTGAATGGGCTAGAAGCTATAGAGATGTATAAACAAGAGAAGCCAAATCTAATCTTGATGGATATTCGAATGCCTATTATGGATGGATATGAAGCAGCGGCAGCTATTAAAAAGATTGATAATGTTCCAATTATCGCATTAACTGCTTCAGTTATGGAGGATGAATATGAGAAATTAAAGAGAAAGAACTTTGATGATTATCTTAGAAAGCCAGTCCTACGTAATGATTTATTTTCAGCACTGAGTAATTATTTAGCATATGAAAGATTAGAGGTTGAAGATCAAGAGGAAGAACCAATACCACTGAGTGATAAAGCACGCAATAACCTACAAGAGATACAAAGAGCCTTAGCAGAGGATATTTTACCAATTCATACACTTGCACTCAAAAACAATAATATTCAAGATATTAAAACTTTAGCATCTCAAGTGAGTGGACTTGCAAGTAGTTATGATGTAGAAGTTCTTGATATATACGCTTCTAAGCTTTATGAGGCAATTGATGCTTTTGATATTATGAAGATAGAGACTTTACTCAAAGACTTCAATTTTATTGACGAACAACTCAAATAAGATTATTTTTTAAATCGAAACCCTTCTTGTTTAAGTAGCTCTTTGATTTTATCTTTAAGTTCCCCTTGAAATTCCATCCAGTTATCTTTATAGCTGCCACCACATCCAAGTTTTTTCTTGAGTGTTTTAAGTGTCGCTGTAGCATCAAGTTTAGGAAGGTTAAATTCGCCAACGAGGGTTACAGTCTTTCCTCTGCGTTTCTCTTTTTTAAATACTAAGAAGTGTTTAGATGGTTCTATGATTTCATCTGAAATTTGTGATTTTCGAGGGGACTGAACTTCTGCCCAACTATTGTCAATATCTGCACCTATGAAAAGGTCTAGTTTTTTACCTCTACTCATCTACTTCACCAATATATTTAAATCTTGGAACTATTTTTGAATCAACTTCTACCTTTTCAAAAAACATAGAGTAAGGACGTACCCATAAGTCTTCTTTGTCATACATGGTTTTGTAGAGTACTAAAGTTTCTTCACTCTCACTATGTGTAACTGTGTCCAAGACAAGATACCTAGGGCCTTTATAATGCTCATAGATGCCCTTTCTCAATTTAGAGTACCTTTTGTGAAAGTACACTCATAATTGAATGTTCATAAGAGCTATTTTCAACAGATTGAATAACTTCATCATGTGAAATTTCATCTCTATTGTAAACGATGATAATGACTTCATCTTTTTCTTTTAAAAATGTTCTTTCACCAAATTCCGTATAACGTGTAGCCCCGATACTGATGATTGCTTGTTCAGGATTTTCACACTCGATGATATATTCTTCTATTGCCTCAAGTGGTCCAAAATCTTCTTGTGTTACGAGTTGATTGAGTATCCAATCTGTTAGCTTTTCGTAAAAATAGCTATATCCACTAAGTGCAACATCTTCGCCATAAGCATGTACTTCACCATCACGTCTTAAAAAGGAAGCTATAGAGTAGTTATCCATAACTCCACCCTCTTCAAATTTATCTATCTCTATAAGAGTATTTGAAAAGCCCTTAGAGTCTTCACCCCAGTTTTTCTTGTCACTAATTTTATTTGCACCAGCTACCCGTATAGAACAATCATTGTATGCGCCAAAATATGTAGGAGTAATTTTAGAGAGTTTACCTGCAGTATATTCTAAATTACAAACAAGACCAACTTCTGGCTCTGCTTGAATATTTACATCTTTGTTTGGGAGTCTAATATACTCACAAGAAAGAGGGTAGGTGCTAAGTGCTTTTTTTGCAGAAGTAGGTCTTGGAAGATAAAAAGGAAATATTCCCTTAGGAGCTGCTTCATCTTGCGTAATAATATCTTTAAACTCTTCTAATTCACCCGCTTGTGCTAAGTGAAGAGCAAAGTTTCCGGCTATACCGAGACCAAGAAACTTTTTATACTTTGGCATTAAATTTGACCAGCTGCTTTGGCTTCTGCAAATTCTTCATATGTACCTTTAAAGTCAGTAAAAGAACCATCAGCATGAAGCTCAATAATTCTAGAAGCAAATGCGTCAAGTAACTCACGGTCATGAGATACACAGATAACATTTCCTTTAAATTCAAGGAGTCCTTCACCTAGTGCAACAATAGCTTCAAGGTCAAGGTGATTTGATGGTTCATCAAGTACTAAAAAGTTTCCACCCTCCAGCATCATTTTTGAAAGCATCATTCTATGTTTTTCCCCACCAGAGATACTAACGACACCTTTTTCTTGTTGTTCACCATTAAATAGCATACGTCCAAGGCAGTTACGAATTTCAGCAATATCACGCTTAGGATCATATGCTCGTAACCAATCATAAAGTGTACCATCACCTTCAATTATGTCAGCAGTGTCTTGTGGGAAGTAAGAGTTCTCAATCGTAGCACCCCATTTCACTTCACCACTTGCAGGTTTCATCTCTTCCATTAAGATTTTAAGAAGTGTAGATTTTCCAACACCATTTCCACCGATAAGTGCGACTTTTTCGCCTGGCTCAAATTTTAAAGTTACATCTTTAAGAACTTCATTATCTCCATAAGAGTGAGAAATATTGTTTACTTCTAAAGCTTCACCACCCATAATTCGTTTTGCTTTAAATACAATACTTGGATCTCTACGAGACGATGGCTTAATGTCTTCAAATTCCATTTTATCAAGTTTTCTTTGACGAGATGTTGCTTGTTTCGCTTTTGATGCATTTGCAGAGAAACGACGAACGAAAGCTTCTAGTTCATCTTTTTCTTTTATCTGTTTAGCAGAGTCCAGTTCAAGTTGTTTTGCCATTATGTTTGCAGCGATATACCAGTCGTCATACGTACCAGTAAATTCACGTATTTTTTGATAATCAACATCGAGTATATTTGTTACTACAGCATTTAAAAAGTGTCTATCGTGAGAGATAACCACAAGTGTACCTTCGTGACGTTTAAGCTGGTTTTCTAACCATGTAATGGTCTCGATATCTTGATTATTTGTAGGCTCATCGAGAAATAGTACATCTGGTTTAGGATATAAAACTTGTGCAAGAAGTACTTTGAATTTATCAGCTGAATCTAGCGTGCTCATAAGCTCTTGATGTTTATCTGCAGGAATTCCAACATTTTCTAAGATCTTACCGATATTTACATCGTACTCATACGTTGGATCTTCTTCAACAGAGATCACTTCTAAATCTGCAAGACGATTGTTTGTCGCATCATCTTCAAAGTCACCATTTACATAAAGATCTTCTTTTTCTTTGATAGCATCATAAAGACGTTTATTCCCAAAAAGAACAGCATCAGCAATAGTATAATCTTCAAAAGCAAATTGATTTTGTCCTAAAACGCCAACTTTATTTGCTTTAGGGATAACAACTTCACCTTCAAATTCATTAATTTTACCACTAAGAATATTTAAAAATGTAGTTTTTCCGGCACCATTAGCACCAATAAGCCCGTAACGTTTATGACGGTCTAGTTTGAGGTTGATATCTTGAAATAGAACTCTATTCCCGTATCTCATTATTAAGTTTTGTACTGTTACCATGCATTATTCTCTTATGAATTAATTTTTCGCATTATATCTAAGAGTTGTTTAAATGATGATTATCTAAGAAATATCACTATCTCTTGGTCGTGTTCTCTTTTCTGTTTTATAGCCTTGAAGCAAGTCATTTAAATTAGTTGACATTTGTGTGAGTTGTGAAGAAGCGCTAGATATTTCATCTATAGTATCTTTATTTTCATTGGAAATATGTTCAATTCTTGAAACTTTTCCTATCATAGATTCGATTGATTTTGAGTTAGATATATATCCGTTTACAGTTTCATCAACTTGAGTAATAGATACTTCAATAGCCTCTACGCTAGAGTTAATGTCAGTCTCTGTCTGGTTGGCATTTTGAGATAATTTTTCTATTGTTTTTGCATTTCTAGACATATTTTCACTTGCATCATTGATGGATTGAACAATGACACTTATAGTACTGTTGATTTCTGCAAGTGATTTTTGTGTACGCTCTGCAAGTTTTCTTACTTCATCTGCAACAACAGCAAAACCACGCCCATGTTCACCAGCGCGAGCAGCCTCGATAGCAGCATTAAGCGCTAATAGGTTTGTTTGGTCTGCAATATCTGAAATAACAGTTAACACATCTTTTACTTGTGCTGCATCATGAGAGAGTTGTTCGAGTTTATGAGATAGTTCCAGCTCATCTTGAGAACTTTGTTCTATGGAGTTTGCAAGGTTAACTATTTGTGTATTTACCCCTTTAAGTGTCTTTCCAGTTGCATTTATATTTTCTTTAGTATCTTTGGCTTGTTCTATTGAGACACCTAAAATATCTTGAATATTTTTTCCTTGAACACAAACTTCATGAACAATATCACTCTCTTCGTTTGCTTTACTTTTCATTGTTACAGATGCTCCTGATAAAGTTTGTGCAATTTCCAAGTTTCGTGAAGATGTTGATGTCGCTTCTGCAACTGTGATACGAACTTTTTCAATAAACTCGTTAATATTTACGGCTACTTCAGATATTTCATCACCTTGTGGTACAATAATTCTTGCTGTTAAATCCCCGTCTCCCTTTGCTAAGTCATAAGTAGTGTCTTGGAGAGTTTCTAGCTTAGACATAATCATTTTTTGAATAGAAAATAAAGAAACCATTACAATGAGAATAATTAAAATTATTGTGCCAATTAATGTAAGAATAAATTTTTCACTTGCACCTTTAAGTGCCTCATCTATATCTATTTTTACAACAATAGCCCATTTCTTACCATATATTTCTAGAGGAGCATAGGAAGTAATTACTTCATGCCCTTTATAATCAATAGCTACTACCGTGCTACTTTCTCCCAAAAGTGCCAACTGTGTAGCTTTGGTGTCCACTTTAAAGAAACCAGATGTTGTAGTATTTTGCTTGACGTCAGGGTCATTTATTGTTTGTGAAAATCTAGATTTACTTCTCATAATGCTATCTTCACCAACCAAGTAGGCTTCACCTGTTTGTCCAAGACCAACTTTGTCATACTCATTATTAAAGTTCATGATTTCATCTACTCTATTCATTGGAAATTGAAATATGATAGAACCTTCATAGTCACTTTTAAAGTAAATTGGCATGGCCATGAATGCCATTTTTTTATTTAAACTTGGTTCATAGTTAGAGATATCTTCAACCGCAACACCGCCTGGCTTAAGTTTTTGACTCTTTCTAAAAATTCTTCCTAACCCAGAATCTTTATAAGGACCTTTAATAAGGTTAGTTCCATAATCAGCGTTCTTATATATACTGTAGATAACCGCACCACTAGGATTAACTATATAGACATCTTCACGACCGAATTTTTTAAGCATTGTTATTAAACTAAGGTGTTCTTGTAGGTGAACGTCTGAGTAGGGATCTTTATACTTCATATTTGCGATAAATTTATGTTTTTCATTGAATTTTTTTGTATTTTGAACAAGATATAAGTATTGGGCTATGATTCCCGAAGTTGTTGTAGGTATGTACTGCTCAACTTGCCTCTTTTGGGGAGACCCATCGATAGAGTAATCAATTTTTGGTAGATATGTTTGCTCATAATATTTTTTCAAGGCCAATTTTGCTTCATCTATGTCAATATCTAGATCTTCAAAGCCCTCGAATCCTTCATCTAAAGCCCAGAGAAGACGAGAAGTTTTGTTTGTTGAAGTCTTAGCTTCCATGATATTTTGTATCTGTGTAAAGTAGTCTTTAAGATGCTGAATTTTAGAAATCTTAATAGAACTCATTTGAGCCATTCTAGTATTTAGAATCTCATCTTTTGCACCTTTGGCAGCCCAAAAAGCTACCCCGAAACCTAAAAGAATCATAGCGCTAACTATTAACAGTCCCATCCTGATTTTTATGCTCTTAAAATTCATATATTCAACCCCTTGATATATTATTAATTGTGATAATGTATCACATTAAAGCTTAAAAAAATCTACATTTTTAAGTGACTAATTCATTATTGAACTTTTTGACGTTAAAAGTGGCATTTAAGTGCTTGCAGATTAGTTCTGTGTCAGTAAAGGCATTCCCTAAGCAGCTTGTTGCTCCTGGTGATGGTGTCATATTAAAGACAATTCCTTCTCCTGTTTCTATCTTTGCTTCACCGAGAAAAAGTTTTTTTGTTTTTTTATCTATAACTTGAGGACGAAGACCACCAACTCCTTCAGCAAATTCTATGTCGTCTTCAGTCATGAATGGAACTATTTTTCGAACTTCTTTTGCAAAAAGTTTTTTTCTAATTCCCGGTACTTCATAAAGGAAATTTTTGATTGCATACTCACGAATATCTGCATCATGCATTAAGTCATAAAAAACTTCTAAAACTTCTGTTGAAGGAGCCAGAGTTTCTAGGAAATCTATAAAATGAGCATGATGATAACGTTCTAATTTTGGAAGGACAATAGCAGTAGGTCCAAAACGGATAATATTTCCTTTAACGATGTCAGGATCACCATGAATAGCTGCAAACGGTAACTTAGGATTTTGAATAGTATATACTTTAGATTTGAGTGAATCAATTTTAGAGTAGTAGAAACTTCCACCTACTGGTAAACATGAAAAATCAAGACCATGCCCCATTCTATGTGCAAGTAAAAGAGAGTGTGCTCCAGCATCAACAACTACATAATCAGCATAAAAATGTTCACCATCAATGCTAAGCTCAAACTTATCACCAATTTTTTTAATGTCTACCACTTCTTTGTTGAGGAATACTTCACAGTTAGGATTTTCCATTTTTGCATTGTGTACAAATGTTTTAGATATTTCACCAAAATCTACAGAACTCCATCTTTTGTTAGTTCCCATTGCCGCAATGTTTTCGTTTTCATCCCGTCCTTTGAGTAATGCAGGCTCGATTTGCGCTAATGCCTCTTTATCCCAGTACTCCATATACGGAAATTCATCTTTAAATTCCTCATATCTATCTTTAATGAATTCCACTTCTTCATCTCCAACTCCAAGAGCCATTTTTGGAGTTTTGAACATGTGTATATTTTCATAGCCATAAAGTAATCCATAATTCTCAACCATACTTGCAGTTCTATTTGTAATCTTAGCTTTTTCCAAAGTGTAGTTTGTTTCTATATCTCCACAGTGAAGAGTTTGAGAATTACCTTTTGCGTTAGAATTAAGTGTTGATAATTCACTATATTTTTCAAAAAGAGCAATATCTTTGATATCTGTATATTTAGCGAGAGTGTACATTAGAGCAGTACCAGAGATACCTCCTCCAACAATGACGACATTATAGTGGTGTTTTTTTATCATGTATTACCTTATATATATTAATTACTCTATTGTAACAAATTTAGTATAAAATACCATATGCAAATAAGAGAATTAGATTTAAAAGAACTATATATAGTATATGATGTAATTAAACAATTAAGAGTTGAGCTTTGCTACAAAGAGTTTGAAGACTTAGTGTACGATATGCGTCATATGGAGTATAAAATGATTGGGATTATGGATGGTGAAGTACTGGTTACTTATGCTGGTGTTGGAGTGCAAACAAATCTTTATCATAAAAGACATTTGTATGTTTTTGATTTAGTGACAGATGAAAAATACCGTTCTCAAAAATATGGCGCGATGATGTTAGAGTATCTTATAGACTATGCAAAAGTTGGGATGTGTGAGAACATTGTTTTATCATCTGGATTTGAAAAAGAGGGCGCCCATAGATTCTATGAATCTAATGGCTTTACAAAAAAAAGTTTTGTGTTTTTAAAAACACTTTTTTAATGAAACTTCTTATGAGATAAGTCTTTAATTACATCATCTGAGATTAAAGAAAGCTCTTTAGCAACGTTTGTGACATAATCAGCTATTTCAATATTTTCTTTAGAAATAGAACCTAAATTACCTATTGATGTATTCATTTCATTGGTACTACTTGATTGTTCTTGAATATTTGAATTAATATCATTAATAGATTGAATGAGAGTATTTACACTTACGTTAATTTCAGCGAGAGATTTTTGTGTTCTCTCCGCAAGTTTACGTACTTCATCAGCAACTACGGCAAATCCACGACCATGTTCCCCTGCTCGAGCAGCTTCAATAGCAGCATTTAATGCAAGTAGATTAGTTTGTTCAGCAATATCTTTTATGACCTGGATTACACTTTTAATATCTTCAGATTGAGAGTTTACTTGGTTAGATCGCTCCATCGTTTCTTCAATACTCTGGGAGATAATATTAATTGTTTGTGTTGTTTCATCTAAGTTTTGTGCCTGTTGTGTAGAAGTATGACTGAGTTGTTCAACATGCTCAATGAGGTTATCAGAACTTACTTTTAAAGACTCTGCTTGTTGGGAACTTTCTGTTAACATTTTGGATATATCAAGGCCCACTTGGTTTACCATATTTTCTATTTTTCCATTTGGGTTAGGAATGCTATTTGTAAAGTTCATTTGTATAAATGCAGAGAGACTTGAGACGATTGTATTGATGTCTTTACCAATTTCTGATTCTAGTGTATCGAGCATATCGTTGATGACATTCTTTAAATTACTGATAGCTTCATCACTTGTTGATCCGTGGATCCGTGTATTTAAAAATCCATTTTGTATGTTTTGTGCTACTTCTATAGTTTCGTTAATGATCCCTGCATTTGCAGACGCTTCATTTTCTAATTTTTGTACATTTAAAGAAGATTCAGCTTCCATCTTTTTATTTTCTAAAAACTGTTTAGTATTTCCAATGACAATGAAAAATAAACCAATTAATTCGACAACAACTAAAAGAATATGTAAAATAGCAATTCCCCAATTACATGCACCACTAAAGAAAAGTATTGGAGCACCCATCACTTCCATACCGTTTAATTGTAAGTATGTAAAAAGAAGATGGGAAACAACCCCTGCAACAGCAGCAGAAAGTAAAGGAGTGATATCTTTGTACATGGCTAAAAATGCAAGCATACAAAAATATAAAAAATGCATTTCAATTAAGCCAAGTTGTTGTTGTACTATTATAGTAGGAAAAATCATAAAAATAATACCAAATAGTATGCGAGAAATTATAGTACCTTTAAAAACAAAGTAAGCGATAGCTGCAATTGCTAAAGTGATTCCTCCTGCAACAACACCTAATATATAAGTATTATAAGTATAAGCACTTATGAGTGAAGTGGATAAAAAAGATAGGATAGATATGATAAACATCATTTTATCTGCTTTAATGAAGTCAATGCGTAAAGCCTCTTTTGTTTGAGAAGACAGAGCCGGGTTAAACTGGGGAAATAATCTTAACATACGTATACCTTAATTATTAATTTTTATTATTCTTCTTTATAGTAGGTTTTTTTCTTTTAAGATATGCTGAATATCTTCAATAATAAGTGTTTTGTTAAAAGGTCTTGTTGTATAAATGTATTTTTGTATGTAGTTCTTATTATTTTTAACTAAAAGATAAAGATGACCGGAATGATTTATATCAAACTTATTTGTAAGCGACTTTGTATATGCAATGTTCATTGTGTTACTCAGTTGTTGTAGCTCATTTGCGTTGAGGTATATTCCCTGAAACTCTTTGTTAAAATGTTTCGCAAAAATTGCAGGCATTTCCTTTTGATTTAAATCCTGAAGATTAACAAAATATACTTCAATATTTTTATTGTTAACTTGATTATATATTTGAGCTATCTCACTCATAGCAGGAGTACAAATATTTTCGCACCCTACGTATCCAAAGTATAAAAGTAGAATTTTAGAATTTTCATTTTTCAAAAATTTTAAATCAAGGAGTATTTCTTTATGTAACTTTCCTGCTGATTTACCTAGATAGAATTGAGGCATTCCTATTAAAATAATGAAAATAAGAGAAAATAGAATTAAGGAGTAACCAAATATTTTTTTGTATATTGACATTGCTTTTAAGAACAACACTTTTTGAACTTTTTCCCACTGCCACATGGGCACAAATCATTGCTATTTATTTTAGAAGGGTAGAGTGTTCCATCTTGGTACTTCCAAACATTATCTACTCTAATAAAGGTACTTTTTTCATGAAGTACTTCTATTATATTTTCATGTTTATAATAAGCTTTAAACTCTACTACATTGTCATATGCTTTTATCACATCAAGTTTTAACCAAGTGAGAGAGGGCGAAGTAGATAGTTCTTCTATCGTTTGATTGATTGAAGTATTTGCAATATATTGCCAATCTTCTCTAATAAATGCATCATAACGACTACGCATTAATTCTTCAGGGGTATTTACATTCATTGTGTCTTAACCTTAAAAGAGATCAGCATGACCAAAAAAGACATCATGGTCATTGTCTTTTCGTAACTTTTCTAAAATAGCTTTCGCTTTGAGTTTTGTTTCTTTGTCAAAATATATGAGCATATTTCTTGAAAAGACGAAGTCAAAACTACCTATGTCTTTGAAAGAACTATCAAAGATATTTGTAATCTTAAAGGAGATAAGAGATTTTATAGTATCTTTTAGTCTATAGGTAGATGCATCTTTTATAAAGTATTTAGAAATTATAGCATCTGAGAGGTTTCTAACATTTCTTTGCGTGTATAGGGCAGTTTTTGCTTTTTGTATCGCATCTGCATTTATATCTATCCCAAGTATATGAAACTTACTTGGAGAAACACCAGCCTCTAATAATGCAATAGCAATACTATAAGGTTCTTCACCAGTTGCTGAAGGTGCACATAAAATATCTATATGAGATGAGGGAGATTCTTTTACAAGTTTTACTAACTGATGTATCTGTTTGAGTTCTCTATAAAAATATGTTTCATTGGTGGTTAAATGATCAATAAGTTCTTGTCTAAGTGAGGGAAGTGACTGTACATCGGATAATAGTTGAGTATAAGATGCAATAGCTCTTTTTTTACAAAAGCCACTTACTTTAGAATTGAGTATACTTATCTGTGTATCAAAGGTAATCCCAGTTTCATTATGAAAATAATTTGCAATAATCTCTACATTTGAATAATCTTCTATATACTCATCTGTATCTACAAAATCCTCTATCGGTTTTTTCTTTTTAAAAAAATTAAACATCACAAAACTCACTTATTGTTGTAATTATCTCACTCATTTCTTTTATCTGTATATTTGGGACTAATGCTCTTGCTCTGTTTGGCATACCATCTACAATAGCACTGTTCTCACTCTCGGTTATACATATAGCACTATGCTTACTCAGCTCTTTGCAGCCTTCAACACCATCACTTCCAATACCTGTTAATATAACAGATAAAATTTGAGTCCTCTTAGATAAGGGCACAAAGGATAAAAATAAAGTATTAATATCTGGATTGTAAGAATCCTTGGATGACTGAGAGATAGTAAATATCAAAGAGCTACAATTCAACTGTGTTGTTCCTTGTACCACGTAAATGGTGTTGGACTCAAAGCTTTGTTTATTTTGTATCATCATAACTTTATTTTCTGTGACACTTTGTAATCTTGATGCGAAACTCTCTTGAAAACCATGAACCATATGTTGTGCAATAACGATACTGGTATCTTGTAATGGAGGTAAGAAAGAGAGTATCTTCTCAATTTGCCCAGGCCCCCCGGTAGAGGCACCTATAAGGATGAGTTTTTTAGGTATGACAGATTTCAAGTTTTGTGTTTAATTCATCTGTGAGAGTGTTGAGGTGCTCAGCTGCTGCAGCAATTTCTTCAACACTACGTGCATTTGTTGATGAAATTACATTGATCTCTTCAACCTTAGATACTATTTCTTCCACATCTTTACCTGTTTGTGCAAAGTCTTGTACAGTTTTGTCACTAGCGATAACGGCCTCATTTACAATGTCAACACTTTCATTAATTTTATTTTCAACATCTTGGGCAAGACTTGCTAATTCTTGAATATCCTTGGAATTATTATTCATATTTGTAGAAGCATCACCTATTGATTGAACAACAACATTAATAGTAGCATTAATCTCAGATAATGTTTTTTGTGTACGCTCAGCCAGTTTACGAACTTCATCTGCAACAACAGCAAATCCACGACCATGTTCACCCGCGCGAGCAGCTTCGATAGCTGCATTTAATGCGAGTAAATTTGTTTGGTCCGCAATGTCAGATATAATGGTAAGAACAGTTTTTACTTCACTTGCATCTTTAGACAAAGATTCCATATTGTGGGCAAGTTCTTCTTCTGCTTGGGCTGTTTCTTGGACTTTTGAAGTTAGAGATACAATATCCTGTCTCGCTATTTTTAAGTTTTCATTTGCTTTTATAATATCTTCTTTACTTTCTTGTGCATCAGCAATAGAAGTGACAATTTCATTTTGGATAGTTTTTGCTTGAAATGTCGCTTCTTCTATGATGACAACAGAGCTTTCCACATTATTTCCAACTCTTGTTGCTGTAGTTGAGAGTTCATGTGAAATTGAAGCATTTTCGGTAGAAGATTGCTTCGCAGTTGCAACTATTTTCTGCAGAGAATCGATGAGTGTATTAAAGCTATTACCCATTTGCATTATCTCTTGTGGAGCATTTGTATCTACTCTTTGTGTTATATCATGCTTATTTGACATCATCAAGATAGTGTCTTTAAATTTATTTAACGGTTTAATTACACTTACAGAGATAATGATAAATGCAATAATAAGAACAACAATTACAATGAAAGCACCGGCAATAATGAGGGAATTTCTTATGCCATTAGGAGTGATTAGTACTTCTGCTTCATCTATTTCAGAAAGAATTGCCCAGTGTAAATCTTCCCCGACTTTAATCGGTGAATAAGAAGATAAAACAGGGTTTCCGTTATAATCGATTACTATCTCTGTATCTGTTTTTCCTTGAAGAGCATTTCTACTTGCCACTGTATCTACTTTTGTATTGTTTGCGAATGAAGCTTGGAGACTATGGCCTTTTGGATCGAGGAAGCTATCACTTCTCATGAGTTCATCTTTACCAACTAGGTAGTCTTCTTGAGAATCTCCATATCCTGTTCTATATTGCATTATGTCATTAATACTTTTATCGGAGATTTGAAATACTAAAACTGATCTCATTTCTCCATCTATATATACAGGTGCACCTAAAAACATTGCAGGGGCATCAGCAGATGGAGCATAAGGAGCCATATCAACAAATACAGGACGCTTAAGCTCTACAACTTTCTTCCAAACTTCTCCTAGCCCACTTGTTTTAAGACTCCCCCTCCCAACATTTTCACCATAGTCAGATTCTTTAGCTTGTGAATACATAACATGACCATGTTTTGCACAGATGACAAAAAGATCATAGTAACCATACTCTTTGGCATAACTTTGAAAAAAGTTTTCATGTCTGGATGTCTTTTCTTGTACTAAGGTATGTGTTACAGGATAATTATTTGTTGCAGTTACTTCAAGTTCTTTATGAACAAATATAAGGTCATGAACAAGTTCTTTTACATCAGCACTTTTAGCGAGGACATTGATATCCCCAATTCTTTCTGCAAAGAATTTTTGAATTTGATTCGCTTTAGAGTCTCTTGCTGATGTTAACCCATTATAACTTTTTTGAATAAGAGCATTTTTACTGGTATTGACAGCATAAATGGTTAGAACAGTTGATAATACTATAAGGGAAATAGTAACTAAAGATATGATTTGCATTTTAATGGATATATTTTTCATAACAACTCCTAGGTTGTAAGTAGGTTTAAGGTGACTATACATCATATTAGTGTTATTTGTAGGAGAATAAAAAAAGAATAATAAAAAAGTAACAAAAAAGTAACAAAAAAGTAACAAAAAAATAGTAGTGTGAAATTTGGATAAGTAAAAGTTATAAAATTAAATAGATTTTCTAGAAGAGGAGAAGATAAATTACAGGTAAAGAGCCTGTAATTTAAACAGTGTGTAAGTCCTAAAGTGGAGTTACGTTCTCAGCTTGAGGGCCTTTTTGACCTTCACCAACTTCGAAAGTAACTTTTTGACCTTCAGCTAAAGAAACACGACCATGACCAGAGTTGTTAACTTGACGGAAATGTACGAATACATCTTTTCCACCATTGTCTTGCTCTATGAAACCATAACCTTTTTCTTCGTTAAACCATTTAACTGAACCGTCTTGTAATTCTGCCATCGTAATACCTTTTTGTATAAAATAATCACTTCATTGTAGAAGTGGAGTCGAAATTTGGAGAGTCTTTAGGTAACAATTGAGCAAAATTACAAAATCACACACTAAAGATGAACTTTTAATCCTCATCTTTCATCAAAATAATTATATCGAATTTGAGAGATAATATGCAAGTAATTTTTAAATTTTAAATTTTAAATTTATTTGTCGATATTATAAGGAAGAATAATAAGCCCAAAATAAAAAGGATTAGTTATGAACATAAATGCAAAAATGCCTACACCCAATATAAATGTAGGTAATATAGCTAAGACAAAAATAGACGAAGCAGGGTACAAGGACATACAAACCAACTTTACTCAAAAGATTTCCAAAGAAGAAGCACTTGAAATTAGAGCACAAATTTCTGAAAATTCTAAAGCTATTATGTTTGATTCTACATCACTTCAAGCAACTGTTGTTAGAACAAATAACAATTCAGTTGATATGTATAGTCAATTCCAAGGTTTTTTACAAGATGTTGGATATTCAGGAAAACCTATCGGAGATCTTTCGCAAAATGAAGCAGCCCAACTTGTAAGTGAAGATGGAATATTTGGAATTACTCAAACTTCAGAGCGTATTGCTAATTTTGTTATAAATGGTGCTGGTGGTGATGAAGATAAGTTACGTGCTGGTCGTGCGGGAATGATTCAGGGATTTAAAGAAGCTGAAGCGATGTGGGGAGGTAAACTTCCTGAAATTTCGCAAAAAACTATGCAGGCATCCATAGAAATGGTTGACAAGGTCATGATGGGATTCGGTTTTTCTCTCCTCAATCAAGAAGCATAGAGTTAAGTGATGTATATTTAATCAGAAATTAATACATTCATTTTTTATATATGGTTATAATTTAATTAATTATATTTAAGGGAAGCATATGAATAAATTTGTAGACATAAAATTAAATGATGAAATGTATTCGATTGTATTTGGTTTAGGAAAAGTGGTTTTTGCATTAGCTAAATCGCTTAGAGTAGATGGCTACTATATATTTGAAGTCCAATACGACAATGGACAAAGAGTCCATTACACTGAAGCTGGTAAACCTGGCTGGTGTCAAGATTTCAACCATTGTGCAAAAACTATATATTACAGGCATGAAGTAAACTTTGATGACTTGGATACTACAATAAAGAAAGAAATGTTAACAAAACATAAAATTGAAAAATTAAAACACGAAGATACTTTGGAAATGATGAGTCCTGCTGGTGGTTGGATAGATGCAAGTTTAATGCCTGATATTATGGTTACTAATGCTGTAAATAATAGAGAGTATGAATTATTTAGGGAAATGAAAAGTTAAGCTAAAATATCAAAAGTTTCGAAGGGGTTCTTAGTATTGTATACTATGAACACCATCTCTTCCATGTGACTTAACATAATACATTGCTTTATCAGCTCTAGCAAGTAAAGTGTCAAGTGAATCTTGTTTAGGATTAAATTGAGCAACACCTATACTTACTGTTATATTTAATATCGTATCCTTAACATTGATAGGCTGTGCTTGAGTATCTAGTCTAAAGTGTTCTGCTTTTTTTGTGGCATCAGCAAGATTAGAATGAGGAAGGACTATAACAAATTCTTCACCACCGATTCTTGATAAGAGATCGGAATCTCGGGTTTGTACACTTAAGTTTTTGGCAAATGATGTTAGAACAATATCCCCCGCTTTATGACCATAATTATCATTAATATTCTTAAATTTGTCTATATCAATCATGATAAGAGATAGTGGTATATCATGTCGCTTTGAATCTTGAAGTAATTTTTCACTCATCTCACTAAATGCTCGACGATTCCAAACTCCTGTAAGCATATCTTTTCGAGCAAGGTTTTCAGCAATCTTTTTTGCTTCTTCGAGTTCTAGAGTACGTTTTTCAACTTCACTTTCTAGTTTATGTGTCAGCTTATCCTGTAAACTATGATAAGAACGTTCAATAATATTAATCCGGTCAGCTAAGGCTATAGCGAGGAGGATCCCTTCTATAACAAACCCTAATCTAATCATCCAGAACATAAACTCAGTTGTAGGAACAAGTCCAGTGAATCGTAAGATAGACATAGTCATTGTAATACTTAAAATTGCGGTAGCTAGTGTATACCCCCGGGCAATAGTAAAGCCTTTATTCCAGAGATAAAGTCCAAACAGAGGAAAAAAAGCGAATGAAAAACCTATAAGTCCTATTAATTTTATTGCTATTATACGAAAATCAGCTAAGGCAAATAGAAGGGCTAAAAGATCAATGGCTATCAATGTAAGAAGAAAAATATCGATACGTTTTAATCTTTTTTTGGTTTCTAAAAAGACACGAGTAAACATTAAAAATGATGCATTTGCCATAACAAAACCTACAAAAGGCATAATATCTTCAACCTGAAACCACTTACTCCAGATAAAATGTGAACCGAGTTGATTGAATGTAGTCATAACAAGCATGACACCAATTAGATAGAGAACATACCAAAAATAGACTCTATTTTTTAAAACAAAATAGATAAATAAGTTATAAAAAAATAACACTATCAAGGCTGTAAATATAGCAGTAAGCATTATTGTGAAAATTTGTGAATTGGCATTTAGTTCATCTTGAGTCCAAATGGTATTGAACATCTCTATAAGTCCAGCTTTATCATGAGATATTTTAAAGTAGACTGTATTGTGTACATTTGCTTCCGTGTTAAATGTAAATACAGTACGTTCATTAAAAGGAATGACTTCAGGATCAATATGATGATCCCCTTTGAGAGTATGTAAAAGTAACTGATCATCAGCATATTGCCACATTTCCATGTGATCAAATAGTCCAAATAAAAATTTTATACTCCAAGTCAAATTTTGAGATTGAGGATTATGTATCTTCAAACGAATCCAGTACACCGAAGAGGATACTCCATAATTTGTTATATTCTTTTTTTGTATCTTAAAAGATTGCTTTTTGACTTGCTCAATAGTGAGTTCTCTTGTTGGGTCCTCATACACTGCTATCATATTAGTGGTATCAAGACCTTTCATTTGAGTTTGAAGTTCAAAACCTTTTGAAAAAAGAATTATTGGTAACAAGAGCAGTAATAAAATTTTAAAATTCAAAACCGATCCCTAATGTATAAATTTTTGACTGTTTATCGCTAATTTCACTTCCAAAGATAGGTCTATCTTTGAGGTTTTGTTGATACTGTATATGAAGAAAAATCTTCGGGGTAATCGATTGGTAAAGTGCTATTGAAAATGGATACTGATTATACTCAGTTTCATTATCATTGGAGGTTAAATCGTTATCTAATTGGATATTGGTATAAAGTACAGTAGATTTAAATACACGATATCTCATATAAAGATAGGGACGTAAATCTTGGTCGACTTTTTTTTTCTGTATCTCTTGTATTGAAATTTTTTTTGTATTGTGCTGTGCGGTATGAAAATAGATTAATGCAGGTGCAATAAAGAAGTTATCACTAAGATAGAATTTTCTACTAAAACCTGTTTCAAGTTGATATGCCTTTTGAAAAAAATCAATTTGAACATCATTATTAAGAGTACCCGAACCAATCTGCTGATAAGGACTGTGCTTGTAACTGGCATAGAATTGAAACTCTTTAAAATCTACCAATGCGGAGAATGACATAAGTTTTCTTTTAATAGCCACGTCTTGGAATAGATTACTACCTATTGTTTGCTGCGCATAGTTCTGTCCTATCAACACATAGGATTTTATCGTATCAGCTGCATAAATATGTATTGATATTAGTAATAATAGATATTTCAGAAATTTCACATTTTATCCTATATTGAATACTAGTATAGTTAAACTTTATAGAACTTAATATTATTGTATTTTTTTACTAAAGTATAGTATTTTTGAAATTTAGGTAGAAATACCAAAAGGTTCTAGAGAAGCTTTATTATCCAATTCTATTGACGCTATAAATAGTCACAAAGTAACACTAAAACCATGTAACTATACAAATGTAGTAATACTTTCAATAATACACTTCAAACAATTTATTTAAAAGATACTATTTAGATACGCACTTAAGTTTTTATAATAGGAGAGAAACATTATATAATTTAGGTATTATGATGATATCTATGTATAAAGAGTAAACCGATGAATAAACTAAAAACATCCCTATTAAGCATAGCCCTGATATCGGCTATTACTTTCCCAACAAACACATTTGCAGTAACAATAGAAGATAAAATATCAGGACTTTATATTTCATTCTTTAACAGAGCAGCAGATGAGGAAGGTTTAACGTATTGGAAAACTCAGGGAAAAAATGCAGAGGCAAGTGGTATAGATGTATTAGTTGTACTCAAAGATCTTGCATCAGGCTTTGCAACACATCCTACATTTACTTCAAGATATAGCAGTATGGGTAATGAAGCTTTTGTAAAAGCAATATATATAAACTCCCTAGGTCAAGAAGGAGATACAGTAGGTATAGCATACTGGACGGACTTAATAAATAATGGGATATCTAGAAGTGACGTAGTAGCAGAATTTATAGATGCATCTCTTAGTACAGACTTAACAGCAGCAAACTATCCAAACTTATCCCCAGAAAAAGTACAAGCTGCCATACAAAGACAAAACCTCATAACAAATAAAGTAGCAGTAGCCGTAAATTTTACGAACTCACTTGGCATACTTACAAATGTACAAGACTCTCAAAACCCTGAAAATGATCCAGCTTATTTAGCTTCTATCGAAGTTCTAAAAGATATTACAATAGAAGCATCCACAGCAACAGATAGAATCAATCAAATAAATGACTTAAGAAGTGATGCTCAAAGTGCAATATCTATAATAAACGATGATTGGCAGTTTCAACATAATAATTTAAAATACAGCACAATAAGTTCAGAAATAACAGGAAGAACATGGCTGGATAGAAATATAGGTGCTAGAACAAACTGTACTACAAGTAAAGATGCAGAGTGTTATGGAGACTACTACCAATGGGGTAGAGATGCAGATGGTCATGAAAAATTAGGAAGTGTAATTAGCTTAAAAGCATTTTCCTCTTTAACAACTGATAGTGACAAGTTTGTAATATCTCAATCGGATTGGACTGAGGCAGACAGTAGTGGAGCATTAAGAAGTACAGATTGGGATATATGTCCAACAGGGTATGAAGTTCCAACGATAGATGAACTCTTAACAGAAACAGTATCTACAGATGAAAACATCCTCAACATTCCTTTGAGTGGTCAACGTACTAAATCTGGTCCTATGAAAAACAAAAATATTAATGGCTACTTACAATCAAGTACTCCATCTTCAAGTGGTTTTACGAAAACATTAAAATATAACGAGACATCTGCATCATACAGTTTAACTACGAGAACAACTGCAGCTCCAGTGCGTTGTATAAAAATACCAACTATTACAGGTGTATTTGTAGATGCTGCAGTAGCAGGACTTAATTACACTTGTAGTTCTGGTAATAGTGGCACAACAAATAGCTTAGGTGAGTTTACTTGTTCAATTGGAGATACTGTAAGCTTTTCTCTTGGAGGTACATACTTAGGAGAAGTTCCAGCTACAGCTATTGTTACACCTAGTGTATTATTCTCTGGTAATCCAGCAGCTTCACTTAACTTTGCACAATTACTACAAACACTTGATAGTGATGGCGACCCAAGTAACGGAATTGAAATAGATGAAGAACAGTTAGCTAGTCTTGGAACTATTGATTTTACCTCGCCAACATTTGACGAAGATATTCAAGAAGTATTGGGTAGCGATACAGTTCTTGTGAATGAAGGTGAAGCACAGACTCACCTTGATGAGACTTTTTCAGAACTTAGTATTGATGAGAACGGAAATCCAACAGTGCCAGTAACTACAACACCGACAAATACTAGACCAGCTATAACTTCAAGTGCAACAGCGAGTGTAAATGAGAATCAAACTAGGGCTATAGATATAGATGCAACAGATAATGATGGAGACACTTTAATTTACAGTATAGGGGGAACTGATGTTGATTTTTTTAATATTGACAGCTCTACAGGTGTAGTTACTTTTAAATCTGCTCCAGACTTTGAGATAGCGCAAGCTTCTTATACTTTTACAGCACTGGTAAGTGATGGTGGTTTAACTGATACTCAGAGTGTAACTATTCTTCTTGTTAATGTACTCGATACAAAACCAACCTTAGTAGCTTTTACAACCTCCATAGATGAAGACGCAAGCATAGGGACCGTAGTTGGAAATATAACGGTAACCGCTGAAGGAAGTTCCATACTAAGTTTTACTCTCAGTGATACAACTAACTTTGATATAAACACAAAAGGATCTATCTCTACCAAAATAACATTTGATTATGAGAATAATAGCACTACTCATGTCTTGAGTGTTTATGCAACAAATAGTCTAGGAGACAGTTCAAGTGTAGATGTAACTATAAGTATTGCCCGCGTACCAGAGTCAGCACCAGCAGTTGATCCGAATTCGGCAATAGAACTAGACGCACCACCGGCTCCACCAGCAGTTTAATAAATTTAAAAAAGGCAATAAACCATGAAAAAAACCTCAATTGTAGCCATCGGGTTAGTACTTTTTAGCACAATGTTAAGGGCAGACATTAACATCAAAAGTGGTTGGCAACTTCTAGGCGCTACGCAAGATATAAATACTTCAATTTTTGACAGTACATGTATAGACTACGTCTGGAAATATGACACTACAGATATAAATAATCTAGAGTGGCAGATACACGTAGCCAATGCGGTAAATTATAATAACAGTATGACTCCGATAACTTTACTTACTAAAGGTGAAGGGTATTGGGTAAAGGGAAATTCTGATTGTGTCATCCCTTTGGCTGAAACAATCGCAGCTCCAACGTCAACGCTTAAAAAAACAGGACAAACAAATAGCTATGATACAAATATCTACAGTGATTCAGATGAGTGGTGGAATATAATAACACAGGCAAGTATAGTAACAGATGGGAGCGTGAAGGATGATGGCTCCTATCAAAGTGGGGTTACAGTTAGTTATACTCGTGATGATGTAAATGGTACTGTTATAGACAACGTCACAAACCTAATGTGGCAGGATGATGCAGTGACTTCTTTCCTGACATGGAAAGCAGCGGAAACTTTATGTTCAGGTTTAGTTCTGGACGGTTACAAAGACTGGAGAGTTCCGACAAGAAAAGAGCTGGTTAGCTTAATTGATTACGGACATTATTATCCATCTATAAATCCTATATTTCAGCATACCGGGGAGGACCATCACTGGACTTCTACTACGCTTACGGGAAATACTGACCGTGGCTGGATTGTTTACTTCAGCGATGGCCATACGAACCTAGACAATAAAGCCTCCGGTGACGGTAGTTTTGTTCGTTGTGTTAGGACAGTAGAGTAATCCTACAGATGTGAAATTGTTGATACCTAATCTTTAAGGTAACTGGTAGAGAAGTATGGGGATTTGATAAGCACGCTTATTTTAGAAAAAGAGTTAAAGACTCTCAAGAGTTTTTGAAAGTTCGAACATAGCTTCATTTGTAGGGCGTATCAAGCATACAAATAGCTGGAATTTATTTAACAAGGTAGGAAAGATATATGAAAGCAATCCTTTTAATTTTAATCACATTTAGTCTAAGTTATGCGGGATTTACCCGCAGTAATGATATGGTAACAGACAGCACAACCAGTTTGGTATGGCAAGATGACGTAACGCCAACAACTATGTCATGGCAGAATGCTATAGACTATTGTGAAGCCTCAACTCTAGGTTCACAGAGTGACTGGAGATTGCCAAACATAAACGAATTGACCTCTATCGTGAAGGATACGGATAGCCATACTTCGATAAGCAATGTGTTTGGAAATACCACCTCTAACCATTACTGGAGTTCTACTACCAAAGCTAGCGATATAGGCCGTGCGTGGTGGGTTAGTTTTGACTTTGGCTATGATAGCTCCGACGATAAGACGGATAGAAATTATGTTCGTTGTGTTAGGGGAGGACAGTAGACTTTGCCTGAGAGTTTCATTTTTATTGATTTATAAACTTGTGTTATCATTTTTCGTTCCACCCTCTATTGGGTGAAACAATCCACTAAAGCAGGTATTACTTACATACTTCTTCTTTGTAGGTAGTCTCTCTCTCCATCAATTTAGCGACTACGACCATTATCCCTTTATTTAGAAATTCGATTTAATTAGGTGTACTTCTGTACCATCTCAATCACTTAGATTATGTATTAATTGTGTAAAAAAGAAGTGTTTAAGCTGAAATATTAAAGGGTTTTACAGAACTTCTATTATCCTTATTCTCGGTGTTTTCATCACTAGCAGAGTTCGAGTAAGTTTCTATACCAAGAGTTTCTTCTCTTTGTTCTTTTGCCAATTGCTGTTGTGCTTTCATCTCCATCACTCTAGCACTTGAAGCGACTGCAAAATCTTGTGAACTTGGTTCAGCTGCTGCCATCGCGGCAGATGCGATTTGTCTCGCATTTGCAATGGTTTCTTCGGGAGTTGATCCACCTTTCATAGAAATAGAAACTTCACCACCTATGGCGTACATCTTGCCATCTGGACCTTGCTGGTAGGTAAAGCTTGCGGCTCCAGTCATTCCCCCGCCAGCTGATTGGTGTGCTGCTTCGTGGGCTCTTACTTCAGCATCTCGAGTACCTAGATCTTTAACAAGCTGCTCTTCACCTTCGCTAAGTTCTTTTGAGGCAGAGCTTTTTATAGAAGATTTATTCTCTATCTCTTTAATTTCTTCTTTTTTTAGCTCATTGGGGTTATCAACTACTTTTTCTTTTTTAAACTCAAGAGATTCTTCCTCATTGAGTTTAATTGTGTAGCTAGAGCTGATATTTGCGAATGAAGGAGAACCTATAATCATAATACTTGATTATAGCACTCGAAGTTTTAAATGTTTCTTTGATATTATGTCATACATAAAAGGTTAACATCATGAAATACGAATTAAAAGACGATTATATAGAGCTGTTTAAATTACTCAAAGTTTTAGATCTAGTAGATAGTGGAGCACAAGCAAAGCATCTTATAGCAGAGGGATATGTGAATCGTAATGGTGAAGCAGAATTACGTAAGCGTGCAAAGATTATTGCGGGTGACGTGATAGAAATTGCTGATGCGAGTATTGAAGTAGTCTAGTGAGATTTGTTGTAGTACTAGTTTTTCTAATTATTGTAACTATAGGTTCTTTTTTTGTTGCCTATGAAAAGAAGCAAATACCACATGACTCACATCCTTTACATGCAATACAAAAAAAGTTTATGAAGGTTGATATAGATAATCCAAATATTAATTTAGATGCAGTTATAAAAGAGATCAAAGAGGCTAGAAAAATCTACCCTCTTGATGACAAGCTCAAAATGTTGGATATGAGACTAGAACATAAAAAAGCTAATCAATCTTATAAGTCGACTAAATACTAACTCCTTAATCCCCATATTAATTAAATCTTCTATAAGTCCTTTAATTAGAGATTAATCACTTTTTCATTAATACATAACTATTTGTAATACTTTGCAGTTTTATGCTACTATTTAATAAGTAGTTGTAATAAATCATTATGAAATAAGCATTACAAGGAATTGAAAATATTACGACATTATATCTTTTGAAAAAAAGGAATATATTATGGCGAAACATATAAGAAGGTCGGGAAGTAAAGTCCTCCCCATACTATTTATAATATTAGAGGCCGTAGCATTTATTTTAATGCTGCATATCCTCCAGCAAGCGTGGAGGGGGGATATTACCCCTATCCATATTTTTGTGTTTATTTGGTTTTTAATTTCACCAGTTAAACGATTTTTAGGAAAAATCTCCAGACTTGCGGATCCAAAGAAGAGACATGAGAACACTTATCAATAAACATTTCAAAAGCGAAATTTAATTCAGAGCTAAGTAAATATAAGAAGTACTAGGGCTATATCAAGAATGAATTGATGAACCCTATACATTCAAAAAGAACAATCCCTTAATTTAGAAACTTTCTCAAATCCCAATAATCCCATTAATATACAGTGCAAAATTTCAAAGTATATTTTACACTCTTATGTTACAAAAACGAACACTTGTGCGCAAAATAAACTTTTTTGACTAAATATTTGCTAAATTAGGATTTTATAGTTATAATTTTCGAACAAGTGTTCGCAAATGAAGGAATTAACAATTGCTAAATAGATTACCAATTATGCAAATTAGAGGTGGAAGTTCAAAGGGTGTTTTTATTAAAGCATCTGATTTACCCTCTGATGTAAAGCAAAGGGACGAGATACTTTTAAGTGTTATGGGTCGTGATGATAGACAGATTGATGGACTTGGTGGATCACATCCATTAACAAGTAAAGTTGCTATTGTTGGTCCATCTACGAAAGAAGATGTAGATGTTGACTATTTGTTTGTACAAGTAGTTGTTGGTCAAAATAGAGTAGATAGCACACCTAATTGTGGAAATATACTCTCAGGAGTTGGTGCTTTTGCTATTGAGTCTGGCATGGTTAAAATTCACGATGAGACAACTATGATAAGAGTAAATATGCTCAATAGTGACAAAATTTGCGAATTAGTGGTGCAGACACCAAATGGAGAAATAGAATATGAAGGAAATACTAAAATTGATGGCGTTCCGGGAAGTGCAGCTCCCGTGATATGTCGTTATTTAGATATAGCAGGTTCTATCTGTGGTTCACTCTTCCCTACTGGAAAGTACAGTGAAAAGATTGATGGTGTTAATGTAACTTGTATTGATAATGGTATGCCCGTAGTTGTTATACGAGCAAATGATTTAGGTAAAAATGGTTATGAGACATGCCCTGAACTTAGTTTAGACAAAGAACTTTTAGCAAAAGTAGAGTCTATTCGTTTAGAAGCTGGAACGCGTATGGGATTGGGAGATGTTACATCTAAGGTAATCCCAAAAATGACGCTTATTTCAGAGCCAAGAGAGGGTGGTAATATATGTACTCGAACATTTATACCACATACTTGTCACTCATCTATTGGTGTTTTAGGCGCAGTATCTGTTGCAACAGCTTGTATATTTCCTAAAACTGTAGCGCATGCTATCTCTGTAGTTCCACAAAAACTTAACAAACAAATGTCAGTTGAACATCCATCTGGTGAATTCTCAGTTGAGCTTATATGTGATGAGTCTAAAGGTGATTTAGTAATTAAAAAAGCAGGCCTACTTAGAACTGCACGCATTTTATGTAAAGGGGAAGTGTATTACCCCTCTCAAAATTATAATTAAAAGGAAAATATATGAAGAAAAAAAGCTGTATGGCTCCAAATAAAAATACAAGTACGCCAAAATACAAAGCACCTAAAAATGCTTGTGATGCACACTGTCATGTTTTTGGTCCACATGAAATATTTCCCTACTCTGATAAGGCTACATATTGGCCACCAGATGGACCAAAAGAGGATTTAGCAAAATTACATAAGACATTAGGTTTAGATAGAGCAGTTCTTGTTCAAGCAAGTTGTCATGGGATTGATAACCGTGCAATGATTGATGCAATTGCTTCTAGTAACGGTGCATACCGTGGAGTTTGTATAGCAGACGATACTTTTAGTGTAAAAGATTTTAAAGAGCTAGATGATGGTGGGGTTAGAGGAGTTAGATTTAATTTTGTAACACACTTAGGTGGTGCACCTGATTTGGTAAAAATGGAAAATGTAATTAACAAAGTCATTCCATTGGGATGGCACTTAGTTATCCATGTAAATGCAGAAGATATTATTAAATATGCAGACTTTTTTGCAAAATTTGACTTACCAATAGTAGTTGACCATATGGGTCGTGTTCCAACGAACTTAACAGTACACCAAGAAGCATACAAGATTCTTTGCGAATTTATGAAAAAAGAGAACTGGTGGGTTAAGATTTCTGGTTCTGAGAGAATCTCTCCACATGGTGCTCCTTTTTATGATGCTGTTCCTTACGCTCAAGGTTTAGTTGCTATTGCACCAGATAGAATTCTTTGGGGAACGGATTACCCGCATCCAAACATTAAAGAACATATGCCTGATGATGCAGATTTATTAGACTTATTACCTTTAATTGCACCAGATGAAGAGACACAGAAAAAGATTTTAGTAGATAACCCTGCTAGACTTTACGGATTTGAGGATTAAAAAATGATAACACATACAAAATTAGGCGTAGCTGTTAAAAATATTCAACGTGCCGATGCTGAGATTATTGATGGACTTGCAAAAGTTGGTGCGGCTACTGCACACGAAGCACAAGGTCGTATAGGAAATATGCAAGCACATATGAGACCTGTTTATACAGGTAAACGAATAGCTGGTAGTGCTATAACTGTTTTAGCACAACCCGGTGATAACTGGATGCTTCATGTTGCTATTGAGTTATGTCAACCTGGAGATGTTTTAGTTATAGCTACAACAACACCATGTTCTGATGGTTACTTTGGTGACTTACTTGCTACTTCTGCAATTGCAAAAGGTGTTCGTGGTCTTATTATTGAAGCAGGTGTTCGTGATACTAAAGACCTTCAAGAAATGGATTTTCCAGTTTGGTCTAAAGATATATCAATCAGAGGAACTGTTAAAAATACTCTAGGATCTGTAAATGTACCTATCATGTGTGCCGGTCAGCACATTATGCCAGGGGATGTTGTGATTGCAGATGATGATGGAATTTGTGTTGTTCCTAGAGAAAAAGCAGAGGCAACTCTAGAAGCATCAATCAAACGCGAAGCGAATGAAGAAGATAAACGTCAGCAATTAGAAGCTGGAATATTAGGTTTAGATATATACAAAATGCGTCCTCGTTTAGAAGAAGCTGGTTTTGTTTATGTTGATACTCTCGAAGATTTAAAGTAAGGATAAAAGTATGATTATAGATTGTCACGGACATTATACAACAGGCCCTAAAGAGTTAGGTGATTATAGAGAACAGCAAAAAGCTGAACTTAAAAATGATCCTTTAGTAGCACACCTTAAGGGTGAAATAAATATTACTGATGAGCAGTTAAGAGAAAGTATTGTAAATAATCAACTCAAATTGCAAGAGGAAAGAGGGACTGATCTAACAATTTTTTCTCCAAGAGCATCTTGGATGGGTCATCATATCGGTAATAGCACTACAAGTAAAAACTGGACTGAACATTGTAATGAGCTTATTCATAGAATTGTAGAAATGTTTCCAAAAAACTTTGTAGGAGCTGCACAACTTCCCCAATCTCCAGGGGCTAGTATCCAAACAAGTGTTGATGAATTAGAACGTTGTGTAAAAGAGTATGGTTTTGTTGGTTGTAATATCAATCCAGACCCAAGTGGTGGTTTTTGGAATGATGCTCCACCTTTAGATGATAAATACTGGTACCCACTTTATGAAAAGATGGTGGAGTTAAACGTACCGGGAATGATTCATGTAAGTGGCTCATGTAACTGTACTTTACATACAACTTCATCATACTACTTAGGTGCGGATACTACAGCGTTTACACAAATGATGATGAGTAAAACACTTTTCAAAGATTTTCCAGAGTTGAAAATCGTTGTACCTCATGGTGGTGGTGCAGTACCTTTTCATTGGGGACGCTTTCGTGGTTTATGTGATATGCTTGAATTAGATAACTTAAACTCAATTATTGAGAATAATATTTATTTTGACACGTGTGTATACCACCAAGAGGGAATTGACTTGATGCTAGATTTAGTACCGACTGAAAATATTCTTTTTGCTTCAGAGATGATTGGGGCAGTAAGAGGGATAGATCCACTTACTGGACATTTCTTTGATGATACAAAAAGATACATAGATGGTGCTAAAATTAGTGATGAGAAAAAACAGATGATTTTTGAAGGTAACATTAGAAAAGTTTATCCAAGAATTGAGCAACATATTGCTAAGCACTTTTAAGGAGTAAGGTATGAGAGAAGAAAGAGATTACGACGATATCCCCGGAACATATGTCTTTGATAAAGAGAACTCAATTAAGGGTTACCATTTAAATATGTTTTGTATGTCACTTAACACTGAGCAAGGACGTGAAAAGTTTAAAGCGAATGAAGAAGCATACTTAAGAACATTCCCTATGAGTGAAGAGCAGGTTCAATCTGTTTTAAAAAGAGACTTTTTAGGAATGTTACAAATCGGTGGAAATATCTACTATACATTTAAAATAGCAGCATACGATGGAATTTCTATGCAAGGTGCAGGGGCAGCTATGTCTGGAACCGGTATGACTGAGGCTGACTTTGCTCAGATGATGATTGATGGTGGTCGTCCAATTAAAGGTAACCGTAGTAAAAAGGAGAATAACAATGGCTAAAATAATTGCAGGAATAGGTACTTCACATATACCAACTGTTGGTGCAGTGATTGATAACGACAAGATGCACGGTGAATATTGGGATCCGTTTATCAAAGGAATTACTCCAGCACGTGAGTGGATGGCTAAAACTAAACCTGATGTTTGTTTAATTGTTTTCAATGATCATGCTTCTGCATTTTCACTCAAGAACATATCGACTTTTGGTATTGGTGTAGCTGATAGATATGAACCAGCAGATGAAGGGTATGGTCCTCGTCAAGTTCCCTCATGTGAAGGAAATGCCGCCTTGTCTTGGCATATAGCTGAGTCACTCATCTTAGATGAATTTGATATGACTATTACAAATGAGATGCCTGTAGACCATGGTTTAACTGTTCCTCTTTCAATCATGTACGATCAACCAGAAGAATGGCCTTGTCAGGTAATTCCTTTGTATGTAAATGTGGTTCAGTATCCACAACCAACGGGAAATCGTTGTTATAACCTTGGTAAGGCTATCCGCAAAGCAGTGGAGTCTTATCCTGAAGATATTACTGTAGCTATCTTTGGCACTGGTGGTCTTTCTCATCAACTTCAAGGTGAACGTGCTGGTCTCATTAATGAAGAATACGATAATGATTGGTTAGAGAAGTTAGTAAATGATCCAATGGCTGTAAAAGATATCTCTCATACTGAGTATCTTCGTGAAACAGGTTCTGAAGGTATTGAGTCAATCATGTGGTTAACAATGAGAGGTGCGATGGATGAAGAGGTAAACGAAGTTCACCGTTTTACTCATGCCCCAGTTTCAAATACGCATTATGGTTTAGTAATTATGGAAAATAAAAAAAAGGATGAAAAATGAAAATAGGTTTAGTTGGTAATGGCGCATTTGGTATTAAACACTTAGACGCATTAAAGGAAATTGATGGTGTGGAGGTTGTAAGTGTTGTTGGTAGAAGAATCCAAAGTGCTCAAAAAACTGCTGAGGATTACAATATTCCTCACTATACAACAAGTTTAACTGAGTCTTTAAAAGAAGATATGGATGCTGTAATTATTGCTTCACCTACTCAACTTCATGCTGAGCAAGCTATAGAGATTATGCGCTCTGGTAAGCATGTAATGATTGAGATTCCTATGGCTGATTCTATTGAAGATGCACAAGCAATTGTTGATGTTCAAAAAGAAACTGGAATGGTTGCCATGGCTGGACACACTCGTCGTTTTAATCCATCACATCAGTGGGTACATAACAAAATCGCAGCGGGAGAGATGAAAATTCAGCAGATGGATGTTCAAACGTACTTCTTTAGAAGAACAAATACAAACGCATTAGGTCAACCTCGTAGCTGGACAGACCATCTTCTATGGCACCACGCTTGTCATACAGTTGATTTATTCGCTTATCAAACTGGTGAAGAGATTGTTCACGTGCAAGCTATGGAAGGACCAAAGCATCCAGAACTTGGAATCGCTATGGATATGAGTATTGGTCTTAAAAGTGCATCGGGTGCAATCTGTACGCTTTCATTATCGTTTAACAATGATGGACCACTTGGTACATTCTTCCGTTATATATGTGATAACGGAACTTATTTAGCACGTTATGATGATTTATTTGATGGAAAAGAGAATCAAATCGATGTATCTGATGTAGCTGTATCTATGAATGGTATTGAACTTCAAGACAGAGAATTTATTAGGGCTATAAAAGACGGAAATGAGCCAAACTGTAGTGTGCAACAAGCACTAAGCGCGATGAAAATTCTAGATGCCTTAGAAAAGAAACTCGAAGCTTAAGTTCACACAAAAAAAGGGAAATAAAATGCAAACAAGAAAAACACAAGTAGCAATCATCGGAGCAGGTCCTTCAGGACTTCTTTTAGGTTTACTATTAGATAAGCAAGGTATTGATAACGTAATTTTAGAGCGTGTTACAGGTGACTATGTGCTTGGTAGAATTAGAGCTGGTGTATTAGAACAAGGTTTTGCAAAACTTGTTCGTGAAGCAGGGGCTGCTGAAAATATGGATACATTAGGTGAAGTTCATGATAGTGTTATGTTTTCATTTAATGATGAAGAAGTGATGCTTAATCTTAAAGAACTTACCGATGATAGTGTCATTGTATATGGTCAAGTTGACATTACTAGAGATATGATGGCAGAGAGAGAAAAAAGAGGTCTTGAGACTGTTTATGAAGCAAATGACGTTCAGCCACATGATGTTAAATCAGATAATCCATATATCACGTATGAAAAAGATGGTTTTGAGTATAGATTAGAGTGTGATTATATTGCTGGTTGTGATGGTTTTCATGGTGTCTCTCGTCAAACAATTCCTGATGATGTAAAAACTGAGTATGAAAAAGTTTACCCTTTTGGTTGGTTAGGTCTTATGAGTGATACTAAACCAATTAACCCTGAACTTATCTATGCAACGACAGATAGAGGGTTCGCATTGGCATCAATGAGATCACAAACACGATCTCGATACTATATTCAAGTTCCACTTGAAGACACAGTTGAAGATTGGAGTGATGATAAGTTTTGGGCAGAGTTTAAAAAGAGGATGCCAGCAGGAGTAAGAGACAATCTTATTACTGGTCCAAGTATTGAAAAAAGTATAGTTCCTACACGTTCATTTATTTGTGAGCCTTTACAGTATGGTAATCTTTTCTTAGTGGGTGATGCAGGTCATATCGTACCACCAACTGGTGCAAAAGGTCTTAATCTTGCAGCTTCTGATGTTTCTACTCTTTATAAGATAATGACAAGAGTTTACAAAGAGGGTGACAAGACTTGTATTGAGCAGTACTCTCCAATCGCTCTTAGAAGAATTTGGAATGGTGTACGTTTCTCATGGTGGCTAACAGATTTACTTCATGATTTTGGCGATCAAAAAGATGAGTTTGATAAAAAAATGGAAACATCTGAAATTCAATACTTCCTAAGTTCAGAGGAAGGTAGAAAAGTTATTGCAGAGCAGTATGTTGGTCTTGCATTTGAGGATTTAAAGTAGAGTTTTTTATATAGATGTGGTAGAATTTCAAAAAAAGAAGGAAATAGCATATGTCATCGGAATTACTAAACGATAAAGAAATTGTTACGTCATTTGTTAAAGGCTTAAAAGTCATTATGGCATTTGACAATAATAACGTAGAGTTGACTGTAAGCGACGTTGCTAAAAAGATTGACATAACGAGAGCAAGTGCAAGAAGACTACTTCTTACTTTAGAGCATCTAGGTTATGTTGCGTTTAATGGAAATAAGTTCTCTCTACTTCCTAAGGTTATAGAGTTGGGATATAGTTATTTTTCTTCTCTTCCTTGGACAGACTTAGCACTAAAAAATATGAAAAAAGTTGTAGAGACATGTAAACTGACATGTTCTGTTTCTATTATAGATAAAGAAAACATTACATGCATTTTACGCATTCCAGCTGGGCGTATTATGAATGAAGGCATTCAAGTAGGAACACGTTTACCAACTGCCTATACATCTACAGGAAGACTTTTTATGGCACATATGCCAGAAGATGAACTCAAGGAATTTATCGACGCACTTCCTTTAGTTGCGTATACAAAACGAAGTATTACTAATCCTGCAAGATTATATGAAAAAATACTTTCTGAAAAAAATCAATCTTATGCAATGGTTGAAGAAGAGGTTGAAGATGGTCTCATTTCCATCGCCGTACCAATTTATAACAAAAATAGAGAGATGATAGCAGCTATGAATGTAGCAGCACATGCTAGTTACAGAGATGCTAAGTTTATTAAAGAAGAGGTTCTTCCTGTTCTTAAAGAATCTGCTGATAAGACAACAGAAGCGATTACTCTTCTTCAGTTTTAAGAGTCATTATTATATATAGTAGAAGCTTAGCTTTGATTAGTTGTTCAAAATGCTATGACTTCAATAAATACTCAAATTGACTAAAACACACAATGTGTGTTATAATTCTTTAATTAAGGAGATATTATGACTGCAAAAGTTAGAACAAACGTATATCTTGACTCTGAAATGAAAGCGAAAGCACAAGAAATATTTAAAACATATGGGATTGGACTTAGTGATGCTTTTAATATGTTTTTATCTCAATCTGTATTAGAGAGAGGTATCCCATTTGAGATTAAGATACCGAATGAAGAAACAATGCAAGCGATTGAAGATGCAAGAAGTGGCGAGAATATGACTAAAATTACTCTTGATGAATTAAAGGCTATTCAATAAGTGCGTGATATCGCTATACATAAACTTTTTTCAAAAGAGTTAAAAAATGCAAAACTCAACCCTACGAATAGCGCTAAACTCTTTATGTATATCTCATTACTACTAAATAACGAAGACTTACCTAATGAAGCAAGAGACCATTCACTTCAAGGGGAGTATTTAGATACAAGAGAACTTCATATTAGTGGAGACTTACTTGTAGTTTATAGAACTGTAGATAATACTCTTGAACTTCTTCGTATAGGAACACATTCACAATTATTTAAAAAGTTTTAGCAAGATAACTTTTGAAATCTCCTCTATAAACTAGACAATAACTAAGCCCGTAAAAACCTAACTTTTTAAAGACGCTTCATTATATCAATTACTTAGACTTAGCTACCATAACTCCACCAAAGATAATAAACCCAATGCCTACAAATGTTAATAGGCTTGGTATTGCATCATTAATCTAAATCCTCCACTCTCTCCTGTTGAGGTAGATGAATTTGGAACTCTTATCTTATAGCAGTTATGTTGAAGTGCTATTCCGACTTTTGGATTGGAAATTAACTCTTTTTGTAATATTTGTAAATCAACTTTGATTTTTTTATATTTTTTAGCTAATTTTTTTAATTTTATAGAAAATGTTGGTAAAACAACGAGACTATAACTCATCAAGTGTTTGGAGTTTATCAGCTTTCTTAGGGTCGACTAAAACCTCTTTTAATTCTTTACAAGCTGTATCAAACTCATCATATAACTTTTGTGCCTCTTATCTTTCTATATAAGATTTTATAGACTCTATGATAATATCTGTTCTATTTAAGTTGTATTCTTTTGTAAATTCATCTATTTGTTCTACCAAATAAACTGGAAGTCTAAGCCCTACTTGTTGTTTTTGAAGTTGTGCCAATGAGTGCATAGTAAAATCCTTTTAGTTTTAGTATTTTATATCTGTCTTAATAATATAATGAACCCCTAAAACTGTACCAGTAAAAATGAATAAATTAAGGATTATTGTAAATATCTTATTTGGAAAATATCTAATAATATAATGGCCTGAATATCTAAGATAGGAATTCAGCAAAGTTAATTTCTAAAATAGATAAAATAGTATGAAATTAATGGAGATAACATGAGTCGTAAAAAAGGTCAAACCTATACTGCTG